>NZ_CP084541.1:925000-1250000 GCF_020410765.1 Streptomyces marincola | reverse complement strand
CGAGCGCCGGCAGCTCCTCGCGCACCGACGCGACGGCCGCCCGGTGCTCGGGCGTCTCCACGACGACGGCGACCGCGCCGGAGTCCGAGAGGTTCCAGGCGATCTGCTCGGCCGAGCTGGTCTCGTACACCGGCACGGTCACCGCGCCGACCGTCCAGATCGCGAAGTCGACCAGGGACCACTCGTACCGGGTGCGCGACATCAGCCCCACGCGGTCGCCCGGCGCGATCCCGGCCCGCAGCAGCCCCTTGGCCACGGCCTCGACCTCGGCGTGGAACCGCCGCGCGGTCACGTCGGCCCACCCCTCGCCGCCGTCGCGCGCGTACACCGCGACGTCCCCGTGCCGCTCGGCGTTCGCCGCCAGCAGCCCGGGCAGATGGCCGTCGGCGGGTACCTGGTACCGGGCCGGAAGGCTGAACTCCTGCACCACTGCTCCTCGTCTGTCGCGTTCCGGACCCTTCACGCAGCCTACTGCCCGAACTCCCGTGGCCCCGCCCCCACCGGCGCGCGATAGCCTTCCCACGACGGACGCCGGCGGAGAGCAGCGCGAGGAGCCACGGCCATGGCCGAACACACCAGGTCGAGCATCACCATCGAGGCCAGCCCGGCCGATGTCATGGCGGTGATCGCCGACTTCGGCCGCTACCCCGAGTGGACCGGTGAGGTCAAGGAGGCGGAGGTGCTCGGCACCGACGCCCGGGGCAGGGCCGAGCAGGTCAGGCTGCTCCTCGACGCCGGGGCGATCAAGGACGAGCACACCCTGGCCTATACCTGGCAGGGCGAGGAACAGGTCAGCTGGTCGCTGGTGAAGTCCCGCATGCTGCGCTCCCTGGACGGCTCCTACCGCTTGGTGCCGACGGCCGGCGGGCAGCGGACCGAGGTCACCTACCAGCTCACCGTCGATGTGAAGATCCCCATGCTGGGCACGATCAAGCGCAAGGCCGAGAAGGTCATCATCGATCGGGCGCTCGACGGCCTCAAGAGGCGCGTGGAGAACGGCCCGGGCGCCACCGCGCGCGGCGCCGAGGGCTGACGGAGGTGGACGCGCCGGCCACGCTGTTCGTCACCGGGCCCGGCGGGGACGGCGCCACCACCGTCGCCGCCGCCACCGCCCTGGCCGCCGCCCGCGCCGGCCGGCCGGCCCTGCTGCTCAGCCCCGCGCCGCCCGCCCGCCTGGCCGCGCTGCTCGGCGCCGTTCCCCCGACCCTGGACGACTCCCCGCCCGAGATCGAGCCCGGGCTGACCGCGGCACGCGTCGACCCGGCCGCCGCGTTCCGCGCCGGAGTGCTGGCCGCGCAGCGGCGCGCGGGCCCCCTGCTCGACGTGCTGGGCGCCACGCCGCTGGACGACGACGAGCTGACGGACCTGCCGGGCGCGGCCGAGGCGGCCCTGCTCACCGCGCTCCACGCGGCGCACGCCCCCGGCGCGGACCGGCTCGTCGTGCTCGACCTGCCCGCGGTCACGGACGCCGTGCGGCTGCTCGCGCTGCCCGGCCGGCTCCGGCGCTACCTGCGCCGGCTGCTGCCGCGGGAGCGGCGCACCGCCCGCGCGCTGCACCCGCTGCTCGCCCAGCTCGCCGGGGTGCCGATGCCCGTGGCCGGGCTGTTCGGCGCCGCGGACGGCTGGGACGCCGGGCTCGCCGCCGTCGAACGCCTGGTCCAGGGCCCGGGCGCGGCCGTGCGGCTCGTGCTCGACCCCACCGAACGTTCGGCGGGCCTGGCCGCCGCCGCGCGGGCCGGCCTCGCGCTGCACGGGATCGCGGTGGAGTCCGTCGTCGCCAACCGACTGGCCCCCGCCGGGCCTTCCGGCACCTGGCCCGCCGCGCTCGCCGAGCGGCAGGAGGCCGTGCTCGGCGGCCTCCTGCGCGCGACAGGGCTGCCGGAGGCGCACCGGGTGCCGCACCTGGGCGCGGGCCCCGGGCGCGCCGACCTGCCGGACCTGGGAGTCCCGCCGCCCGGGCCGCCGCGGCGGAGCGAGCCCGTGCTCGACGACCGGCTGGCCACCGAGGGGCTGCTGGTGTGGCGGCTGCCGCTGCCCGGCGCCACCCGCGACACCCTGGGACTCGTGCGCCGGGGCGACGAACTCATCGTCACCACGGGACCGTTCCGCCGCGCCCTGCCGCTGCCCGCCGCGCTGCGCCGCTGCACCGTCACGGGGGCCGCGCTCGGCGACGACGGCGAACTCGCCGTGCGCTTCGCGCCCGACCCCGAGCACTGGCCGGCGGGGGAGGGCGGGACCGGCGGTGGCACCGGCGCGCCGGGGTAGTCTCGAAGGAGGCGCATGTCCCAGGAGGCCGCGATGAGCAACCCGAGCGAGCACCCCGCAGCAGACCCGGCGGAACCGGGCCCTGGCCGCGCCGCGGACGCGGGGCCCGCGGGCCAGGGGCCGGACCCGGACGCCTGGGCCACGGCGTGCGAGGAGGATCTGGCCGCCGAGCGGGCCAGGCGGCGCGAGCGGTACGGAGCGCCGCCCGGTGACGCGGCGGACGAACTGCGCAAGCTGGCCGATGCCGTGACCGAGCGGCTCGGGCACCTCGGCGCCGCCCTCGGCGGGGCCCTCGGCCCCGCGGCGGGGCTGGCCGCGGGCCCGCTCGCGGAACGGGCGAGGGCCGCGGTGGAGCCGGTGATCGAGCGCAACGCCGACGTGATCCAGCACTTGGCGGGCGCGGGGCAGGAACTGCTGGCCGCCTACCGGTCCGCCGTCATGAAGCAGGAGCAGCGCTGGGCGCGGCCGTCGGGTGCCGCGACCGAGGGGTCCGGGGCGCGTTCCGGAGCCGCGGCGGACGATGCGGGGGCCCGTTCCGGTGGCGCCGCGGACCCGGAGCGGCCCGGCGGGCAGGACGGACCCGGGGCCGGGGAGAAAGCGGCGGAGCGGGACGATCCGGACGGGCCCGCGGGGTCGGGCGGCTCCCAGCGCATCGACCTGGACTGAAGCCGGGGCGGCGACGGGGGCAGTCGGGCACGCCTCCCTCCGGTACCGTGGTGCCGGGGAACCACTACCTGACATCACTTGAGGGACCAGTCACTCCACCCCCTTGGGCGCGAGGGGGACTTCACCCGGCCGCGTCGGCCTCCGGAGCGGCCCGGCCTGTCCTGTGCCCGAAAGGGGGCCGGGGCGCGGTCGCGGTGCGGCCTCGTCGCGCGCGGGTGGCCGGGGTGCGCGGTCCATGCGAAGGAGATCTGATGGGACTGACCATCGGCGTCGATATCGGTGGCACGAAGATCGCGGCCGGCCTGGTCGACGAGGCCGGAACCATCCTCGACACCTGTCAGGTGGCGACCCCGCCCTCCCCGGAGGGCGTCATCGAGGCCATCGCCGACGCGATCAAGGCGGTGGGCGAGGGCACCTCGGCCGAGGCGGTCGGCATCGGCGCCGCGGGTTACGTCGACGACAAGCGCGCCACCGTGCTCTTCGCGCCGAACATCGCCTGGCGGCACGAGGCGCTCAAGGACAAGATCGAGCAGCGCGTGAGCCTGTCCGTCGTCGTGGAGAACGACGCGAACGCCGCCGCCTGGGGCGAGTACCGCTTCGGCGCCGGCACGGGACACGACGACGTCGTGGTCATCACCCTCGGCACCGGCCTCGGCGGCGGCATCATCATCGGCGGCCGGCTGCACCGCGGCAGGTTCGGGGTCGCCGGCGAGTTCGGCCACCTGCGGGTCGTGCCCGACGGGCTGCTGTGCGGCTGCGGCAGCCAGGGCTGCTGGGAGCAGTACGCCTCGGGGCGGGCGCTGGTCCGGTACGCCAGGCAGCGCGCCACCGCGACCCCCGAGGCCGCGAAGATCCTGCTCGCCGAGGGCGACGGCACCCCCGAGGGCATCGAGGGCCGGCACGTCAGCTCGGCCGCGAGGCAGGGCGACCCGGTCGCCATCGACTCCTTCCGCGAGCTGGCCCGCTGGGCCGGCGCGGGACTCGCCGACCTGGCCTCGCTGTTCGACCCGTCCGCGTTCATCGTCGGCGGCGGCGTCTCGGACGAGGGCGACCTGGTGCTCGACCCGATCCGCAAGTCGTTCCGCCGCTGGCTCGTCGGCAGCAGGTACCGGCCGCACGCCCAGGTGCTCGCCGCCCGGCTCGGCGGCAGGGCCGGCCTGGTGGGCGCCGCCGACCTCGCCCGCCAGGGCTGACGGCGCGCGGGCCGGCCCTGGCCGTGGAGGTGCGGCTGCTCAGCTACAACGTCCGCTCGCTGCGCGACGACCGCGCGGCGCTCGGCCGCGTCGTCCGCGGCTGCGCCCCCGATGTGCTGTGCGTCCAGGAGGCGCCGCGGTTCTTCGGCTGGCGGTCCGCCGCGGCCCGCCTGGCCCGGGAGACGGGCCTGCTGTACGTGACCGGCGGCGCGCCGTCCTGCGGCACGATGATCCTCGCTGCGCCGCGCCTGGCGGTCGAGCACGCCGAGGACGTGACGCTGCCGCTCACCCCGGGGCTGCACCGCCGCGGCCTGGCCACCGCGGTGCTGCGGGCCGCGGGCGGGCCGCGGTTCACCGTGGTCAGCTGCCACCTGAGCCTGGACGCGGCCGAGCGCGCCCGGCAGGCCGGTGCGCTGCTCGACCGGCTCGCGGCGCTGTCCGCGCGGGGCGGGCCCGCGGGGATCGTGGCCGGAGACCTCAACGAGGTGCCGGGCGGGCGGGCGTTCCGGCTGCTGACCGGGCCGTTGCGCGACGCGTGGCGCGAGGCGCCCGAGGGGGGCGGCGACACGTTCCCCTCGCGCCGCCCGGCCCGCCGCATCGACGCCGTGCTGTGCACGCCGGCCGTGCGCGTCCTCGGCTGCGGCGTGCCCGCCCGGCCGCAGGGGACGGAGCCGGGGGACCTGGCGCGGGCGACGGACCACCTGCCGCTCCTCGCACGGCTGAGCGTGCCCGCGCCGGGGTGACGCGTCGGGCCGCCGTCACCTGGAGGAGTGAACGGCCGCCGCGGCCGGGACCGCCTGCGGGCCGCCGCGCGCCCCCGGGCCCCGAGGGCTGACGCGGAGTGGGGTGTCAGACGACGGCTCCGTTGCCCGGGTCGGTCCAGTCGTCGTCGTGGCCGTCCCGCATGCGGGACACCAGGGTGGCGAAGCCGCCGAGGAACCCGCCGATGCCCAGGGTGACGACCCACCAGCTCATGTCGCGCTGGAGCAGCGTCGTGCCGACGAGCAGCAGAGGGCCGCCGATGACCGCGAGCCAGGCCAGTTTGGTGGACAGGTCGGTCTCCGGCAGCGGCGGCGGCTCGGGCGGGACGAAGTGGTCCTCCTCCTCGTCCTCGGCCGCCTCCCAGTCCCGCGGGCCGGGCGGCGCGTCGCCCGCCGGCGGTTCCGCCACGTGCACGCGGTCGGCGCCGTCGGCCGCCGCGTCCTTCCCGTCGGTCTCCGCGGGCGGCGTCGCCGAGGACGCCGGGGGCCACATGCCGGGCGGGTCGGCGGGCTCTTCGCCGTAGCCGGCGACGATCTCGGCCCACGCGGCTTCCTCGTCGATCGGGTCGCGGCCGTCACCGCGCTCCTGGTCACGTTCCGTCACGGGCTGTCTTCCTTGTCGCGAGCCGGCTGATGAAGGCGTCCGTCTCTTGAAAGATACGCTCCGCGTCGCGGTCAAGGGTGGCCACGTGAAAGCTGAATTCGAGCACATGCTCGGTGACGTCCGTGGCCGACACGGCGGCCCGCACGAGGGCCGAGTCCGAGGCGGGCACGACGTGGTCGACGCGGCTGCGCAGCAGCAGGACGGGCTGGGTGACCTGCGGCAGTTCCTCGCGCACCCGGGCGAACAGCGCGCGCAGCGAGTACGCCGCGTGCAGCGGCACCCGGTCGTACCCGACCTCCGCCACCCCCTCCCTGGCGATGTCCGAGATCAGACCCCGGGTGGTCGGCACCACGTGCCGCAGGACGGGCAGGGCGCGGCCCTGGAGCCTGGGGAACGTGACGGCCGGGTTCACCGCGACCACCCCGCGTACCGCCGCCCCGCGGCGGGCGGCGAGGCGCAGCGCCAGCGCGGCCCCCATCGACAGGCCGCCGACGAACACGTGCTCGCACCGGTCGGTCAGCTCCCGCAGCGCCCGGTCGACGGCCGCGTACCAGTCCTGCCACCCGGTGCGTTGCAGATCCTGCCAGCGCGTGCCGTGCCCGGGCAGCAGCGGAAGGGACACCGTGAGCCCCCGGTCCGCGAGGTGCTCGGCCCAGGGCCGCAGGGACTGCGGGGAGCCGGTGAAGCCGTGGCACAGCAGCACGCCTGTCGCCGACCCCTCGTGCGAGAAGGGCTCGGCCCCGGGAAGAAGCAGCATCGGCTCGACTCCGTTCCTCTTCTCGGAAACGGCTGCCACCCTACGCGGGCCCCTCCTCGGCGCGCCATGCGCGGCCGTTGCCCAGTAAGGTCGGGCCAGGCGGACAGAAGGGCGAACGGGTGCTTTACGGGGCGATGAAGGTGTCGGTGGGGGCGGGTCTCAAGCTGGCGTTCCGGCCCTGGGTCGAGGGGAAGGAGCACGTGCCGGCCGAGGGGCCCGCGATCCTGGCGAGCAATCACCTGTCGTTCTCGGACTCCTTCTTCCTGCCGGCCGTGCTCGACCGCAAGGTCACGTTCATCGCGAAGGCCGAGTACTTCACCTCGCCCGGCGTGAAGGGGCGGCTGACGGCCGCGTTCTTCAAGGGCGTCGGGCAGCTGCCGGTGGACCGCTCGGGCGCGAGGGGAGCCGGCGAGGCGGCGATACGCAGCGGCATAGCCGTGCTGGAGCGCGGGGAGCTGTTCGGCATCTACCCCGAGGGCACCAGGTCGCCGGACGGGCGGCTGTACCGCGGCAAACCGGGGGGACTGGCCAGGGTGGCCCTGGCCACCGGGGCCCCCGTGCTGCCGGTCGCCATGATCGACACCGAGAAGATCCAGCCGCCGGGCAAGGTCGTGCCCAAGCTGATGCGGCCCGGCATCCGGATCGGCGAGCCCCTCGACTTCCGCAGGTACCAGGGGATGGAGGGGGACCGTTTCATCCTCCGCTCGCTGACCGACGAGGTGATGTACGCCATCATGAAGCTGTCCGGCCAGGAGTACGTCGACGTGTACGCCACCGCCGCCAAGCGGGCCCTGGCGGAGAAGCAGAAGGAAGCCCGCAGGAGCGGCGACTGAGACCGCCGCGCGGGCGGCCCCGGTGCCGGGGCCCGGCGGGCGCCGGTCCTGGACGGGGAGGGAACGGGGGAGCGCATGGCCGGGGGACCGGCGATATCCGTGGAAACGCCGCTGTGGCGCGCGCTGTCCGGGTACCGGCTGCTGTCGGCGGGCTACGCGTGGCTGCTGTTCCTGACCGCGTACGGCGCGTACGACCGGGCCTGGGTCGGCGCCGCCTACCTCGGGGTGCTGCTGCTGTGGACGCTGGTGACGTTCCGCGCCGTCTCGTCCGCCGAGCGCTGCCCGCCGCGCTTCCTCGCCGCCGACCTCGTGCTGGGCGTCGCGGGCGTGCTGCTGAGCCCGGTGGCCGACCCGGGGGACGCGGTCGCTCCCACGCTGCCCTCGATCTGGGTCGCGGGCTCGGTGCTCGCCGTCTCGCTCAAGGGCGGGTGGCGCTGGGGCCTGGTCGCGTCGGTGCTGGTCGGGGCCGCGAACCTCGTCGAGGACGGCGAGTTCTCCGGCGTCACGGTGCAGAACGCGGTCCTCGTGTGCGTCGCGGCCATCACCATCGGCTACGTCGTCGAGGTGGCGCGGGCCAGTGAACGCACCCTGGCGAAGGCGCTGCGCATCGAGGCGGCCACGAGGGAACGGGAGCGGCTGGCGCGCGACATCCACGACAGCGTCCTCCAGGTGCTCGCGATGGTGCAGCGCCGCGGCGCCGCCATCGGCGGCGAGGCCGCCGAGCTCGGCCGGCTGGCCGGCGAGCAGGAGCGGGCGCTGCGCGCCCTGGTCAGCGCGGAGCCGGCGCCGGGCACGGCCGGCGGGGACACGGATCTGCGGGCGGTCCTGGCGGGCGCGGCAGGCGCGGACGAACGCGTCACCTACGCGGGCCCGGGCGAGCCGGTGACGCTGCCGGCGCCGGTCGCGACGGAGCTCGCCGCGGCCGTGGCGGCGGCGCTGGACAACGTGCGCAGGCACGCGGGCGAGGCGGCGAGCGCCTGGATCCTGCTGGAGGACGAGCCGGACGAGGTGCTGGTGACGGTGCGCGACGACGGCCGCGGCATTCCCGAGGGGCGCCTGGCGGCGGCGGAGGCGGAGGGCCGGCTCGGCGCCGCGCTCTCCATCCGCGGCCGGCTGCGCGACCTGGGCGGTGACGCGGAGTGGGTGTCCCTGCCCGGGCAGGGCACGGAGGTGGAACTGCGGCTGCCGAAGCGGCCCGGCGGAAGAGACGGAGGGAGCGGCGGAACATGAGCGAGAAGCCGTTGACCGTGATGGTCGTCGACGACCATCCCATGTGGCGGGACGCGGTCGCCCGCGACCTGGGTGCGGCGGGCTGCGAGGTGGTGGCCACCGCGGGCGACGGCCCGCAGGCGGTGCGCAGGGCACGGGCGGCCAGGCCCGACGTGCTCGTGCTCGACCTCAACCTGCCGGGCCTGCCGGGCGCCGAGGTGTGCCGGCAGCTCGCGGGGGACGTCAAGGTGCTGGTGCTCTCGGCCAGCGGCGAGCAGGAGGACGTGCTCGAAGCGGTGAAGGCGGGCGCGACCGGCTACCTGGTGAAGTCGGCGAGCGCCGAGGAGCTGGTCGCCGCGGTGTGGCGCACGGCGGACGGCGACGCGGTCTTCACGCCGGGGCTCGCGGGCCTGGTGCTCGGCGAGTTCCGGCGGCTGGCCACGGCCTCGGCGCCGGGCACGGCGGACGAGGCGGACGTGCCGCGCCTGACCGGGCGCGAGACGGAGGTGCTGCGGCTGGTCGCCAAGGGGCTGACGTACCGGCAGATCGCGGACCGGCTGGTCATCTCCCACCGCACGGTGCAGAACCACGTGCAGAACACCCTCGGCAAGCTCCAGCTGCACAACCGGGCCGAGCTGGTGCGGTACGCCATCGAGAGCGGCCTCGACGCGGAGTGACCCGGCGGGCGGGCGGCGCGGGGTCAGGTGCCCGTCGGCGCGCGGGGCGCGACGGGGGCGGGGGCCAGCAGGTCAGCCGCGATGCGGGGGCCGTTCAGGGTCAGCACCGACTCGGGGTGGAACTGCACGCCGCGGAACCCGGGCCCGCGCAGCGCGTGCACCTCGCCGGTCGCCGCGTCCCTGGCCACCTCGATGCCGCGGCCGGCCAGTTCGGTGGCCGCGTCGTCGTCGCAGCGGGCCGCCCACGAGTTGTAGAACCCGACGGTCTCCGCGCGGCCGAAGAGGTCGACGCGCTCCTGCGCTCCCTGCCGCGGCCGTTCCTTGCGCACGACGGGCAGGCCGAGTTCCGCGGCGATCAGCTCGTGGCCCAGGCAGAGCCCCACCACCGGGTGCGGGTGGCGGCCGAGCAGCGCGGCGGTCAGCGCGCGCAGCCGCCGCATCTTCGGGTCGGCCGCGTCGTTCGGGTTGCCGGGGCCGGGCCCGAGCACCACGGGACCCGGGTGCCGGCGCGCCAGGACGCACGCGCCCGGCGCGTCGTGGCGCACCACACGGACCCGCGCGCCGGTGGCGCGCAGCAGGTGCGCGAGCATCGAGGTGAACGTGTCCTCGCCGTCGACCACCAGCACCTCGCGCGCCGCGGGCCCGGCCTCGGCGGGTTCCCGCATGCGGAGCCAGAACGGGGCGAGCGCGGTCCTGCGGTGCGCGAGCGCCGCCCGCACCCGGGGGTCGGCGGCAAGGCGCGGGCTACTCGGCGCGCGCGCCGGCGCGGCCGGGCGCACGCCGAGCGCGGAGAGCACGGCCGCGGCCTTGGCGTGCGTCTCGGCCACCTCGCCCTCGGGGCGCGAGCCGCGCACGAGTGTCGCGCCGACCGGGACGCGGAGCGTGCCGTCCCGGGCGTCGATGTCGGCGGTCCTGATGAGGATGGGCGAGTCGAGGGTCTGCGCCCCCGAGGCGTCCCGGCCGATCAGCGCGAGCGCGCCGGCGTAGTAGCCGCGCCCGCCGCGCTCGTGGCGGCGGATGACGCGGCAGGCGTTCTCCACGGGGCTGCCGGTGACGGTGGCGGCGAACATCGTCTCGCGCAGCACCTCCCGCACGTCGAGGGACGTCCGCCCGCGCAGCTCGTACTCGGTGTGCGCGAGGTGCGCCATCTCCCGCAGCCGGGGGCCGACGACCAGGCCGCCGCGGTCACCGACGGCGCACATCATCTTCAGCTCCTCGTCGACGACCATGGACAGCTCCTCGGTCTCCTTGCGGTCGGCGAGGAACGCCAGCAGGCCCTCGGGGTCGGGGCCGTCCTCGGGATAGCGGTAGGTGCCCGAGATCGGGTTCATCACCACCGTTCCGCCGGCCATCCGCACGTGCGCCTCCGGGCTGGCCCCCACGAGCACGCGGCGTCCTGTGTGCACCACGAAGGTCCAGTAGGCGCCGCGTTCGCCGGTCAGCAGGCGGCGGAACAGGGCGAGCGCGTCCCGCGCGGAGAAGCCGTCGACGCGGCCGGTGAAGGTCCGGCGGATGACGAAGTTCGCGCCCTGCCCGGTGCCGATCTCCTCGCGCAGCACCGCGCCGACGGTGTCCGCGTAGGCGTCGTCACCGACGTCGAAGCCGCCGTCACGGACGGCGACCTCGTGGCGCGGCAGCGCGTCGAGGACGTCGCGCAGGGGCAGGCGCGCGGTCAGTTCCGGCACGAGCACCGAGAGCGGCGTGCCGTCGTCGGCCGCGGCGAAGCCGCGCTCCGCGATCTGCCGGAACGGCACGAGGGCCAGGGCCCCCGAGGCGGGCAGCGGCAGGTCGGCGAGCCGGGCGAGGTCGGTCACCGGCCCGCTCAGGGCCTCGATGACGGCGGGGTCGGCGCCCGGGGCCCCGCGGTGCAGGAGGGCGAACGGGGTGCCGCCGGCCGCGAACGAGGCGAGCACGGCGGCGGTGTCCGCGTCCGCGGGCGGCGTGGTGTGCGGGGTGAGATCGGTCACGGGACGGGTTCCCTTCCGGGAATCGGGAGGGACGGGCCCGCGAACGCGCCGAAGGCCGCCCCTCGGGCGGCCTTCGTGGCGCTGGCGCCAGTGCGATGACGCGCAGTCAGTGGGCCGCCGGATGAGCGGTCCACCACCAGGTGCGGGTGTGCTGCGCGAACATGCGGGCACTATACGCGAAGCCTTGACCGGCGTCTCACTCCTCGATCAGGGCGGCCCGTGCGGTTGCCGACCCCGTAACCTGGAGCGGTGACCGTGAACGCTGACAGCAGCACTTCCATCGCCACCTCATGGCGGGACCTGCCCGCGGCGCAGCAGCCCGACTACCCGGACCTAGAGGCTCTGCGCGCTGTGACCACGGATCTAGAGACCTATCCGCCACTCGTCTTCGCCGGCGAGTGCGACCAGCTGCGCGCCCAGGTGGGCGCGGTCGCCAGGGGCGAGGCGTTCCTGCTCCAGGGCGGGGACTGCGCCGAGGCGTTCGACCAGGTGAGCGCCGACCAGATCAGGGCGAAGCTGAAGACGCTCCTCCAGATGAGCGCGGTGCTCACCTACGCCGCCGCGGTTCCCGTCGTGAAGGTGGGGCGCATCGCGGGGCAGTACTCCAAGCCGCGTTCGAAGCCGACGGAGACCCGGGACGGCGTCACGCTGCCCAGCTACCGGGGCGACTCGGTGAACGGCCCCGAGTTCACGGCCGAGGCCCGGGTGCCCGACCCGGAGCGGCTGCGGCGGATGTACCACGCCTCCGCCTCCACCCTGAACCTGGTGCGCGGCTTCACTACCGGTGGGTACGCGGACCTGCGGCAGGTGCACGCCTGGAACCAGGACTTCGTGCGCACCTCGGCCTCCGGGCAGCGCTACGAGGCGCTGGCCCGCGAGATCGACAACGCGCTCAACTTCATGAAGGCGTGCGGAGCCGACCCGGCGGAGTTCCACTCGGTGGAGTTCTACGCCTCGCACGAGGCGCTGCTGCTCGACTACGAGGCGGCCCTGACGCGTGTCGACTCCCGCAGCGGGGCGCTGTACGACGTCTCGGGACACATGGTGTGGATCGGGGAGCGGACGCGGCAGCTGGACGGCGCGCACATCGCGTTCGCTGCCAACATCCGCAACCCCATCGGGGTCAAGCTGGGGCCGACGACGACGCCGGACGAGGCCCTGGCGCTCATCGACCGGCTGGACCCGGAGCGTGAGCCCGGCCGGCTGACGTTCATCACGCGGATGGGCGCCGACAAGATCCGCGACCGGCTGCCGGCGCTGGTGGAGCGCGTCACCGCTTCGGGCGCGCAGGTGGCCTGGGTGTGCGACCCGATGCACGGCAACACCTTCGAGGCGGCCTCCGGGCACAAGACACGCCGTTTCGACGACGTGCTCGACGAGGTCAAGGGCTTCTTCGAGGTGCACAAGGGCCTCGGCACCCACCCGGGCGGCATCCACGTGGAGCTGACCGGCGACGACGTCACCGAGTGCGTCGGCGGCGGCGACGAGATCTTCGTGCACGACCTGCACCAGCGCTACGAGACGGCGTGCGACCCGCGGCTCAACCGCAGCCAGTCGCTCGACCTGGCGTTCCTGGTGGCCGAGATGTACCGCGGCTGACGGCGGGCCCGCGCGAGCCCCGGGGGTGGCCCGAGCCACAGCCCGGGGCTCTGTCGCGTCCGCACCGGCGCCGGGTAAGGTTAGGTTTACCTCAGTAGGCCGTCGGAGGGTGGACCGTGTTCGTGTGCTCGTGCTTCGGCATCACGGAGCAGCAGGTGCGGGAGCACGCCGCCGCGGGCGCCTGCACTCCGCGGCAGATCGCGTCCGCCTCCGGGGCCGGGACGGACTGCGGCTCCTGCGTGCGGCGCATCCAGGGCCTGCTCGGCCGGGAGGGCTGCCCGCGCCGTGAGGCCGCTGCCGCCCGGGCGGCAGCGGCGGTCACCGCTCCCGCCGCGCCCTCCGTTCCCACGGCTCCCGCGCCCTCGCCCGCCGCCGCCGTGGCGCGGGAGGCCCGGAAGGCGGCCGTCGCGGCGGTGTAGGAGCGCGCGGTCAGGCTTGGCCCGGCTGCTGCTGCTCGATCTGCTGCGCCAGGTAGAGCGCCTCACCCAGCTTGTCGACGAGGTCGAGCTGCGTGTCGAGGTAGTCGATGTGGTGCTCCTCGTCCTTGAGGATGTCCTCGAAGATGTTGGCCGAGGTGACGTCCCCCTTGGCCCGCATCACCTCGATGCCGCGCCTGAGGCGGTCGATCGCCTCCACCTCGATCTGCCGGTCGGCCTGGAACATCTCGGTGACGGTCTGGCCGACCCGCACGTGGAACAGCCGCTGGTAGTTCGGCAGTCCTTCGAGGAAGAGAATGCGGTCGGTGAGCACCTCGGCGTGCCGCATCTCGTCGAACGACTCGGCGCGGGTGTAGGCGGCGAGCTTCGTCCACCCGAAGTGCTCCTGCATCTTGGCGTGCAGGAAGTACTGGTTGATGGCGGTGAGTTCGGCGGTCAGCTGCTCGTTCAGGAACTCGATGACCTCGGGGTCGCCCTGCATGGCGGCGCGCTCCTTCTCTTCGGCTTTTCCGGCTCTTCTGGGTCTTCGTCGGGTCTCGTCGGTTCTTCGTCGGGTCTCGCCGGCGTGGTGATCGGCTGCGATCGTCAGGACCGGTGTCCTGTTCCGGTGCCCGGTCGTGGTGTGGCTGAACGCGCATCGTGGCACCGCCGAGGCGATCCGTCCAGTAAGCGAAGGCTTACCGAATTGGCCGGATTCCGCGTCGTTCGTGCAGGTCGGGGCGGCTTGCGGGGTGGCGGTGCGAGCCCGCCGAGCGGGTCTGACACCATGGACGCATGGGTCAGCCGGACAGCCGCGGGGGAGGAGAGCGCCGGCCGGACGCGGACGGGCTCCCGCCGGGGCAGCGCCCCCAGCGCGGGTGGCCCGTCACGCACTACGGGCCGGTGCCGAGGTTTCGGCCGGAACGCTGGGAGTTCCGCGTCTTCGGAGCCACGGCCGACGGGGACAAGCGCTGCTGGACCCACGAGGAGTTCTCCGCGCTGCCCCACGAGACCGTCCTGGCGGACCTGCACTGCGTGACCAAGTTCAGCATGCGGGACGTCGAGTGGGGCGGGGTGCGGGCGCGCACGCTCCTCGCCCTCGTCCCGCCCGCCCCCGGGGTCACGCACGTGATGGTGTGGGCCGAGTACGGCTACAGCGCGAACCTGCGGATCGAGGACTTCGCGGCCGGGCACACCGTGTTCGCCACCCACAGGGACGGTGAGCTGCTGACGGCCGAGCACGGCTTCCCCGTGCGCCTGGCGGTGCCGCACCTGTACGCGTGGAAGGGCCCCAAATGGGTCCGCGGTGTCGAGTACATGACGGCCGACCGGCGCGGGTTCTGGGAGGAGCGGGGCTACCACAACATCGGTGACCCCTGGCGCGAGCAGCGCTACTCCTACCAGGAGCAGCCGGGCGAGGGCCCCGAACTCTAGATCCGAACGCCGAACGGCCGTGCCCCGCGCGGTGCGGGGCACGGCCGTTCGGACGTCGCGATCGCGACGCGTTGTCAGTAGGGGCCGTTGACGTTGTCGATGGAGCCGTAACGGTCCGCGGCGTAGTTGGCGGCGGCAACGATATTGGCGACCGGGTCGTACTGGTCGTAGGGAGTTCCCTCGACGTGATAGGCGTCGAACGTCGGCTTGATCACCTGCAACAGGCCTATGGAAGGCGTGCCGTTGATGGCGTTGATGTCCCAGAGATTGATGGCGTTCGGGTCACCGCTGGATTCACGCATGATGTTGCGGTGAAGTCCCTCGTAGGTGCCGGGAATTCCGTGCTGCGCCATGATGTCGAGGGCCTCGCGGATCCAGCCGTCGAGATCGTCCGTGTAGACGGGCGCCGCGGGCTCGGCGGCCGGGGCCTCGACGGGCTCGGGCGCGGGCTCGGGCTCGGCGACCGGCAGCTCCTGCCGCTGCGCGGCCCGGCTCGCCGCCTCCTCGGCCGCGCGCTCCTCGGCGGCCAGGCGCTCGGCCTCGGCGCGCTGCTCGGCCCGCTCGGCCGACACGGCCGCCTCCGCGGCCACGGCCTGCTGCCCGGCCACGGCAGCGGCCACGACCGACGCGGTCGCCGGGGCGAGGTCGGGGCGCCGCGGCTCCTCCTCGGGCTCGGGCGTCGCGGGCCCGCGCTGGCCCGGTACGCCGGCGGACTTCACGGTCCAGTCGGCCGCGCCGCCGTCCGCGCCCGCGCCGCCCGTTCCCGCGACGGCAGGCACGGCGGTGAGGGCGAGTGCCGCGGCGCCCGCGGTGGCGAGAGCCGCGGTCGTGGTTCTCCGCAGTCTCCTGCGGGGCTTCTGCGTGCTGCGGTGAGCGGGCATGTCAGGGGACCTCGTGTTCCTCGCGTGGCTTGCGATGGCTCTTCGTAACAGCACCCGAAAAGCGGACGCAAAGACGTCCCTTACTAGGTCGGATAGTGCTCGAAGGTCCGGGAACAGGTCCGGATAAAAGAATTGAGCCCGGTCAGTGGCTCACTACGAAAATCCTAAGCATCTTCGTATGTGACCCAACTCCTATGACCGGGCTCACACGCTTCGCGCGTTGTTCTGATGTTTCGCGAGGGCAAAGCTGTGGGATCAGCGGACCCAGATGGTGATCGTCGAGCCACGCGGAGCGCGGTCCCCGCTGTGCACGGACTGGTTGAACACCGTGCCGGTGAAGAAGACGCGGTTCACGTCCACCTCGAAGCCCTCGGCCTCCAGCGTGTCGCGGGCCTCGTCCTCGTCCATGCCCCGCACGTCCGGCACCTCGACCAGCTCGGGCCCCCTGGAGACGGCCAGCTCCACCGTGTCCCCCTCGCCGAGGCTTTCGCCGGCCCCGGGGGACTGCTCCGCGACGGTGCCCGACTCCTCGTCGGAGTAGACCCGCTCGTCCGCGATCTCCACATCGAGGCCCCGCGAGGCCAGCTCCTCGATCGCCGTCCCCTCGGGCAGTCCGACCACATCGGGCACGGACACCTCACGGCCCCGGCTGACCGCGATCCCCACCGCCGAGTCGGGCCGCCGCTGCTCGCCGGCGACCGGGTCCGTCTCGATGACGGAGCCGCGCGGCACCTCCCCCGAGTACCGCCGGGTCTCCTCGCCCGGGGTGAGTCCCGCGGCGCGCAGCTCCTCCCGTGCCTCGTCCAGCGGCATGCCGCGCACGTTGGGCACCTCGGCGACCTCGGGGCCGGTCGAGACGGTGATGGTGACGGTCGCGTTCCTCCTGACGCGCTCCCCGCGTTCGGGGTCGGTGCGCAGCACGAGACCGCGTTCGACGGCCTCCGAGGTGTCCCGCGCCACCTCCACCTCAAGGCCCGCGTCCCGCAGCACCTCGACCGCCTCGGCCTCTTCGAGCCCGAGCACGCCCGGTGTGCGCATGAACTGGCCCGAGTTGATGTACCAGACGCCCACGCCGCCGGCCAGGACCACGAGCACCGCCACGATCAGCGCGAGCGCACGCCCGCGCGGCAGCCGCCGCCCGCCGGGGGCGGAGCCCGGCGGGTGCGGCGGCGGGGCCGGCGGCAGGTCGATGCGCGCCGTCACGTCGGTCCCGTCCCGGCCGTCAGGACCGGTCGCGGCCACCCCCGGCGGCCGGGGCACGACCCTGGTCCTGTCCTCGGGGCCCACGGGCGACCGGCCCGCCGCGCCCGCCTCGCGGGCCGCGACCGCGGCCGGCGGCTCCGCGTCGAGCTGCGCCTCGGTCAGCGACTCCCGCGCCGCGCGCAGCAGCGAGAGCGTCGCGGCGGCGTCCTCGGGGCGTTCGCGCGGCTCGCGGGCCGCGACCTCGGCGACCAGCCGGTCGAGCGCGGCCGGCAGCCCCGCCGCCTCGCGCGAGGGCGCGGGCACCTCCTCGTGCACCCGCGCGTACATCACCCGCGCCGGGGAGTCCGCGTCGTGCGGGCGCGCGCCCGTCAGCATCTCGTACAGCAGCAGCCCGCAGGCGTAGACGTCGGTGCGCGCGTCGACCTCGCCGTCCTCGATCTGCTCGGGCGCCAGGTAGGCGACCGTGCCGAGCAGCGATCCGGTGGTCGCCGAGGTCCGGCCGTCCACACCGCGCACCAGCCCGAAGTCGGCGACCTTCACGCGGCCGTCGTCCCCGATCAGGACGTTCTCCGGCTTGATGTCGCGGTGCACCAGGCCCGCCCGGTGCGCGGCGGCGAGGCCGGCCAGCATGGGCTCCAGGATGTCGAACGCCGCGCGCGGGCGCAGCGCGCCCCGGTCGCGCAGCACGTCCCGCAGCGTGCAGCCCGCGACGTACTCCATCGCCAGGTAGACGTACTCACCCGCCGTGCCCTGGTCGTACACGCCCACCACGTTCTGGTGGTCGAGCCTGGCCGCCGACTTGGCCTCGCGGATGAACCGTTCGACGAACGCCGCGTCGTCCGCCAGGGACGGGTGCATCACCTTCAGCGCGAGCACCCGGTCGAGCCGGACGTCCAGGCAGCGGTAGACCGTGGCCATGCCGCCGACGGCGATCCGCTCCTCGACGCGGTAACGGCCGTCGAGGACGGCGCCGATCAGCGGGTCGTGAAGGGTGGTGTCCACGGCCATCGAGTCTACGAGCCGCCGCGCCCGCACCGGCCGTCACCACCGTCTCGCGGCAGGACTGGAACGGGATGGTGACGCGCGCGGCGCCCCGTTCCGGCGGACGGCGGCCGAGGGCCCCGGGGGCGCGGGACCGTCAGGGCGCGAACGCCGGCCGTTCGGGATCGAACGACGCCAGCCCCGTGACCGGCGACGACGCCTCCGCGAAGTGCCGGCGCGGGATCCGGCCCGCGAGCCGGGCGAGCCGGCCGGCCGCGACCGCGTGCCGCATCGCCCGCGCCATCCGCACCGGGGAGTGCGCCCGCGTGACGGCGGACGCCAGCATCACCCCCGCGCACCCCAGCTCCATCGCGAGCGCCGCGTCGGACGCCGTGCCCGCGCCCGCGTCCATGATCACCGGCACTCCGGCCCGCTCGGTGATCAGCTCGAAGTTGTGCGGATTGCGGATGCCCAGGCCGGAGCCGATGGGGGAGCCGAGCGGCATGACCGCCGCGCACCCCACGTCCTCAAGCCGCCGCGCGAGCACCGGGTCGTCGTTGGTGTAGGGCAGCACCGTGAAGCCGTCGTCGACGAGGATCTCGGCCGCGTCGAGCGTGGCCACCGGGTCGGGCAGCAGCGTCCGCTCGTCCGCGATCACCTCAAGCTTGACCAGGTCGGTGCCCAGCGCCTCGCGCGCCAGCCTGGCCGTCAGCACCGCGTCGCCCGCGGTGTGGCAGCCCGCCGTGTTCGGCAGCGCGCGCACACCGAGCTCGTCGAGCACCGAGAGCACGGAGCCGTGCACCGACGGGTCGACGCGCCGCATCGCCACCGTCGTCAGCTCCGTTCCCGAGGCGGCGAGCGCGTCGCGCAGCACGGCCAGGCTCGGCGCGCCGCCGGTGCCCATGATCAGCCGCGAGGTCAGCCGCAGCCCGCCGATGACGAGAACGTCCTCGGCGTCGCGCGGCCCGCTGCCCTCGCCGCGGTCGTGCGTCGTCACGGTCATGCGGTCAGCCTCCCTGAACGGCGGTCAGCACCTCGACGCGGTCACCCTCGGCCAGCGTCGTGTCCGGCCACTGGCCGCGCGGTATCACCGATTCGTTGACGGCGGCGGCAATGCCCGCGGGCGCCGCGGACAGCTCCGCCACCAGGTCGGCGAGCGTCGTTCCGGCCGCGATCCGGCGCGGCTCGCCGTTCACCCGCACCGCCACGCGGGGCGCGGCGGTGTCCTGCGCGCCCCGCACGTCCTCCCGCTCGTCCTCGCGCCCGCTCACGCCGGCACCCCCGGGGCGCCGACGGAGAACCTCTGGGCGCCGAACGGGCGTGCGTAGTCCGGCAGTTCGCCCGTGACCAGCGCCTCGGCCACGGCGTCCCCCGTGACCGGCGCCAGCAAAATCCCGTTGCGGTGGTGTCCGGTGGCCAGGTGCAGCCCCGGCAGCGCGGTCGGGCCGAGCAGCGGCGCGTTGTCCGGCGTGGCGGGGCGGAGGCCCGCGCCCGTCTCCACCAGCGGCAGCTCCGTGATCCCTGGCACCAGCTCGTGGGCGTCGCGCAGCAGTTCGTACACGCCGCCCGCGGTCACGGTCGTGTCCCGGCCGCGCTCCTCCGAGGTCGCCCCGATCACCAGCTCGCCGCTCACCCGGGGCACCAGGTAGACCGGGTTGCCGCGCACCACCGCCCGCACCGTCCTGGACAGGAACGGCGGCTGCGTCCGCGGCATGCGCAGCCGCAGCACCTGGCCCTTCACCGGGCGCACCGGCACCGCGACGCCGGGCGGCAGCCCGGCCGGCTCACCGCTGCGGCAGCCGCCGGCCAGCACCACGCGGCCGGCGGCCAGCGCCGTGCCGTCCGCGAGCAGCACACCGGCCGCCCGGCCGCCCCGGACGTCCACCTCCCGCACCCAGTCGCGGTGGAACGCCACGCCGGCCCGTTCGCACGCGGTCAGCAGCGCCGCGGCCAGCAGGCGCGGATCGGCCTGGTGGTCGCCGTCCACGCGGAGCCCGCCGCGCACGCCGGGCGCGAGCATCGGTTCGAGGCGGCGGCACTCGCGCCCGGTCAGCCACTGGGCGTCGAGGCCGCACCGCTGCTGGAGCAGGTGCACGTCCCGCAACTGCGCCCGGTCGTCGGCGTCCAGCGCCACGGAGAGGGTGCCGCAGGACCGGTAGCCGATGCCGGCCCCGGCGGCCTCGGACAGCTCGGCGGCGAACCGCGGATAGCGCGAGGCCGACTCCAGGTTGAGGTCGAGCAGCGCCTCCTCGCCGTGGTGCAGTTCCGTGACGGCCGCCAGCATCCCGGCGGCGACCCGGGCGGCCCCGCCGCCCGGCTCCGGATCGACGACCGCGGTGGTCAGGCCGCGCCCGGCCGCCCGCCAGGCGACGACGAGACCGATGACGCCCCCTCCGACGACCACCGCGTCGAACGCGCGGCGCGCCGGGGGCGACTGCTGGGTGCGCGTGTCCACGCGCCTCCTCCCTTCGCCGGCATGACCCGGATCAGGTGCGTACGGTCGGAGGCCGGAGAACGCCTCCCTCTCAGCCCGGTGCGCCGGGCTCCCGCGGAATGCCTTGCCTCCGCCAGCCTAGTACGCGCGCCGGGGACGGGTCAGGCGCGGGGGCCGGACGCCGCGGCCCGGGGCGGGGCGGGGGCCGCCGCCGCGTTCCGGGCCCGGACGCCGGGAGGGCTTCGTGGCCGCCCCGCGCTCCTCCCCTCGTAGGGTGGGGCCGTGACTGATGAGCGTGCCGTGATCGTCGGGGCGGGACTCGCGGGTTCGTGGACCGCGGCGCGGCTGCGGCAGGAGGGGTTCGAGGGCCGGATCACCCTGCTCGGGGCCGAGCCGCACCCGCCGTACGACCGGCCGCCCCTGTCCAAGGACGTCCTGCGCGGCGCCCACGAGCCGGGCGCCGACGCGGAGGCCGCCGGGCTCGGCCTCGACTTCGACGCCCTCGGTGTCGAACTGCTCACCGGCCGCGCCGCGACCGGCCTGCGCCCGGGACCGCGCCTGCTCGACACCGACCAGGGCCCGCTGCCGTACGACCACCTCGTCCTCGCCACGGGCGCCGAGCCGGTGACGTTGCCCGGCACCGAGGGGCGGCCGGACGTGCACGTGCTGCGCACGCTGGACGACGCGCGCCGCCTCAAGCGGGTGCTCGACGCCCGTGCCGCCCTCGTGGCGGTCGGTGCGGGCTGGATCGGCGCCGAGGTCGCGACGGCGGCCAGGGCAGCCGGCTGCCGCGTCACCGTCGTCGAGGCCGCGGGCCGGCCCCTGGCCGGCACGCTGCCCCGCGAGGCCGCCGAGCCGATGCGGCGCTGGTACGCGGAAGCCGGCGCGGAACTGCGCACCGGGCACGCCGTCACCGCCGTCCGCGACGGCGAGGTGGAGCTGGCGGACGGCACGGTCGTCGGCGCCGACGCCGTGCTCGTCGGCATCGGCTCCCGCCCCGCGACCGGCTGGCTCGCCGGTTCCGGCGTGGCCCTGGCCCCGGACGGCTCGGTGCGCGCCGACGCGCGGCTGCGCACCTCGGCCCCCGGCGTGTGGGCCGTGGGCGACTGCGCCTCCTACCCCTCCGCCCGGTACGGCGAACGGCTGCTCGTGCACCACTGGGACAACGCGCTCTCCGGGGCCGGGGCGGCCGCCGCGGGCGTCCTCGGCCGGGAGGCCGCGCACGACCCGGTGCCGTACTTCTGGTCCGAGCAGTTCGGGCGGCGGGTGCAGTACGCGGGCCATCGCGGCCGGGACGACCTGGCGGTCACGCGCGGCGACCCGGGCGCGGGAACGGACGGCTGGTCGGTGTGCTGGCTGCGCCCCGACGGCACGCTCGCCGCGCTGCTGACCGTCGACAGGCCGCGCGACCTGGCCCAGGGCCGCCGCCTCGCCGAGCGCGCGGCGCCGCTCGACCCCGGACGTGTCGCCGACCCGTCCGTACCACTCAAGGCGGCCGTCCGCTGACGAGTGTCGGTGCGAAGTGGCAGGCTGGAGGGGTGACCGAGATTGATGCGAAGACCGACGCTCTCGTCCCCGCCTGGCTCACCCTCCCCGACATCGCGGAGGAGCTGGACGTGGAGGTGACCCGCGTGCGGCAGCTGGTCAAGGAGGGCCAGCTGATCGCGGTCCGCAGGGGCGAGAACCGAGTCCTCCAGGTGCCCGCCGCGTTCGTCGGCGAGGGCAAGATCGTCCGCGGCCTGGCCGGGACGCTGACCCTGCTCAGGGATGACGGCTTCACCGACGAGGAGATGCTGGAGTGGCTGTTCACGCCCGACGACAGCCTCCCCGGCACGCCGGCGCAGGCCCTGCGGGAGAATCGGGGCACGGAGGTGAAGCGCCGCGCCCAGGCGCTCGCCGTGTGAGCTGACCACCGCACCACCCGACCGCGACCCAGGGGGACCCATGCGCCTGGCCGATGCCCGGCTCTACCTGTGCACCGACGCGAGGAAGCGGCAGGGCGACCTGCCGGCGTTCCTCGACGCCGTCCTGGCGGGCGGAGTCGACATCGTGCAGTTGCGCGACAAGGGCATGGAGGCGGCCGAGGAGCTCGACCACCTGGCCGTCATGGCCGACGCCTGCCGCAGGCACGGCAAGCTGCTGGCCGTCAACGACCGTGCCGACGTCGCGCACGCCGCGGGTTCCGACGTGCTCCACCTCGGGCAGGGCGACCTGCCCGTCGCCGCCGCCCGGGCCGTCCTGGGCGGCGGCGTGGCCATCGGCCGCTCCACGCACGCCCCCGAGCAGGTGGACGCGGCCCTGGCGGACCCCGACGTGGGCTACTTCTGCACCGGTCCCTGCTGGCCGACCCCGACCAAGCCGGGGCGGGCGGCCCCCGGGCTGCCCCTGGTGCGGTACGCGGCGTCCGTGGCGGGCGACCGCCCGTGGTTCGCGATCGGCGGCATCGACGCGGGCAACCTCGACGAGGTCGTCGCGGCCGGGGCCCGCCGCGTCGTGGTCGTCAGGGCGCTGACCGAGGCGGAGGACCCGGGCGCGGCGGCAGCCGCCCTGGCCGCCCGCCTGCGCGCGGTGACCGGCCCCGTCCGTGGGGCGGACACCGGTGCCCTGCCGGCGCCGCCTGGGTAACCTGCACGCATGGCCCTAGGGATTGCCAGCAGGATGTACGGACAGGCGCAGACCGTGCGCGAACTGCTCGCCGCGGGCGAGCGGTCGTTCTCCTTCGAGTTCAGTCCACCGAAGACCGAGAAGGGCGAGCGCACGCTGTGGAACGCGATTCGCCGGGTCGAGGCGGTCGGCCCGACGTTCGTGTCGGTCACCTACGGCGCCGGCGGCTCCTCGCGCGAGCGGACCGTGCGGGCGACGGAGCGCATCGCCACCGAGACCACCCTGACCCCCGTCGCCCACCTCACGGCCGTCAACCACTCCGTGGCCGAACTGCGCAACATCGTCGGCCAGTACGCCGACGCCGGCATCCGCAACATGCTGGCGCTGCGCGGCGATCCGCCCGGCGACCCGATGGGGGAGTGGACCCGGCACCCGGAAGGGGTCGGGTACGCCGCCGAACTGGTCAGGCTCATCAAGGAGTCGGGCGACTTCTGCGTCGGGGTGGCCGCGTTCCCCGAGATGCACCCGCGGTCGACGGACTGGGAGACCGACGTGCGGCACTTCGTCGACAAGTGCCGCGCCGGCGCCGACTTCGCCATCACGCAGATGTTCTTCTACCCCGACGACTACCTGCGGTTGCGCGACCGGGTGGCCGCGGCGGGCTGCGATACGCCGATCATCCCCGAGATCATGCCGATCACGAGCGTGCGCCAGATCGAGAAGTTCACGCAGCTGAGCAACGCCACGTTCCCGCCCGAGTTGGAAAGCCGCATCCGTGCGGCAGGGGACGATCCGATGGCTGTACGCTCGATCGGGATCGACTTCGCCACGGAACTGTGTGGGAGGCTGATGTCCGAGGACATCCCCGGACTTCACTTCATCACGCTCAACACCTCGACCCACTCCACGGCGACGCTCGACGTGTACCGCAACCTGGGTCTGCACCAGCGGACTTAGGACCTTGAACTGCGCAGTGAGGGTAAGGGGCGTACATGGGCTGGACGGTCCTCTACATCGCATTCGGCGTCGTGGCCCTGTGGCTGCTCGGTGAGGTCCTGCTCCAGTACAAGGCGCGCCTGCGCTGGCGTCTCATCGCGTTCACCGGCTTCCTCGGCGTGGTGGTCGGCGTCCTGCTGTCCAACGTCCCCGTCATCGCGCTCGGCGCGGTGGCCTTCGCCACCGGGCAGACGTTCGTCACCCTCTCGTTCCGCCGCGGCTTCTCCACCGGCTGGGCGCTCGGCGGCCGTCCCGGCACGAGCAAGCGGCGCAGGGCCGAGCGTTCCGACGCGGCGCGGGAACGGCCGGTGCCGCCGCGCCCCGACGAGCCGGTCGGCCCGCCGCGGGAAGAGGGCCCGGCCACCGCGCAGTTCGCCGCGATCGGCACGCCGGACGACGGGGACGGCGACGGCGGCCACGGCGCCGACCGGGGGGACGCGGCGGAGGACGGCGGTTCCCCCGACGGCCTGTACGGCGGTTCCTACGACGGCCCCTACCCCGATCCGCGCAACGGCGTCCCCGCGGCCGGCGGGCACCCCCCGGCCGACTACGCGGAGTCCTACGCGCAGGAGTCCTACGACGCCTACGGGGAGGGCGGGCAGGCCCCCGCGGGAGCCGGCGACTCCTACGGCTACGCCGGGTCCTACCTGGCGGGCACCCCGGGGTGGGCCCCGGCGGAGGAGAGCTGGGCCGCCCCGTCGTTCCCGGCGGCGGACGCGGCCGGGGCCCAGTCGTCCTACGGAGACCCGGCCTACCCGGGGGACCAGCACGCCGCGGAACGGGCCGGGTACGGCGAGGACCCGGGCGGTGCCGCCGGGTGGCCGGCGGCGGGCGGCGGCGACCCGTACTACCAGGAGACGCCGCCCGGCGGGGTGTGGGTGCCGCAGCAGCGCGACCCGGCGGGCACCGCGCCCGGCACGGGCTACGGCTACCCGCCGCAGGAACCGCCGCGGCCCGAGCACCCGGGCCAGGGGCAGCAGGACCCGCAGGGGCAGGGCTACTACTTCACCGACGGCCAGCGTTACTGAACGGCCGCCTCCCTCGTCACTGAACGGGCGCCACCGAAGGGGCGTCACCGCACGGCCCGCGCCCACCGAGGGCGCGGCGGCGCGGGCCGTTCAAGATCAGGCCGAGCCGCGCCAGTCGGGGCCCTCGGTGATCAGCCCGGCGGCCAGCGCCCCTGACATGCCCGCGTTGGCCAGGCCGCCGCCCGGGTGGGCCAGGGCCCCGGCCCGGAAGGCACCCGGCAGGCGGCCCGCTGTGGCGGCGGCCAAGTGGGCCCCGCCGCCCCCCGCGAACGCCGGCGGGGGCACCACCCCGCCGGGCACGCCGGTCTCCCGCTCGATGTCGACCGGTGTGCGCGTCTCCCGCCACAGCACGCGGGCGCCGAGCCCGAGGCCGGCCGCGTCCGCCGTGGCGAGCAGCAGATCGGCCCACTCCGCGGCGGTCCCGGGGGCGGCCCAGTCCGGGCCGCCCGCACCCGCCGCCGGCACCCGCGCCGACAGCACCGCCGACTCGTGGCCGGCGTCGGGCCGCAGCGCCGCGTCGTCCGGGCGCAGCACGGACACGGTGAGCGCGCCCGCGTGCACCAGGGTCCGGTGCGCGGTGCCCGGGGGCCGCGCGCCCCGCAGCGCGAGCAGCAGCGTGAAACGGCTGTCGCCCGCCGGTGGTTCGCCGAGCCCGGCCGCGCCCCACACCACGGTGTCCGCGGCAAGCCGGGTGCCGTCGGCGAGTTCCACGCCCGCGACCCGGCCGTCGCGCGACAGCACGCGGGCCGCGGCCGTGCCGAACGCGAACTCCACGCCGCGGTCGAGGCAGCGCTGGTACACGGCGTCGGCCAGGGCCCGCATCCCGCCCGCCGGGTACCAGGAGCCGAAGGTCTGCTCGATGTAGGCGAGGACGGCCGCGCCCGGCGGGACGCGCGCGGGATCGCAGCCGTAGTCCTGGACCAGCCCCGTCAGCAGCGCGGCGAGCCGGGGATCGCGCAACTCCCGTGCGGCCAGGGCCGCCAGCGTCGCCGGGCGGCGGCGCAGCACCCCGCGCACGGCCGGATAGGGATCGGCCGGGCCGGTCAGCGCGGGCGCGGGCGGCGAGGTCAGCGGCTCCTCCATCAGCGGGCGGCGCACCGTCTCCCACGTGGCGCGGGCCCGCCCGAGGAGCGCGGCCCACCGGTCGCCGGCGCCGCCGCCCAGGGCGGTGTCGAGCGCCTGCCGCACCCCGCCGAGCGCCGCGGGGAGGAGCACCGAGGTGCCGTCGGTGAACCGGTGCTCCACCGCCGGGTCGACGCGGGTCATGGCGACCCGGTCGGCGAGCTGGCCCCGGCCGGTCTTGATGAACAAGTCGCGCCACACGGCGGGGAAGTGGAGCAGTCCTGGGCCCGTGTCGAACGCGAACCCGTCGCGCTCCAGGCGGCCGAGCGAGCCGCCGTGGGTACCACTCCGTTCCACCACCGTCACCCGGCGGCCCGACCGGGCCAGCCGGGCGGCGGCGGCCATGGCGCCCATGCCGGCGCCCACCACCACGATCCGGGACATGGGCCAGCACCCTACCCGGCCTGAGTACCCGGCTGAGTAGGCGCCTGAGTAGGAGCGCCGATGGGCGGGCGCCGCGGAGACGGAAGGGTAATGCCCGGCAGGGCCCCGCTGGGGGAGACGCACCGCCGGCACGGGGCGGCGGAGCGCGGGGGCCGTGCCGGCCCGAGGGGGGCCCGGGGGGTGGGAGACTCGCCGGGGGCGGGCGGCCGTGGGTTCACGGTCCGCCGCCTCCGGCGAGCCGGCCCCGCAGCAGCGGGCACAGCGCGGCGTGCACCTCCTCGATCGGCCGCCCGGGGTGGAAGGTCTGCCAGTCGAGCGCACCGGCCACGACGGTGCCGAGCAACGCGCCTGCGGCCAGCCCGACATCCACGGAGGCGTCGAACTCCCCGTCGGCCACGCCCCGTTCGAGCACCTCCTCGACGACGCCCGCGGCGTGTCCGCGCAGTTCCGCGAGCGCGGAGTGCCAGGTCCGGTTGGGCCGCCATAACTCGGCGACGAGCAGGCGGGTCAGGTCGGGTTGCGCCGCGACGAAGGCGAGGCCGGCCCTGGCCATGGCGTCCAGCGCGGCGGCGGCGCTCCCGCCGCGGGCGAACTCCGCCCGGGCCGCGCGGGCCAGTTCGGCCGTGAACGGCCTGGCGCCGTGCCGCAGCAGCTCCTCGAACAGTTCCGTCTTGCTGCCGAAGTTGTAGTAGACCGTGCCCTTGGCCACCCCGGCCCGTTCGGCGATCTGCTCCACCGTGGTGGAGGAGAAGCCCTGCTCGGCGATGAGCGTGATCGCGGCCTCGTAGAGCCGCTGCCGGGTCGCCCCCCGCCGGGTGCCCGTCCCCGTCCTTGTCATGGGGCGATTGTCCTCCTGCGCGCGGGACCTGGTGGCAAAGGGATTGTCAGTGGCGTGCGCCACCATGTGCACAGGTGCGCATACCGCGCGGATTCCGCGCACGGCGCGCACGGAACGCACGGGGACGCACCGTGCGGAACGGAGCGGACCGGAACGGAGCGGAAGGGACCGGAGCGCGAGGGACCGGGTCCGGCGGTGTGGCCGGCGACAGCGGCGAGTGAGCCACGAGACAACGCAAGCGACGGCGGCGGGCGGAAGACCCGCGGCCGACGACGACCGAAGAGTGACCGACGTGAGTGACGACTGACTGGAGGCTCGTCATGACCGGACTCCCGACAGAAGCACACGCCGTGCCGCGCCGGGCGCCCGTGCCGCCGGCCGCGCTCGGCCTGCTGGCACAGGCCGCACGCGGCCTCGACGAGGCGGCGGCGCTCGCCGATCCCGGCGAGTCCTATGTCGCCGCCCACCTCGCCGCGCTGCGCACCGCCGCGGCCGTCCTGGCCGTCAGGGGCCGGCCGGAGACGACGGCGCGCGGCCGGCGCCGCATCCGCAGCGTGTGGGAGGTGCTGCCCGAGACGGCCCCGGAGCTTGCCGAGTGGAGCATGCTCTTCGCCGCGAGCGCCGACCGGCGCGCGCGCATAGAGGCGGGCATCAAGGGCGTGGCCACACCGGAGGACGCGGCCGACCTCCGCCGTGCCGCGGGCTTCTTCCTGCGGCTGGTGGAGGACCGGCTGCTGCCGCGCCGCCCGGTGCGGCGCACCGGGGACGAGCGGCACGGCTCCGCCTCGCCGTAGGCGCGCCACCGCGGGTCCCGCCCGGCGGCCCGCGGCCCGCGCCGCACCGCGCCGCACCGGGGCGCGCGGCGGCGCCCGGGCAGGGCGGACGGGACGGCACCTCGGCGGGGCCGGGCGCGAAGTAGGGTGGTGGCGCCCCGTCGTCGCGTACCGAGGAGCCACCTGCCATGCCGTCACAGTCGAGGGCCCGCGGTGCCGCGGACCCCAGGTCGGGGCCGCATGCCGCGCTGCGCGCCGGCGTGGTGTGGGACCTGCTGCGCGACGCGCTGGAACGGCGGGTCGCGGCGGCCGGGCGTGAGTCGCTCGACGTCCTCGACACCGGTGGCGGCAGCGGCAGTTTCGCCGTCCCCGTGGCCGGGCTCGGCCACCGGGTGACGGTGGTCGACCCGAGCCCCGACGCGCTGTTCGCGCTGGAGCGCCGGGCCGCGGAGGAGGGCGTCGCCGAACGCGTGTCCGGCGTGCAGGGCGACACGCACGACCTGCACGAGGTGGCGGGGCGCGAGCGGTACGACCTGGTGCTGTGCCACGGCGTGCTGGAGCATGTCGACGATCCCGCCGCCGCGCTGCGCGCCGTCGCCGGCGCGCTGCGGCCCGCGGGCGGCACGGTCAGCCTGCTGGTGGCGGGTTCGGGCGGCGCGGTGCTGTCGCGGGCCCTGGCGGGGCGGTTCAGCGAGGCCAGGCAGGCGCTCACCGATCCGGCCGGGCGCTGGGGCGAGGGCGACCCGGTGCCCCACCGGTTCACCGTGGCGCGGCTGGCCGAGCTGGTGGCGGAGGCCGGTCTGGTGCCCGGGGAGGTGCGGGGCGTGCGGATCTTCACGGATCTGGTGCCAGGCTCCCTGGTGGACACCGAGCCGGACGCGCTCCAGGCGCTGACCCGCCTTGAGGCGGAGGCCGCGGCGCTCCCGGCCTTCCAGGCCGTCGCCGGGCAGCTGCATCTGCTCGCGGGGCTCCCGGGAGAACTGTAGGCCCGTTCCTCGTATCATCGGGAGGAAGCCCTCCGGCATGATCCGGGTCAGGCGAGGGAATGAGATTTCCACCCCCGCAGGGTCCGGCGCGCCGGGTGTGGTGGGCGAAATTGGCGTACAGGGGTGGGTTTCACAGGGAGACTTCCCTGCCTATCCTTGAAGAGTCGGATCGGGTCGCACCGCGACCGACGAGTAGGAGGACTCCGTGCCGCTCTCGGACCACGAGCAGCGCATGCTCGAACAAATGGAGCGAGCGCTGTACGCCGAAGATCCCAAATTCGCGACAGCGCTTGAGGGGACCGAGCTGCGCACGTTCACGCGCAAGCGGGTCTACCAGGCCATTGCCGGCTTCCTCGTGGGCATCGGCCTCCTCATGGGGGGGATGGTCGCCCAGTTCATCGCGTTGAGCGTGGTCGGCTTCCTGGTCATGCTGGGCTGCGCCGTCGTCGCGGTGACGGGCTGGCGCAGGGCCCCGGCGCAGGCGGCGGGCTCGCAGCCGCGGGCGGCCGGCGCCGTGCGCGGCCGTCAGCCCCGGGGGCAGCGGCAGCGCCGTTCCATGATGAACCGCATCGAGGACCGCTGGCAGCGGCGCCGGGAGGAGCGGGACGACTGAGCCGGAGCGCGGACGCCTATTCGAGAATTCGGTAAATCCCCGTACAGCGGCGGAGGGCCACCCGGAAACTCCGGGTGGCCCTCCGCCGTTTCGGCCCGGTCGCGGTATCCCGCTCATTTCCCGGGGCACACGCCCGAGGCGCGCCTGAATGTGATCCTCCGGTCACGTTCCGCGCGGCCGGGCCGCCCGGTCAGCGCCGGCGTGCGGTCAGCCGGGCCAGCTGTTCCCCGAGCCGCCGCGCGGCGGCCGTCCGGCGCTCGGCGACCGCGCGGGTCACCCGCATGGCGGAACGCGGCAGCAGGGACGCGCGCAGCGCCCCCCACCGGCCCGAGCCGGAACGCAGCGCCCCGGCCGCCGCGCGCACGTCGTGCGCCAGCGCCCTGGCCTGCCGCGGCGGGTGCGGCGCGTACAGCTCCTCCTCGACGGCCGTGGCCACCCGGCGCACCGCGGCGGCCGGCTCGTCGGGCAGCCGCGCCGCGCGCACCACGCGCTCGGCGGCCTGCCGCGGCGTCTCCCACGGCTGCGGCGGGATGCCGAAGTCCCAGGCCGTGTCGTTCAGCTCCCGCCAGGCGGCCAGGGTCCCCGCCTCCGGCGCGAGCCGCCGCCCCGTGGCCCGGCGCCGCCACAGCAGCGGCGCGGCCAGGACGAGCGCGACCAGCAGCCCGCCGCCCGCCCACAGCGCCGGCCGCACCGGGAACCCGGCTCCGCCCTGATCGCCGTCCGCGAGGTCGGGCAGCGCTCCGCAGCCCTCCTCGCCCGGCGCGCAGGACTCGGGCGCGGTGGGCGTCGCGGCTTCCTCGGGCCGTTGCGGCTCGGGCTGCGGCAGCTCCTGCCGGTCGGGCTCCTCCGGGTCGGGGAGCGCGGGCTCCGGCCTGGTGTACTCGGGGGCGCTGCCCTGTCCCGGAGTCGGCTCGAAGCGGACCCAGCCGACGCCCTCGAAGTACAGCTCGGGCCAGGCGTGGGCGTTGTGCGTGCCGACCTGGAAGGAGCCGTCGCCCTGCCGGAGCCCCGGGGTGAAGCCCACCGCGACCTGCGCGGGGATGCCGAGCGAACGGGCCATCGTCGCCATGGTGAAGGCGAAGTGGACGCAGAACCCCTCGCGGTTGTCGAGGAAGGTGACGATGGCGTCGGCGCCGGTGCCGGACTCGACGGAGGTGTCGTAGCGGAAGCCGCCCTCCCGCGTGAACCAGTCCTGGAGCGCGACGGCCCGCTCGTAGTCGTTCGCCGCGCCCGCCGTCACCTCAAGCGCGGCGGCCCGCACCGCGGGGTCGAGGTCCTCGGGCAGGCGCGTGAAGTACGAGGCCCAGTCCTGGGCCGCGGCCGGGGCGTTCGCCAGCTGCGCGGCCGTCGGGCGCACGAGCAGGTGCCGCACGTCGTAGGCCAGGCCCATGGTGGTCAGGTCCTCGTCGTCCGACGCCAGCGTCTGCGAGCCGCGGTCGAACAGCCACCCGCCGCCGGCCTCGATCCACCGCGCCGGATACGGCACGGGCAGCGACGCCTGGGCGTACGAGCCGGCCGCCTCGACGCGGGTGAGCACCTCATGCCCGGCCACGTCGGGGGCGAGCCCAGGCACCGGCCACGGCGCCCGCGGGACCTCGTTCTCGATCCACCGGGCCGAGGTCCACTCCTCGCCGTCGAAGGTGTCGAGCGCGATCAGCCGCAGGTACATCTCGGACGCCGAGGGGCTGTCGGTCGTGTAGGTGAGCACCTCCCGGTTCTGCGGCCGGTTCAGCTGGTCCTGGAGGGCGACCACGGGGTTCACCGAGGTGGCCTCGCCGCCCCCGCCGCCGCGCCCGCCGTTCTCGTTCAGGTCGAGGATGCCGCCGCCGAGCGAGGGCAGCATCGCCGGCGCGAGCACGGCCACCCCCAGCGTCAGCGCGCCGATGCGCCGCCCGGCCCGCGCCCTCGGGGCCGCGCCGAGCGCCCGGTCGTGCGGTGTCGGCGCCCGCCCGTCGCCCGGGCCGGTCAGGAACCTGCCCCACCGGCCCAGCCGGTCCCGCCCCTCCGCGAGCAGCAGCACCAGGTAACCGGCCGCGGCCGTCAGGAAGTACGGCCACCCCCCGTCGTCCTGGGCCACCCCGGCGGCGACCGAGTAGAGCGCGAGCAGCGGCAGCCCGGCCGCCGCCGCGCCGCGCAGCGGCCCGGCCAGCAGGTCCACGAGCAGCCCGACGAACAGCACCCCGCCGAACACCATCAGCCGGATGCCGTCGGTCGCCGGCGCGGGCGCCACGTAGCGGCTGATGTCATCGGCGCCGTCCGCGAGCAGCTGCCCCAGCGCGTCCAGCGCCGCGGGCCCCGGCAGGATCCCGGCCGCGGCGTGTTCTGGCACGCTGACCATCGTGAGCATCAGCAGCGAGGCCAGCACCTGAACGGCCACCGTGCCCGCCGCGGGCATCCCGCGCCAGCGCAGCAGCACCCCGATGCCCGACTGCACCGCCAGCAGCACCGACGTCTGCACGAGCCAGTCGGAGCCGTCGATCAGCGGCAGCAGCGCGGCGGCCGAGGCCAGCGTGGCCAGCCACGCCGCGCCGGCCACCCGGGCCCTGCCGTCCATCAGGCCGTTCATCCGCCCGTCCACCTCGCCCGGTTCATCGCCAGGTCCATCAGGTTCTTCCGCTTCACTCGGTCCCCCCGCGGGGACTCGCCCGCCCCGCGCCGGTCAGTAACGGCCGCGCCCCGCGGCCGACAGCTCCGTGGCGGCCTGCTGCCACAACCGCGCGAGCGACTCGCCCGGGTGGTGGGCGAGCGCGGTCCAGCCGGTCCTGCGCAGGGCCGTCAGCCGCTCCTCCTCCAGGGCCCTGGGCACCTGCCCCGAGGCGACGAAGGCCACGGCCGCGCCCGTGCGCCCCCGCAGCGCGGCGAGCGCCTCGGGGTCCTCCGGCCCCAGCGCTCCGGTGAACGCGATCAGCGGCCCGCCGTTCGCACCACGCGGCGCCGCGCCCGCGTCCGCGAGGAGCGTGCCGGGGGAGTGGTCGACCACGGCCAGCGCGTCCATCAGCAGCCCCACCGCCTCCGCCGCGTCCACGCCCTTGGCCCCGGGGCCCGGCAGCACCGGGCCCGTGTCCGTCACCAGCCGCACCTCGTACCCGGCCGCGGCCAGGTGCGACAGGACCGAGGCCGCGCCCGACACCGCGCGTTCGAACGCCGAATCCGGGCCGCCGCCGACGTACGCGCCGCGCCGGGTGTCGAGCAGCACCGTGCAGCGCGCGCGCAGCGGCTGCTCCTCCCGGCGCACCATCAACGAGCCGCGGTGCGCGGTGGAGCGCCAGTGCACGCGCCGCAGGTCGTCGCCCTGCCGGTAGTCGCGGGGAATGATGTCCTCGTCGCCCGCCACCGCGATCGTGCGCTGCGAGCCGCCGCCGCGCCCCACGCTGTCGCCGCCGGGCCGTACCGGGGGCAGCGCCTCGATCCGCGGCAGCACCGTCAGCATGTCCTGCGTGTGGAACGACCGGTTCAGCTCGACCATCCCGAACGGGTCGGACAACCGCAGCTGGAGCGGCCCGAGCGGATAGCGCCCGCGCTGCTCGGACCGCACCCGGTAGGCGACCTCGCGCCGCCCGCCCGGCTCGATGCGGTCGAGCACGAACCGCGGCCTCGGCCCGAGCATGTACGGCACCCGGTCCTGGAGCTGGAGCAACCCGCTCGGCACCCGGGTCACGTTCTCCACCCGCAGGTGCGCCCACGCCTCCGTGCCCGCGGGCACCCGCGCCGGCGCGAGCCGCCGCGCGGCGGCCACGCGGCTGCGCGTGCGGTGCAGCACCAGCACGCACAGCACGGGCAGCACGGCGAGCAGCGCGCCCACCCGCAGCAGGTCGGGCTGGCCCAGCACGTAGGAGCAGGCGCCCGCGGCACCGCCCGCGGCCATGAACGACCTGCCGCGCGTCGTCAGCCCGCTGAACGCGGCCCGCAGCGGCCCGCGGTCGTCCGCACCGCCCGGCCCGCCCGCACCGCCGGGCGCGGTCCCGCCACCCGGAGCGGGGGCGGACACCGCCATCAAGCACCCCGCAGACGCTGCGCGGCGTACGGGTCGGGCACGGAGGTGCGCCGCAGGATCTCCGTCACGAACTGCTCCGTCGAGTGCCTGTTCAACTGGGCCTGCGCCCCGGGCAGCAGCCGGTGCGCGAGCACGGGGACCGCGAGCTGCTGGATGTCGTCGGGCAGCACGAAGCCGCGCCCGGCGAGCGCCGCCGCCGCCTTCGCCGCCCGCACCAGGTGGAGCGTGGCGCGCGGCGAGGCGCCCAGACGCAGCTCAGGATGGGTGCGCGTGGCGGTGGTGATGTCCACCGCGTACCGCCGCACCGCGTCCGACACGTGCACCTCGCGCACCGACTCGATCAGCTTCACCAGCTCGTGCGCGCCCACCGCGGGCCGCAGCGCGTCCAGTGGCGAGAGCCCGTCGCGCGACTCCAGCATCCGCAGCTCCGCCTCCGGGCTCGGGTACCCGACGGAGACCCGGGCCATGAAGCGGTCCCGCTGCGCCTCGGGCAGCGGATAAGTGCCCTCCATCTCCACGGGGTTCTGGGTGGCGATCACCATGAACGGGTCGGGGAGCGGGTAGGTGCGGCCGTCGGCGGAGACCTGCCGTTCCTCCATGGCCTCAAGCAGCGCCGACTGGGTCTTGGGCGAGGCGCGGTTGATCTCGTCCCCGATGACGATCTGCGCGAACACCGCGCCCGGTTTGAACTCGAACTCCTGGCGGCCCTGGTCGTAGACGCTGATGCCGGTGATGTCGGACGGCAGCAGGTCGGGCGTGAACTGGATGCGCTGCACCGAGCAGTCGACCGACTTCGCCAGCGCCCTGGCCAGCATCGTCTTGCCCACGCCCGGCACGTCCTCAAGCAGCAGATGCCCACCGGCCAGCAGGACGGTCAGCGACAGCCGCACGACCTCCGGCTTGCCCTCGATCACGCTTTCGACCGCCCGGCGCACCCGCTCCGCTGTGGCGCTCAGATCGGTGAGCTTGGACTGCTCCTCATAGGTCGTCACCCGGCCCTCCTCGGCCCCTCGTCCCTGCCCGGTCCGCCGCGCGGCCGGGCGGCGCCACGGACACCCGGGACACCGCATCCACCCCCGACGTTCGCGCGCCACAGGCAATCTTCACACCTGTGGCCATCGCGTCACGGAGCCTGGGTGCCCTCCGGGTGGACCTCGCGGAGCAGACCGGTCGTCACATCGAACACAAAGCCGCGTACGTCATCAGTGTGCGGGAGGAACGGCGAGCTGCGCACGCGGGCCATGGACTGGCGCACGTCCTGGTCCAGATCCGTGAACGACTCCACGGCCCAGGCCGGCTTCTGGCCGACCTCGCGTCCGAGCCGCTCCCTGAACTCCTCCGTGAGCGTCAGCAGCCCGCAGCCCGTGTGGTGGATCAGGACGACGCTCCGCGTGCCGAGTTCGCGCTGACTGATCGTCAGCGAGCGGATGACGTCGTCCGTGACCACACCGCCCGCGTTGCGGATGGTGTGGCAGTCGCCCAGGGAGAGCCCCAGGGCCGCGGGCAGGTCGAGCCTGGCGTCCATGCAGGCGACGATCGCGACGCGGCGCCCGGGGGGGCGCGCCCAGGCCCGGGTCGGTGAACGCGGCGGCGTAGGCCCTGTTGGCCTCGATGAGCTGGTGCGTGACCCCGTCTGTCATGGGGGCGACGTTAATACGGCGCGGCCCCCGCCGCTCCACCGACCTGGGTGATGCGGATCACAGCCGGCGCCCTGGGCGCGCGTTAGCCCGAAACGCCGCACCCGACCAACCTCAGTGATTGACCGCGGAAACAGGTGGGCTAGGGTCCGTCTTCAAAGGGGCGTCCGAACAGCGAGCGGCGGGTGGCGCCACGCACCGGGCCGCCGTCTTCGCCCGTCACCTGTCTCACCTCCCCGGAAGGCACATGACGACCAGCAACGACCGGCCGCCGGAGGTCCGGCACCGCCCCGTGATGCTCCAGCGCTGTCTCGACGTGCTGGGGCCCGCGCTGCGCGGCGACGAGCCGGTGGCGGTCGACTGCACGCTCGGGCTCGGCGGGCACAGCGAGGCGCTGCTCGCGGCCTTCCCCGGCCTCCGGCTGGTCGCGCTCGACCGGGACCCGGAGGCGCTGCGGCTCGCGGCCGAGCGCCTGGCCCCCTTCGGGGACCGCGCCACGCTCGTGCACGCCGTCTACGACGAACTGCCCGCCGTGCTCGAACGCCTCGGCCTGCCCCGGGTGGCCGGTGTGCTGTTCGACCTCGGCGTCTCGTCCATGCAGCTCGACGAGTCGGAACGCGGCTTCGCCTACGCGAGGGACGCCCCGCTCGACATGCGGATGGACCAGACCACCGGCCCGAGCGCGGCCGACGTGCTCAACACCTACCCGCCCGGTGACCTGGTCCGCGTGCTGCGCAGGTACGGCGAGGAACGCAACGCGCGCCGCATCGTCGAGGCGGTCGTCGCGGAACGGGACAGGCGCCCCCTCACATCGAGCGCGCGCCTGGTCGAGCTGATCCGCGAGGCGCTGCCGCAGGCGGCCATGCGCACCGGGGGCAACCCGGCGAAGCGCACCTTCCAGGCCCTGCGCATCGAGGTCAACGGCGAGATCGCCGTCCTGGAACGCGCGCTGCCCGCCGCGGTCGCCGCGCTCGCCGTCGGGGGCCGCATCGCCGTCCTCTCCTACCACTCGCTTGAGGACCGGCTGGTCAAGCGCACCCTCGCCGAGGGCGCCGCGAACACCGCGCCCCCGGGCCTGCCCGTCGTCCCCGAGGAGTACCAGCCGCGCCTGCGGCTGCTGACCCGCGGCGCGGAGCTGCCCGACGAGGCCGAGGTCGCCGCCAACAGCCGTGCCGCGCCGGCCCGGCTGCGCGCGGCCGAACGCGTCCGGGAGGCCGTCGCATGAGTCCGCAGCGTCCGCGGGGCGCCGCGGCCCAGGGCAGGCTGGCCCGGCTGGCCGGCCTGGCCCCCGGCCGTTCCTCATCGGCGGCCAGGACGCCGTTCGTCCTGCTGGTCGTCGTGCTCCTCGGTACCGGCATGCTGGGCCTGCTGTTCCTCAACGCCTCGCTCAACGAGGGCTCGTTCGAACAGAGCGAACTGCGTCGGGAGCACAGGGAACTGACCGACAGGCGCCAGCAGTTGCAGGCCGAGATCGACGGCTACGCGGCCCCCGACGCACTGGCGGAACGCGCCGGCGAGCTGGGCCTGGTGCCCGGCGGGCCGCCCGCGTTCCTCGCCCCGGACGGCTCCGTGCTCGGCGACGCCGAGCCGGCCCCCGCCCCCTCGGAGGACGAGGAGCCGGACACCGGCGGCAGCCCCGTGCCCGAGGGGCCCGTCGCCCCGCAGTCGGGACCGGCCGGCGACGGCCTGCCCCGGCCCGCGCCCGCCCCCGAGCCGGGCGCCGGCGTGCCGTCCTCCGAGCCCGCCGCGCCGGGCGCCCCCGAGGCGCCCGGCGCGCACCTCGCCCCCGCGCCGGAGCGCGCGCCCGTGACGGAACTCGGGCCCGCGCCCTCCGCACCGGCCACCGACCCGGCGGACCCCTCCGCCGGGCCCCCACCGGCCTCGCCGCCGGCCGCGCCCGCCGCACCGGACCCAGGGGAGACCCCATGAGCAGCAAGCCGAGCAGCACGACGAACGGCAGGAAGCCGCCGCGCCCCCGGCGCCCCGCCCCCGAGGGCGGCCCGCTGCGCCTGGCCGGCCACCGGCCCCGCCTGCGCCTCATCGGCTTCGCCCTCGCGCTCGTCATGGTGGCGTTCGGCGTCCGCCTGATCCAGGTCCAGGCCGTCGACGCCGCCTCGTACACCGAGCAGGCCGCCCGCAACCGGACCGTCTCCGTCGTCCTGCCCGCCGAGCGCGGCGACATCACCGACCGCGACGGCCAGGCGCTCGCGACCACCGTCGACGCCTACGACATCACCGCGGACCCGTTCCACTTCAGCGAGGAGGAGTCGGGCATCCCCGACGCGCCGGAGCAGGCCGCCGCTCTGCTCGCCCCGATCCTCGGCCGCGACGCCGCCGAGCTGACCGACCTGCTCGACGACCCCGGCTCCCGCTACGCGCTGCTCGCGCGCCAGCAGACGCCGCAGACCTGGCGCCAGATCCAGGACGTGCGCAGCAACCTGGCCGAGCAGGCCGCCAAGGGCACGGGCCACCAGGTGCTCTCCGGGATCTTCGCCGAGGAGAACCCCAGGCGCACCTACCCCAACGGCGACCTGGCCGCCGCGGTCCTCGGGTTCGTCAACGCCGAGGGGCAGGGCGGCGGCGGCCTTGAGGCCCAGCTTGAGGACCAGCTGCGCGGCGAGGACGGCGAGGCCAGGTACGCGCAGTCGGGCGGCAGGCGGGTGCCGACCGCCGAGGGGGAGGAACGCCCCGCGGTCCCCGGGCTCGACGTCGAGCTGACCCTGCACCGCGACATCCAGTGGGCCGCGCAGAACGCCATCGAGGAGCAGGTCGAGGCGTCAGCGGCCGACAGCGGCTACGTCGTCGTCCAGGACACGCGGACCGGCGAGATCCTCGCCCTGGCCAACGCGCCCGGCTACGACCCGAACGACATCGCCTCGGCCGACGCCGCGGGACTCGGCAACCCGGCCCTTGAGGACGCCTACGAGATCGGCTCGACCAGCAAGGTCATCACCATGGCCGCCGTCCTTGAGGAGGAGGCCGCCACCACGGGCACCCACGTCACCGTGCCCAACCGGCTGCCGCGCGCCGACCGCAGCTTCGCCGACCACGTGGAGCACGAGACGCTGTACCTCACCCTCGCCGGCGTGCTGGCCCACTCAAGCAACATCGGCACCATCCTCGCCGCGGAGGAGCTGGGCGAGACCCAGGCGGAGGCGAACGAGGTGCTGCACTCCTACCTCGAAGCCTTCGGCTTCGGCCGCCCCACGGGCCTCGGCTTCCCCGGCGAGACCGCGGGCATCCTGGCCGCCCCCGAGGACTGGGACTCCTCCCAGCAGTACACGATCCCCTTCGGGCAGGGCATGTCCGTGAACGCCGTCCAGGCGGCCTCCGTGTACTCCACCATCGCGGGCGGCGGCGAGCGCGTCACGCCCACCCTCGTGCGCGGCACCACGGGCCCGGACGGCGAGTACCGGCCCGCGCCCGAGCCGGAGCGGGAACGGGTCGTGAGCGAGCGGACGGCCGAGGAGCTCACCCGGATGCTGGAGACCGTGGTCGCCAGCGAGGAGGGCACGGGCAGCGCGGCGCGCATCCCCGGCTACCGCGTCGCGGGCAAGACAGGCACCTCCAACCGGGTGAGCCCGGAGACCGGCGTCTACGACGGCTACACCTCGTCGTTCGCCGGCTTCGCCCCCGCCGACGAGCCCCGCGTCACCGTCTACTGCGCCGTCCAGAACCCCACCGAGGGCGCCTACAGCGGCAGCCAGGTGTGCGGCCCGGTCTTCAACGAGGTCATGCGCTTCACCCTGGCCGCGCTGGAGATCCCCCCGACCGGCGAGGAGTTCTCCGGGCTCCCGGTCCGCTTCGACCCCGGCTCATGAGAGCCCGTCCGCCCAGGTGTTCCGCCGGGCCCCGCGTCCGGCGGGAACGGCGGGAACGCCTCCCGCGGTCGCGGGCGCCCGCGACCGCGGGAGCGCGCCCGGCGGGACATCGCCCGCCGGGGCACGCACAATCGGCACGACCGGAACAGCACCACCGAAACCGGAGCAGCAGCACGTGAGAACCACCACTGACGAGTCGGCCTCGTTTCGCTCCACCCCCGCCGCGCCCGGTACGCTCACCGCCGTGCCACACGCTGATCAGTCCCGCCCGGCGCCCCGCCCGCGGCACGTGGACCCCGTGCCGCTCACGAAGCTGGCCGCGTTGCTCGGAGTGCCGGCCCCCGCCGGCGAGCACGAGGTCACCGGCATCACCCACGACTCGCGCGCCGTGCGGCCAGGAGACGTCTACGCGGCCCTGCCGGGGGCGCGCTTCCACGGCGCCGACTTCGCGGTCCAGGCCGCACGCCTCGGCGCCGTGGCCGCCCTCACCGACCCGGCGGGCGCGGAACGCGCCGCCGCCGCCGGGCTCGCCGTGCTGACCGTGCCCGACCCGCGCACCCGGATGGGGGAAGCGGCCGTCGCCATCTACGGCGACCCGGGGCGCGAGCTGCTCCAGATCGGCGTCACCGGCACCTCGGGCAAGACCACCACCGCCTACCTGATCGAGGGCGGTCTTCGCCGCGCGGCGGGGGACGACGCCGCGCGGACCGGCCTGATCGGCACGGTCGAGACCCGCATCGCGGGGGAGCGCATCAAATCGGAGCGCACCACCCCGGAGGCGACGGAGCTCCAGGCCCTGTTCGGGGTCATGCGCGAACGCGGCGTGCGGTCCGTCGCGATGGAGGTGTCCAGCCACGCGCTGGCCCTCGGCCGCGTGGACGGCTGCGTGTTCGACGTCGCGGTGTTCACCAACCTCAGCCCGGAACACCTCGACTTCCACCCGGACATGGAGGACTACTTCCGGACGAAGGCGCAGCTGTTCACCCCGGCGCGCGCCGCGTCGGGCGTGGTCAACATCGACGACGAGTACGGCAGGCGGCTGGCCGCGGAGGCAGGCGTCCCCGTCACCACCTACTCGGCCGAGGGGCACCCGGACGCCGACTGGCGGGCCGCGGACGTCGAAGTCGGGCCGCTCGGCTCCACGTTCACCGTCCTGGGCCCCGGCGGGGTCTCGGTGCGCGCCGCGGCCCCGCTGCCCGGGCCGTTCAACGTCGCCAACGCGCTGGCCGCCATCACCGCGCTCGCCGTCGCGGGCATCGACCCGCACACGGCCGCGGACGGCGTGGCCGCCGTGCCCGGCGTGCCCGGCCGCCTCGAACGCGTCGACGCCGGCCAGTCCTACCTCGCCGTGGTCGACTACGCGCACAAGCCGGACGCCGTCGAGTCGGTGCTCTACGCGCTCCGCAAGGTCACCCGCGGCCGTGTGCACGCCGTGCTCGGCTGCGGCGGCGACCGCGACCCGCACAAGCGCCCCCGCATGGGCGCCGCGCTGGCCCGGCTCGCCGACACCGCCGTCCTCACCTCGGACAACCCGCGTTCCGAGGACCCGCTGGCCATCCTGGCCGCCATGCTGGCCGGCGCCGCCGAGGTGCCGGCGCACGAACGCGGCACCGTGCTCGTCGAGGAGGACAGGGCCGCCGCCATCGCCGCGGCCGTGGCCAGGGCGGAACCCGGCGACACCGTGCTCGTGGCGGGCAAGGGCCACGAGCAGGGTCAGGACATCGCCGGCGTCATCCGGCCCTTCGACGACCGGGACGAGCTGCGCGCCGCGATCGGGCGCTGCCCGTTCTCCCCCACGACGGCGCGATCCGACACCACCTGCGCCCCCTCTTCCCCCACTGCCCCACCCGATCAAGACCCCGATGCCAGGCGAGGCCCGTTGCAGTGATCCCCCTATCCGTTGCTGAGCTCATCACGGTCGTGCGGGGAGAACCGCACGACATACCGGAGTCGCCACCCCGCATCACCGGGCCCGTGGTCATCGACTCCAGGCTGGCAGAGCCCGGCTCCCTCTTCGCCGCGCTGCCGGGCGAACGCGTCGACGGGCACGAGTTCGCCGCCGGCGCCGTCGCGGCCGGCGCGGCCGTCGTGCTGGCCACGCGCCCGGTCGGCGTGCCCGCGGTCGTCGTCGACGACGTGACGGCCGCGCTCGGCGCGCTGGCTCGCCACGTCGTCGGCCGCCTCGGCGCCACCGTCGTGGCCCTCACCGGCTCGGCCGGGAAGACCAGCACGAAAGACCTCATCGCGCAGCTGCTTGAGCGCGCCGCGCCGACCATCTGGCCCGCCGGCTCGTTCAACAACGAGATCGGGCTGCCGCTGACCGCGCTGCGTGCCGCGGAGGACACCCGCTACCTGGTCCTCGAAATGGGCGCCCGCGGCATCGGCCACATCCGCTACCTGGCCTCGCTGACGCCGCCGCGCATCGGCGCCGTGCTGAACGTGGGCACCGCGCACATCGGCGAGTTCGGAGACAAGGACGCCATCGCCACCGCCAAGGGCGAGCTGGTCGAGGAGCTGCCGCCGGCCGACGAGGGCGGCGTCGCGGTGCTGAACGCCGACGACCCGCTGGTGCGCGCCATGGCCGCCCGCACGCGCGCCCGCGTCGTCCTCTTCGGCGAGGCCGAGGAGGCGGACGTGCGCGCGCTCGACGTGCGGCTGACACCGGACGGCAGGCCGGCGTTCCGGCTGAGCACCCCCACCGGGTGCGCCGACGTCACCCTGCGGCTGTACGGTGAGCACCATGTGTCGAACGCGCTTGCCGCGGCGGCTGTTGCGCATGAGGTAGGCATGTCCGCTCACGACATCGCCGAAACACTGGCAGCCGCGCGACCGCTCTCGAAGTGGCGGATGGAGGTCACCGAGCGGGCGGACGGCGTGACCATCGTCAACGACGCCTACAACGCCAACCCCGACTCCATGAAGGCCGCCCTGCGGGCCCTGGTCGCCATGGGCGAGGCCGGCAGGGCCAAGGGGGGCCGCACGTGGGCCGTGCTCGGCCGGATGGCCGAGCTGGGTGACGAGGCGTTCGCCGAGCACGACGCCGTCGGGCGGCTCGCCGTCCGGCTCAACGTCAGCAGGCTCGTGTCCGTCGGCGGCCAGGAGGCCGCCTGGCTCGACATGGGCGCCAAGAACGAGGGTTCGTGGGGTGAGGAGTCGGTGCACGTGTCCGACGCTCAAGCAGCGGTGCGGCTGCTGCGTGATGAGCTGCGGCCGGGAGACGTCGTGCTGGTGAAGGCGTCCAGGTCGGTCGGCCTGGAGGACATCGCCCTCCAGCTCGCGGGCGACGCCGACGGCGTCGATGGCGAGGTCGCCGCCCGATGAGGCAGATCCTGTTCTCCGGCGTGATCGGGCTGTTCCTGACCCTGGTCGGCACGCCGCTGCTGATCAAGCTGCTGGCCCGCAAGGGCTACGGCCAGTACATCCGCGACGACGGTCCGCGCGACCACGCGAGCAAGCGCGGCACGCCCACCATGGGCGGCATCGCGTTCATCCTGGCCACCCTGATCGCCTACGCGGTCACCAAGGTCGTCACGAGCTCCCAGCCGACCATCTCGGGCCTGCTCGTGCTGTTCCTCATGGCCGGCATGGGCCTGGTCGGGTTCCTCGACGACTACATCAAGATCGTCCGGCGGCGCAGCCTCGGCCTGCGCGCGGGCGCCAAGATGCTCGGCCAGTTCATCGTCGGCGTCACCTTCGCGATCCTGTCGCTGAACTTCGCCGACGCCCGCGGGCTCACCCCGGCCTCCACGCACCTGTCGTTCACCCAGGACTTCGGCTGGTCCATCGGGCCCGTGCTGTTCGTGCTGTGGGCGCTGTTCATGATCCTGGCCATGTCCAACGGCGTGAACCTCACCGACGGCCTCGACGGCCTGGCCACCGGTGCCTCCGTCATGGTCTTCGGCGCCTACGTCTTCATCGGCGTCTGGCAGTACGGGCAGACCTGCGCGGACGCCGCGACGGCGGGTGCCTCGTGCTACGAAGTGCGAGATCCCCTCGACACGGCGGTCGTGGCCGCCGCGCTGATGGGGGCGCTGTTCGGATTCCTGTGGTGGAACACCTCGCCCGCCAAGATCTTCATGGGCGACACCGGCTCGCTCGCCCTGGGCGGCGCGCTGGCCGCCCTGGCCATCGTGTCCCGCACGCAGCTGCTGATGGCGGTGCTCGGCGGCCTCTTCGTCCTCATCACCATGTCGGTGGTCATCCAGGTCGGCTCCTTCCGGCTGACCGGCAGGCGCGTGTTCAAAATGGCACCGCTCCAGCACCACTTCGAGCTCAAGGGCTGGAGCGAGGTCCTCGTGGTGGTCCGCTTCTGGATCATCCAGGGAATGTGTGTGATCGTCGGCATCGGCATCTTCTACGGAACCTGGGTGGCGGACTGGTGAGCACCTTCGCGGGCCGGCGGATCACCGTCGCGGGTCTGGGCGTCAGCGGCGTCAGCGCCGCCCGCGCCCTGGCCCGGCTCGGCGCCCACGTCACGGTCGTCGACGGCGGCGACGGGGAGCGGCAGCGCACCCTCGCGGCCGGACTCGCGGGGGAGGGCGTGGCCGCCGTGCTCGGCGACGGCCGCACCCTGCCGGCCCGCACCGAACTCGTCGTCACCTCGCCCGGCTGGCGCCCGGACAGCCCGCTGTTCGCCGCCGCCGGGGCGGCGGGCGTCGAGGTCATCGGCGACGTCGAGCTCGCCTGGCGGCTGCGCGGCGCGGGCGGCCCGCCCTGGCTGGCCGTCACCGGCACCAACGGCAAGACCACCACCGTGCGCATGCTCGCCGCCATCCTGACGGCGGCGGGCCTGCGCACCGCGGCGGTCGGCAACATCGGCACCCCGCTGGTCGACGTCGTGCTCGACGAACGGCCGTACGACGTGCTCGCCGTCGAGCTGTCCAGCTACCAGCTGCACTGGGCCCCCTCGCTGCGGGCGCACTCGGCGGCCGTGCTCAACCTCGCGCCCGACCACCTCGACTGGCACGGCTCGATGGAGTCCTACGCGGCCGACAAGGGCCGGATCTACGAGGGCAACCGGGTCGCCTGCGTCTACAACGCGGCCGACCCGGCGACCGAGACGCTGGTCCGCGAGGCCGACGTGACCGAGGGCTGCCGCGCCGTCGGCTTCACCCTGGGCCCCCCGGCGCTCTCGCAGCTCGGGGTCGTCGACGGCGTGCTGGTGGACCGGGCCTTCGTCCCCGACCGCCGCACCCACGCCCAGGAGCTGGCGGAGATCGGCGACATCGACCCGCCCGCGCCGCACAACGTGGCCAACGCCCTGGCCGCCGCGGCCCTGGCCCGCGCCTACGGCGTGCCGCCCGCGGCCGTCAGGGACGGGCTGCGGGCCTTCCGCCCCGACGCGCACCGCATCCAGCATGTCGCGGACGTGGCGGGCGTGGCGTTCGTCGACGACTCCAAGGCGACCAACACGCACGCGGCCGAGGCGTCCCTCGCGGCCTACCCCTCGGTGGTGTGGATCGCCGGCGGACTCGCGAAGGGCGCGACGTTCGACGACCTGGTCCGCCGGGCCGCGCCGCGCCTGCGCGGGGCGGTGCTCATCGGCGCGGACCGCGCGCTCGTGGCCGAGGCACTGGCGCGACACGCCCCCGATGTGCCCGTGGTCGCCCTCGACCGGACGGACACTGGGGCGATGGCGGCGGCCGTCGCCGAGGCGGCCGGGCTGGCCCGTGCGGGGGACACCGTCCTGATGGCGCCCGCGTGCGCGTCGATGGATATGTTCACCAACTACAACGAGCGCGGTGACGCCTTCGCCGCCGCCGTCCGTGAGCTGGCCGGCCACGGCCGGGCAGAGAACGAGCAGTAGCCCGCGGACCGCAGGCGCGGGACGAAGGAGGGGCCACGATGAGGGCTGACCACCGCGTGCCGCAGAAGTCGTCCCCGGCGGGCCGGGCGCGCGGTCCCGCGCGGGCCAGGCCCGCGCGCCCCCGCGGCGGCGACGGGCGCTCCGCACCGCGCCAGGCGGCGCGGCCGGCGAGCCGCCCGCGCACGCAGCGCTCCCCGCGCCGGCTGTTCCCGCTGCGCCCGCCGCGGGCCGTCACGCGGCTGCGCCGGGCCTGGGACCGGCCGCTGACGGCCTACTACATCGTCATGGGCACCGGGATGCTGATCACGCTCCTCGGCCTCGTGATGGTCTTCTCCGCCTCCCAGATCCAGGCGCTGCGCTACGACCTGCCGGCCACGTTCTACTTCAGGAAGCAACTGCTCGCCGCCGTGCTCGGCACGCTGCTGCTGCTGGTGGCCACCCGCGTGTCGGTCCGGCTGCTGCGCGCGCTCACCTACCCGTTCCTGGTCTGCACCACGGTGCTGCTCGTGCTGGTCCAGGTGCCCGGCATCGGGGTCGAGGTCAACGGCAGCACCAACTGGATCGCGATCGGCGGATCGTTCCAGCTCCAGCCGAGCGAGATCGCGAAGCTCGCGCTCGTGCTGTGGGGCGCCGACCTGCTCGCGCGCAAGGGCGACAAGCACCTGCTCACCCAGTGGCGGCACCTGATGGTCCCTCTGGTGCCCGGCGCCCTGCTGGTGTGCGGCCTGGTGATGGTCGGCGGGGACATGGGCACCGTGATGATCATGGTGGGCATCCTGTTCGCGCTGCTGTGGCTGGTCGGCGCGCCCACCCGGCTGTTCGGCGGCGTGCTGGCGGCGGTCGCCGTGCTCGGGGTCCTGTTCATCACGACCAGCCCGCACCGCATGGACCGGCTGGCCTGCCTGGGCGCCGCGGAGCCCGGCGAGAACGACCGCTGCTGGCAGGCGGTGCACGGCATCTACGCCCTGGCGTCGGGCGGGTGGTTCGGCTCAGGACTCGGGGCCAGTGTGGAGAAATGGGGCGAACTCCCCGAGCCGCACACCGACTTCATCTTCGCCATCACGGGGGAGGAACTGGGGCTCGCGGGGACGCTGTCGGTCCTCGCCCTGTTCGCGGCTCTAGGCTATGCGGGTATCCGCGTGGCCGGACGCACGGAGGACCCCTTCGTGAGGTATGCCGCGGGAGGGGTGACGGCCTGGCTGATGGTCCAGACCGTGATCAACGTCGGCGCGGTCCTGGGCCTGCTGCCCATCGCCGGCGTGCCCCTGCCGCTGTTCTCCTACGGGGGTTCGGCGCTGTTGCCCACCATGTTCGCCGTCGGTCTGCTGATCGCCTTCGCGCGCAGCGACCCGGCGGCCAGGGCGGCCCTGGCCATGCGGGGTTCTGGGCCCAAGTGGAAGACGATGGGACGGCGCGGCAAGGCGGCGTCGTCCGGAGAGCGGTGAAATTCGGTGCATGTTGTCCTCGCCGGCGGGGGGACCGCCGGCCACATCGAGCCCGCGCTCGCCCTCGCGGACGCGCTGCGCAGGCAGGACCCGACCGTGGGCGTCACCGCCCTCGGCACGGAACGTGGCCTGGAGACCCGCCTGGTGCCCGAGCGCGGCTACGAGCTCGGTCTCATCCCCGCGGTGCCGCTGCCGCGCAAGCCGACGCCCGAGCTGATCACGGTGCCCGGCCGGCTGCGCGGCACGGTCAAGGCGGCCGAGGAGATCCTGGAGCGGACGAAGGCCGACTGCGTGGTCGGCTTCGGCGGATACGTGGCCCTGCCCGGCTACCTGGCCGCCAAGCGGCAGCGGGTGCCGATCGTGGTGCACGAGGCCAACGCCCGTCCCGGGCTCGCCAATCGCATCGGCGCCCGCTACACGCGCTTCGTGGCCGTCTCGACGCCGGACAGCAAGCTGCGCCACGCCAGGTATCTCGGTATTCCGCTGCGGCGCTCGATCGCGACCCTGGACCGGGCCGCGCGGCGCCAGGAGGCGCGCGCCTTCTTCGGCCTCGACGCCAACCTGCCGACCCTGCTGGTCTCCGGCGGCTCGCAGGGCGCGAGGCGGCTGAACGAGGTGGTCGCCGCCGCCGTTCCCCAGCTCCAGCGCTCCGGGGTGCAGGTGCTGCACGCGGTCGGACCGAAGAACGAATTGCCGCAGCCGGACACGATGCCCGGAATGCCGCCGTATGTCCCGCTATCGTATGTGGACCGCATGGACCTCGCGTACGCGGCGGCCGACATGATGCTCTGCCGCGCGGGCGCGATGACCGTCGCGGAACTGTCCGCCGTCGGCCTGCCCGCCGCCTACGTCCCCCTGCCCATCGGCAACGGCGAACAGCGGTTGAACGCGCAGCCGGTGGTCAACGCCGGTGGCGGACTGCTGGTCGACGACGCGGAGCTGACGCCCGAGTGGGTCGGGGCCACCGTGCTGCCGGTGCTGACCGATCCGGGCAGGCTGCTGGCGATGTCCCGCGCCGCCGCCGAGTTCGGCCGCAGGGACGCCGACGACCTGCTCGTCGGCCTGGTGCACGAGGCGATCGCCGCGCGCAGGGCGTAGCGCGGCGCGGACCGGGGAGTTGACGAGGACGTGGCCGGAGCGACGACCGCAGAGCGCGGCAGGAAGCGCCGCCAGCAGGACGCCGGCCCGCGGCCACCCGCGGGGCGCTCGCCGCTCGGCCGCCTCCGGCCGGGCCGCCCCCGGCCGCTGACGGTGGCCCTGCTCGTGCTGGCCGCCCTGCTCTGCGGCTTCGGCCTGTGGGTGCTGTACGGCTCGGACTGGCTGCGGATCGAGCGCGTCACCGTGCACAGGTCCGGCGGCCCCCAGCGGCTGACGGAGGAGCAGATCCTGCGGGCCGCGCAGGTGCCGGACGGTGCCCCCATGGCGTCGCTCGACAAGGGGGCCGTGCGGGACCGCGCGCTGGAGCGGCTGCCGCGCCTGGCGGCGGTCGAGGTGGTCAGGGGCTGGCCGCACGGCGTCACCCTGAAGGTGACGGAGCGCACGGCCGAGGTCCTGATGCCCGCCGACGGCGAGGGATACACGGAGGTCGACGCGGACGGCGTCGCGTTCGGCACGGTGCCCGAGGCGGCCGAGGGAGTTCCGCTGCTTGAGCTGGAACTGGAGGAGAACGCGAGCCTGCGCCACTTCGGCGAGGACCGCGTGCTGCGCGAGGCGGTGTCCGTGGCCGACGCGCTGCCGGCCGAACTGCGGGAGCGCACGCGGGTCATTCGCGTCACTTCCTACGACTCCATCACGCTGGAGCTCGCGGACGACCGCGTCGTGCGGTGGGGGAGTGCCGAGCGGTCCGAGGGGAAGGCGGAGGCCCTGGCCGCGGTGATGAACGCGTCCCCCGACGCACGGTACTTCGATGTCAGCGCGCCCAGCGCACCAGCGGCGTCCGGGGGTTGACGGGTGGAAACGCGACACCCCCCGCGGCCCCCAGGTTGACGGGGACCGAGCGCGATCACATAGGGTGAAAAGAAAAACAGGAGGTTCGGCGTGTTCGTTGAACGCGTACCACTTGTCGACTTAGTGTCCGTTCCGAGGAATCCAAGGAACGGCACGCACAGGTAACCCTAAACTTGGACGTTAGGGTTCGGGGTGGCTTATCCAACCCCATCGGCATCAGTCGGCGCACTGCGGCTCACGCGGAGCGGCGACACGTAAATCGAGGCGAGAGGCCTTCGACGTGGCAGCACCGCAGAACTACCTCGCAGTCATCAAGGTCGTCGGTATCGGCGGCGGTGGCGTCAACGCCATCAACCGGATGATCGAGGTCGGTCTCAAGGGCGTCGAGTTCATCGCGATCAACACCGATGCTCAGGCGCTGCTGATGAGCGACGCCGACGTCAAGCTGGACGTCGGCCGGGAGCTCACCCGAGGGCTGGGCGCGGGTGCCAACCCCGATGTCGGGCGCAAGGCTGCCGAGGACCACAGGGAGGAGATCGAGGAGGTCCTCAAGGGGGCCGACATGGTCTTCGTCACCGCGGGCGAGGGCGGCGGCACCGGCACCGGTGGCGCTCCGGTCGTGGCGAACATCGCGCGCTCCCTCGGCGCACTGACCATCGGCGTGGTCACCCGCCCGTTCACCTTCGAGGGGCGCCGCCGGGCGAACCAGGCGGAGGACGGCATCGCGCAACTGCGCGACGAGGTCGACACCCTCATCGTCATCCCGAACGACCGGCTGCTGTCCATCTCGGACCGCCAGGTGAGCGTTCTCGACGCCTTCAAGTCCGCGGACCAGGTGCTGCTGTCCGGTGTCCAGGGCATCACCGACCTCATCACCACCCCCGGCCTGATCAACCTCGACTTCGCCGACGTCAAGTCCGTGATGTCGGAGGCCGGCTCGGCCCTCATGGGCATCGGGTCCGCGCGCGGGGACGACCGCGCCGTCGCCGCCGCCGAGATGGCGATCTCCTCCCCGCTGCTCGAAGCCTCCATCGACGGTGCCAGGGGCGTCCTGCTCTCCATCTCCGGCGGCTCCGACCTCGGCCTCTTCGAGATCAACGAGGCCGCGCAGCTCGTGAGCGAGGCGGCGCACCCGGAGGCCAACATCATCTTCGGCGCCGTCATCGACGACGCGCTGGGGGACGAGGTGCGCGTCACCGTCATCGCCGCCGGCTTCGACGGCGGGCAGCCGCCGTCCCGCAGCAGGGACAAGGCGCTCGGCGGCTACGGAGCCAAGGAGGAGCCGACGCCGCTCGGCCAGGAGCGCTCCGTTCCCGAACCCGAGCCGGAGCGACCGGCGTTCGGCGGCCTCGGCGCCCTGCCGCCCCGCGACACCGGCGGCCTTCCTGAGCGGGAGAGCGCGCCGCCCGTGCCCGAGCCGAGTGCAGACCAGCGCGAGCCGGTCAAGGGCACCCCGCAGGTGCCTTCCGCCCGGCCGTACGACGGGGGCCAGGTCGAGGAGCTCGACGTCCCCGACTTCTTGAAGTGATAGCGCGGCAGAGCACGGACGACGGCGCCCGTTTCGCCTTCACCGACCGGTGGGGCGGAGCGAGCGCCGTTCCGTACGCGTCCCTCAATCTCGGCGGAGCGGTCGGGGACGACCCGGGCACCGTCCGGCGCAACCGGCGGGTGGCGGCCGAGGCCCTGGGGCTCGACCCGGCGCATGTGCGCTGGATGCACCAGGTGCACGGCGGCGACGTGGCCGTGGCCGGGGAGCCGTGGCCGGGCGGCGAGCCGCCTGCGGCGGACGGGATGGTGACGGCGCGGCGCGGCCTCGCGCTCGCGGTGCTCACCGCGGACTGCGTCCCCGTGCTGCTCGCCGACCCCGTGGCCGGGGTCGTCGGCGCGGCGCACGCGGGACGTCCCGGCCTGCTGGCCGGTGTCGTTCCCGCGACCGTCGAGGCGATGCGCTCCCTGGGCGCGGAACCGGCCCGTATCATCGCCCGCACCGGCCCCTCGGTGTGCGGTCACTGCTACGAAGTCCCCGAGGACATGCGGCGGGACGCGGAACGCGCGGTGCCGGGCAGCGCGGCCACCACCCGGTGGGGGACACCCGCCGTCGACATCCCGGGGGGAGTGGGACGGCAATTGCGCGCCTCGGGCGTGCGCGACATCGTCCTCTCGCCGGTGTGCACCCTCGAATCCGACGACCACTTCTCCTACCGCAGGGACAGGACCACGGGCCGGCAGGCCGGCTATGTATGGGTGGCGGAACAGTGAGCGCGGGAAGCGGAGTGCCCGGTGCGCGCGAGGCCGAACTCGCGGCGAACCTCGCCCGGGTGGAGGAGCGCGTGACCCGCGCATGTGACGCGGCGGGGCGCGCGCGGGCGGACGTGACCCTGATCGTCGTCACCAAGACCTACCCGGCCGAGGACGTGCGGCGGCTGGCGGCGCTCGGGGTTCGGCACGTCGCCGAGAACCGCGACCAGGAGGCCGCGGCCAAGGCGGCGGCCTGCGCGGATCTTCCGCTCAACTGGCACTTCGTCGGCCAGTTGCAGACGAACAAGGCGCGTTCCGTCACGTCGTACGCGCGGTGTGTGCATTCCGTGGACCGGGTGCGGCTGGTGGACGCGCTGTCGTCGGCCGTCGTGAACGCCGGCCGGCCGCCCCTCGACTGCCTGGTGCAGGTCGCACTCGAAAAGAAGCCGGGGGACTCCGGTGGCCGCGGTGGCGTCGCGCCCGAGGGGGTCGAGGAGTTGGTGGCGGCCCTGGCCGGGGCGCCGGGGCTGCGCGCGGCCGGTCTCATGACCGTCGCTCCGCTCTCCGGGAGGTACGCGGGCGAGCCCGCGGCGGCGTTCGAGCGGCTGCGGGAAATGTCAAGGGACCTGCGCGCGCGGCATCCGGCTGCGAACATGGTCTCGGCAGGCATGAGCGGCGACTTGGAGCAGGCGATCGCGGCGGGAGCGACACACGTACGCGTCGGGAGCGCGGTGCTCGGAGTCCGCCCCACCCTCGGGTAACGTCGCCAAACGAGGGGCCACAGCCGAAAATATGGTCTATCCCGATTCACTCGGGGGCAGGTTACGTGGATGCGCGGTCCGGGCAGATCGGAGCCGATCCACCACAGAGCGGAGGACGCAGTCGATGGCTGGCGCGATGCGCAAGATGGCGGTCTACCTCGGCCTCGTGGAGGACGACGGGTACGACCGCCCGGGGTACGGCCCCGACGACGAATTCGAGCCGGAGCCCGAGCCGGAGCGCGCGCGGCGCCAGCCGGCGCATGAGCCGCCGCCGCGCGAGCGGGCCGAGGAGCCCGTGCGCGTCGTGCCCCCGCCGGCCCAGCGGGAGCCGGAGCCGACGCCGGCCCCGTTGCTGACCGAAAGCAGACGGTCCGGGAGGATCGCTCCCGTGTCTTCCATCACACCCGAACGACAGAACGCGGAGAAGAGCGCACCGGTGATCATGCCCAAGGTCGTGTCAGAGCGGGAGCCGTACCGGATCACCACGCTCCACCCCCGGACGTACAACGAGGCCCGTACCATCGGGGAACACTTCCGCGAGGGCACCCCGGTGATCATGAATCTGACGGAGATGGATGACACGGACGCAAAGCGACTTGTCGACTTTGCCGCTGGTCTGGTCTTCGGTCTCCATGGCAGCATCGAGCGCGTGACACAGAAGGTGTTCCTGCTGTCGCCTGCTAACGTCGATGTAACGGCGGAGGACAAGGCCCGGATCGCCGAGGGCGGGTTCTTCAACCAGAGCTGACGGCAGGACACGGAAGGTCACGCCCCCGGCCGAGCGGTCGGGGCACTGAGACAAGGGGAGAGGGACAGGCAGGAATGGGCATCGTTCAACAGGTGATCCTGATTGCCTTGTACTGTCTGCTCGGCTTGCTGCTCTTCCGACTGGTGATGGACTACGTGTTCATGTTCGCCCGCTCCTGGAGCCCCGGCAAGGCGATGGTCGTTGCCCTGGAGGCCACCTACACAGTCACTGATCCGCCACTGAAGACGCTGCGGAAGGTGATCCCACCGCTGCGCTTCGGGGGTGTGGCGCTTGATCTGTCCTTCTTCGTACTGATGATCATCGTCTACATCCTGATCAACGTCGTGGCCAGGCTGTGAACGAGTACGGTCTTGCCGATATGCCGACGAATTACGTTGAGGTGAAGAGATGCCGTTGACCCCCGAGGACGTGCGGAACAAGCAGTTCACCACCGTCCGTCTCCGAGAAGGCTATGACGAGGACGAGGTCGACGCCTTCCTCGACGAGGTCGAGGCAGAGCTGACCCGGCTGCTGAGGGAGAACGAGGACCTGCGCGCGAAGCTGGCCGCGGCCACCCGCGCCGCCGCGCAGAACCAGCAGAACATGCGCAAGCCCGAGCCGCAGGACCGGCCGGGCGGTCCCATGTCGGCCATATCGGGTCCGGGCCCCCAGCAGCAGCATCCGCAGCACCAGCAGCAGATGGGCGGCCCCCCGCAACTCCCCGCCGGACCCGGCGGTCCCGGTGGCCCGGGCGGCCCGCAGGGCCACCCCGGCGGCCACGGCCCGATGGGCCACGGCGGTCCGATGGGCGGCCCCGGTGGCCCGGGCGGCCCGGGCGGCCCGCAGGGCCACCCCGGCGCCCCGGTGCCGATGGGCGGTCACGGTACCCACGGCGGCCAGGGACTCGGCGGTCCTGGGCTCGGTGGTCCCGGACTCGGCGGCCCCGGCCCGCAGCACCAGCAGCCGGCCGGCGGCAACGAGAGCGCGGCCCGTGTCCTCTCGCTCGCCCAGCAGACCGCGGACCAGGCGATCGCGGAAGCCCGTTCCGAGGCGAACAAGATCGTCGGTGAGGCCCGCAGCCGCGCCGAGGGCCTGGAGCGCGACGCCCGCGCCAAGGCCGACGCGCTGGAGCGGGACGCGCAGGAGAAGCACCGGGTCGCGATGGGCTCCCTGGAGTCCGCCCGCGCCACGCTCGAACGCAAGGTCGAGGACCTGCGCGGCTTCGAGCGGGAGTACCGCACCCGGCTGAAGTCGTACCTGGAGAGCCAGCTGCGCCAGCTGGAGAGCCAGTCCGACGACTCGCTCGCACCGCCGCGTTCGCCCGCGGCTGCCTCCCTGCCGCCGTCGCCCGCCCCCTCGCTGGCCTCCGCGGGTGCCCCGGCGGGCCCCGGCGGCGGTATGGGCGGCCACCAGTCGCTCGGCGGCGGTCCGCAGATGGGCGGCGGTGGCGGCGGCCACAGCTCGCACGGCGGCCCGGGCGGCCCCGGCGGTGCCCCCTCCTACGGCGGGCAGCAGCAGATGTCGCCGGCCATGACCCAGCCGATGGCGCCGGTCAGGCCGCAGAGCCCGCAGCCGATGCAGCAGGCGCCGTCCCCGATGCGGGGCTTCCTCATCGACGAGGACGACAACTGAGCCACCACGGCGTCGGCTGACGCCGGGACACGGCATATCGCGGCGGGCCGGCCGGAACCCCTCGGGGTCCCGGCCGGCCCGCCGCGTCGCGTCTCACATGCGGCGCAGCCGGAACGCGAAGCCGAGCGACTCCTCGCCGAACCGCTCACCGAACGCGTCGTCGCCCGCGCCCTCGGCGAAGTCCGCCGCGAGCACCTCGCCCGTGATCAGCGCCTGGTGGTCGGCCAGCGCGCGCACCGTCTCCTCGCCCTCGGCCTCCCAGCGCACCGCGATGCGGTCGGTCACCTCAAGGCCGCTGTTCTTGCGGGCCTCCTGGATCAGCCGGATCACCTCGCGGGCCAGGCCGGCCCGGCGCAGCTGGGGCGTGATCTCCAGGTCCAGCGCCACGGTCGCGCCCGGGTCCGAGGCCACCGACCAGCCCTCGCGGGGCGTTTCCGTGATGATGACCTCCTCGGCCGACAGCGGCACGAGCTCGCCGTCGACCTCGACGGCCGCGGTCCCCGCGCGCAGCGCCGCGGACAGGGCCGCGGCGTCCGCCTCCGCGATGGCGCGGGCCACCGGCTGCGTTCCCTTGCCGAACCGGCGGCCCAGGGCGCGGAAGTTGGCCTTGGCCGAGGTGTCGACCAGGGAGCCGCCCATGCCGGAGAGCGCCGCGAGAGAGGTGACGTTCAGCTCCTCGGCGATCTGCTCGCGCAGCTCGTCCCCGAGCAGTTCGAAGCCCTGGGCTGCGACCAGCGCTCGCGACAGCGGCTGCCGGGTCTTCACGCCGGACTCGGCGCGCGTGGCGCGGCCGAGCTCCACCAGCCGCCGCACCAGCAGCATGTCCTGCGACAGGTCGGGGTCCACGAGGCCGGGATCGGCCTCGGGCCACGACGCCAGGTGCACCGAGTCGGGACTGCCGGGCGTCACCGGCACCACGAGGTCCTGCCAGACGCGTTCGGTGATGAACGGGACCAGCGGCGCCATCAGCCGGGTCACCGTCTCCAGCACGTCGTGCAGCGTGCGCATGGCCGCCGGGTCGCCCTGCCAGAAGCGGCGCCGCGAGCGGCGGACGTACCAGTTGGACAGGTCGTCGACGAACGTCGAGATCAGCTTCCCCGTGCGCTGGGTGTCGAAGTCGTCCATGGCCTTGGTGACCATGCCGACCAGCGCGTGCAGCTCGCTGAGCAGCCAGCGGTCGAGCAGCGGGCGGTCCGCGGGCGCCGGGTCGGCCTCGCTCGGCGCCCAGCCCGCGGTGCGGGCGTACAGCGCCTGGAAGGCCACCGTGTTCCAGTAGGTGAGGAGCGTCTTGCGGACGACCTCCTGGATCGTGCCGTGCCCGACCCTGCGCGCCGCCCACGGGGAGCCGCCCGCGGCCATGAACCAGCGCACGGCGTCCGCCCCGTGCTGCTCCATGAGGGGCAGCGGCTTGAGGATGTTGCCCAGGTGCTTGGACATCTTGCGGCCGTCCTCGGCCAGGATGTGGCCGAGGCAGACCACCGACTCGTACGAGGAGCGGTCGAAGACCAGCGTGCCGACGGCCATCAGCGTGTAGAACCAGCCGCGGGTCTGGTCGATCGCCTCGCAGATGTACTGCGCCGGGTAGTGCCGCTCGAACTCCTCGCGGTTGCGGTAGGGGTAGCCCCACTGCGCGAACGGCATCGAGCCCGAGTCGTACCAGGCGTCGATGACCTCGGGCACCCGCGTGGCCGTCTCCGCGCAGCCCTCGGCCGTGCACCCGAAGGTGACCGCGTCGATGAACGGCCGGTGCGGGTCGAGCCCCGACTGGTCCGTTCCCGACAGCTCGCTCAGCTCCGCGAGCGACCCGACGCACGTGAGGTGGCCCTCGGCGCAGCGCCAGATGGGCAGCGGCGTGCCCCAGTAGCGGTTGCGGGACAGGGCCCAGTCCACGTTGTTCGTCAGCCAGTCGCCGAAGCGGCCGTGCTTGACGGACTCCGGGTACCAGTTGGTCTTCTCGTTCTCCCTGAGCAGGGCGTCCTTCACCTGCGTGGTGCGGATGTACCAGGCCGGCTGCGCGTAGTACATCAGCGGGGTGTGGCAGCGCCAGCAGTGCGGGTAGCTGTGCTCGTAGGCGAGGTGGCGGAACAGCAGGCCGCGCTCGCGCAGGTCGGCGACGAGCACCTCGTCGGCCTTCTTGAAGAACTGGCCGCCCACCAGCGGCAGTCCCTCGTCGAACGCGCCGTCCGCGCCGATCGGGCGCACCACGGGCAGCCCGTACGCGCGGCAGGTCAGGAGGTCGTCCTCACCGAACGCGGGGGCCTGGTGCACCAGGCCGGTGCCGTCCTCCGTGGTGACGTAGTCGGCGGTGACCACGAAGTGCGCCTCGGCGCCGCCGAAGTCGACGAGGTCGAACGGCCGCCGGTAGGCCCAGCGCTCCATCTCGGCGCCGGTGAACGTCTGCCCGGTCGGCGTCCAGCCCTCGCCGAGGGCCTGTTCGAGCAGCGGCTGCGCGACCACGAGGCGCTGCTCGCCGTCCGTGGCGACCGCGTAGGAGACCTCGGGGTGCACGGCCACCGCCGTGTTCGACACCAGGGTCCACGGCGTCGTCGTCCACACCAGCAGGTCGGCCTCGCCCGCCAGCGGCCCGGAGAGCAGCGGCAGGCGCACGTACACCGAGGGGTCGACGACCGTCTCGTAGCCCTGGGCCAGCTCGTGGTCGGACAGCCCGGTCCCGCAGCGCGGGCACCAGGGCGCCACCCGGTGGTCCTGCACCAGCAGTCCCTTGCCGAAGATCTCCTTCAGCGACCACCACACCGACTCGATGTAGGCCGGGTCCATGGTGCGGTAGGCGTCGTCCATGTCGACCCAGTAGCCCATGCGCCGGGTGACCTCGGCGAACGCGTCCGTGTGCCGCGTCACGGACTCGCGGCACCTCGCGTTGAACTCCGCGATCCCGTACGCCTCGATGTCCTGCTTCCCGCTGAAGCCCAGCTCCTTCTCCACCGCCAGCTCCACGGGGAGGCCGTGGCAGTCCCAGCCCGCCCTGCGCGTGACGTGGTAGCCGCGCATCGTGCGGTAGCGGGGGAAGAGGTCCTTGAAGACGCGGGCCTCGATGTGGTGCGCGCCCGGCATGCCGTTGGCGGTGGGCGGCCCCTCGAAGAACACCCACTCGGGGCGGCCCTTCGACTGCTCAAGGCTGCGGGCGAAAGTCTTTTGGTCCTGCCACAGATCGAGCACACCGCGCTCCAGGGCGGGCAGGTCGACCTGGGCCGGTACGTGGTGGTACTGCGTCATCGGATCGTCCTCCGGCGGACACACATGGCGTTCTCCGTCGGAGGGACGAGAGCACGCTCCCGCGGTACCACCCTCCTTGGCGGGTGGCGGCGACCGTGGCCGCGCCCCCCTGCCCTCTCATTGCGCCGCGGTGCCGGATCTACTCGCTCGCTGAGCTTTCCGCCGGCGGCTCCGGGGTGATCTTCACGTCGCGCTCGCCCCCGGGCTCGCACCGTCCCCGGGTCGCTCACGGCTGCGGACGACGCTACTCGTCCCCATCACTGCCTTCCGCTGCGACCAGTGTACGGGCCGCCACCCGGCGGCGGTGACCGGTTACGGCGCCGCCGGGCGGGGCACAAGGCAGTCAGACCGGCGCGTCTCCGTTGCCGCACCCTTCCAGTCGATTTATCGTTCCGGTCACGATTCGCGCGCAAGATCACACCATGTGAGGGGACCGGCGGCGTGGCGGCAGCGAGGAAGAGCACGCCGGAGGCGCCGGCGGCGGGGGACACGAAGAAGCACGGGAAGACAGGAGCCGAGAAGGTGGCAGCGAAGAAGAGCACCGCGGACGATCCGTCCGCGCCCCTGGCGTCCGCCCGTGCGTCCGCGGCGGCCGACCCGGGTGAGCTGGCCGTCCGCTCCGGCGAGGACCCGTGGACCGCGGCGGAGGTGGCCGAGGCCAGGGACTCGCTGACCACGGAGGCGGAACGGCTGCGCGGTGAGATCGCCGCCGCCGAGGAGGCGCTGACCGGGCTGATGCGGGACTCGGGCGACGGGGCCGGCGACGACCAGGCCGACACCGGCACCAAGAACGTCACGCGCGAGCACGAGATGGCCCTGGCGACCAACGCCCGCGAGATGCTGTACCAGACCGAACGCGCCCTCGGCCGCCTTGAGGCCGGCACCTACGGACTGTGCGAGAACTGCGGGCAGCCCATCGGCAAGGCGAGGATGCAGGTGTTCCCGCGCGCCACGCTGTGCGTGGACTGCAAGCAGAAACAGGAGCGGCGGTTCTGACTGATTTCCGGTGATCGCACTGGCGTGGCGTACCCTCATCACGTGAGCGAGGCGGAAACCATCGAGACACCGGACGACTCGGAGAAGACGCCTGCCGGCGGCGAGGTCGCGGCGGACGGCGACGGCGGTACCGGGGTCCCCGACCGCGGCAAGCGGCGGATCGCCGTGCTCGCCGTGCTGGCCGCGGTCATCTACCTGTCCGACCTCGTCACCAAGATCATGGCCGTGGAGTGGCTTGAGCACGAGCCGCCTGTGGAGATCCTCGGCGAGTGGCTCCAGCTGCGGGTCGTGCGCAACGGCGGCGCCGCGTTCGGCATCGGCGAGGCGCTGACCGTCGTCTTCACCTGCATCGCCGCCGCCGTGATCGTCGTCATCATCCGGCTTGCCAGGAAGCTGTACAGCACCCCGTGGGCCGTCGCGCTCGGGCTGCTGCTCGGCGGCGCGCTCGGCAACCTGACGGACCGCGTCATGCGGGCCCCGGGCTTCCTCGAAGGGCACGTGGTGGACTTCGTCGCGCCCAAGCACTTCGCCGTGTTCAACATCGGGGACTCCGCGATCGTGTGCGGCGGCATCCTCATCGTGCTGCTGTCCTTCCGCGGGCTCGACCCCGACGGCACGGTGCACCGGGACTGACGGGGCGGGCCCGCCCGGCCGTCCGGCATACTCGACGGGTGAACAGCCTTCCCGAGACCCGCGCACTGCCCGTACCGGAGGGACTTGAGGGGGAACGCGTCGACGCCGCCCTCGCCCGCATGCTCGGCTTCTCCCGCACCAAGGCCGCGGAGCTCGCCGCCGCGGGCAAGGTGCGCCTGGACGGCGCCGAGGTCGGCAAGTCGGAACGGGTCATCGGCGGCGCGTGGCTTGAGGTCGAGATGCCGCCGCCGGCCGCGCCGGTGCGGGTCGTGGCCGAGCCCGTCGAGGGCATGCGGGTCGTCCACGACGACCCGGACCTGGTCGTCGTCGACAAGCCCGTCGGCGTCGCCGCCCACCCGAGCCCGGGCTGGAGCGGCCCCACCGTCATCGGCGGCCTGGCCGCCGCCGGTTTCCGGGTCGCGACCTCGGGCGCCGCGGAACGGCAGGGCATCGTGCACCGCCTGGACGTCGGCACCTCGGGGCTGATGGTCGTCGCCAAATCGGAGACGGCGTACTCCCGGCTGAAGCAGCAGTTCCGCGAGCGGACCGTCGACAAGCGCTACCACGCCCTGGTCCAGGGCCACCCCGACCCGCTCAGCGGCACCATCGACGCCCCCGTGGGGCGGCACCCGCAGCACGACTACAAGTGGGCGGTGACCGCGGACGGCAAGCCCTCCGTCACCCACTACGACCTGATCGAGGCGTTCCGCGGGGCGAGCCTGCTCGACATCAAGCTGGAGACCGGCCGCACCCACCAGATCCGCGTGCACATGTCCGCGCACCGGCACCCCTGCGCGGGCGACCTCACCTATGGCGCCGACCCCGTGCTGGCCAGGCGGCTCGGCCTGACCAGGCAGTGGCTGCACGCGGTGCGGCTCGGCTTCGCGCACCCGGCGGACGAGGAGTGGACGGAGTTCACCTCGCCCTACCCCGACGACCTCGACACCGCGCTCGGCAGGCTGCGCGCGGAAAGCGCCTGAGGGGGCGCGCCCGGTGTTCGCGTGTCGCGGGCGCCGGGCCGACCCTCACGGGGTCGCGGCGGTCCCGGCCCCGGGGGGCTGCGCGGCCGGCGAGGTGGCCACGCGGGGCAGCGCGTAGGGGTGGTGCTCGCGCAGCCAGGAGACCAGCTCCTCGCGGACCGCGCAGCGCAGCGTCCACACGTCGTCCGCGTTCCGCGCCGACATCGCGGCCCGCACCTCGATGGTGGTGGGGGTGGTGTCGGTGACGACCAGGCTCCACGTGCGCCCGTCCCAGTCCTTGCGGCCGAGCAGGTACTCCTGGAGGCGCTTGCGCAGCTCGGCCACGGGCGTGCTGTGGTCGAGGTGGAGGAACACGGTGCCGGTGATCTCGTGGCCGCCGCGCGACCAGTTCTCGTAGGGCTTGCTGTTGAAGTACGACACCGGCATGGTCAGGCGCCGGTCGTCCCAGATCCGCACGGTGAGGAACGCGAGGGATATCTCCTCGACGGTGCCCCACTCGCCGTCGACCACGACGGTGTCGCCGATGCGCACCGAGTCGCCGAACGCGACCTGGAGGCCGGCGAACAGGTTGCTCAGCATGGACTGGGCGGCGACACCGGCGATGATGCCGATGATGCCCGCGGACGCCAGCATCGAGGCACCCAGGGCCCGCAGCCCGGGGAACAGGAGCAGCATCGCCACGGCCGTGGCGACGATGGCCAGGATGGTGGTGACCACGCGGCGGATCATCGCCAGCTGCGTCCTGAACTGCCGCACGCGCGCCAGGTCGGTCGTGCGCGCCGCGTAGCTGGCCAGCGTGTTCTCCGCTATGGCGTTGGCCGCTCTGATCGTCATCCAGGCGGCCGAGAAGATCGTCACCGTGGCGAGCAGGTTCTGGATCAGGTCGTTCCGCCGCAGCTCCAGATCGAACGCGTCGTAGGCGATCTGCACGGCGGCCGACGCGAGGAGCACCTGGAGCGGCAGCTGGCAGCGCCGCAGGAGCGCCCACACCCGGGTGTCCGGGTGGCGCCGGTCGGCCGCGCGCAGCGCGCGGTCGATCACCCAGCCGATGAGCAGGGTGAGCGCGATGGTGCCGCCGATGACCAGGACGGGTCGCAGCACGTCGTCCATGACTTCTCTCAGTTCCTCGGTTTCCTGGGTTCCTGCCTTCCGTCCGCAAGGGTAGCCAGCAGGGCTGGCAGGATGGCGGGCGATCAGACGCGTACCACCGGAAGGACCGGTCAAGACCGTGAGCCACGTCATGCTTCTGCACTCCGCCTACGGGCCGCGGCCCGCCGTCGAGTCCGCGGCCCAGCGGCTGCGGCGGGCCGGGCACGAGGTGTTCGTTCCCGACCTCTACGAGGGGAGGACGGCGGACACCGTCGAGGAGGGCATGGCCGTCAAGGACGAGATCGGCTCCGACGAGCTGCTGCGGCGGGCGATCGCGGCGGCTGCCCCGCGTTCCGACACGGGACTCGTCTACGCCGGTTTCTCGCTGGGCGCCTCGCTCGCGCAGACCGTGGCGCTCGGCGATGCCAGGGCCAGGGGGCTCCTGCTGCTGCACGGCACCGGGGATGTCGCCGAGGACGCGTCGGCGGACGGGCTGCCGGTGCAGCTGCACGTCGCCGACCCCGACCCGTTCGAGCCGCACGACTGGCTGAACGCCTGGTACCTGCGGATGCGGCGGGCGGGCACGGACGTGGAGGTGTTCAGGTACCCGGGGGCCGGGCACCTGTACACCGACCCGGATCTCGACGACTGGGACGAGGAGGCGGCCGAGCGGACCTGGCGGATCGCGCTCGGCTTCCTCGCGGACCTCGACGCGGACTGACCGGCCGGCGCGGCGCGGGCGGGACGCCGCCCGCGGACAGGCGAGACCCTGCCGCGGACGCTTGACCTCAACTTCAGTTGAACTACAAGCATGGGGGTGCCGGCCCGCCACCGGGGTGGGCCGCACACCGGAGGTCAGCATGTCCGTGCGCATCGGCACCCTTCCCTCACTCGACCGTTCCGACGCGCGGGTGGTGCTCGCCAGCACCTGGCGGGTCGGTACCCCGCAACGGCAGCGGGCCGCCGTCGAGGCCATCGCCAGGACCTGGCGGAGCAGGCCGTGGCCGGACGAGGGGCTCCTCGCGTACTCCGTGCTCACCAGCACGGACGGCGGCACGTTGCTGCACTACTCGCAGTGGCGCGACCTGACGGCGTACGAGTCCTACGCCATGAACCACCGTGACGAGCGCTTCGCGGAGATCGAGGCGGCCGTGCCCGGAATCGAGCGCGGCGGCCTGCACGCCTACGAGCTGTACCGCAGCACCCCCGCCGCGCGCGAGGCCGGGACGCCGGGCTGCGTCGTGATCGTCGACATCACGTTCGAGGGTCCCGACCCGCGTCGGCAGCGCGACTGGGTCGACGCGGTCTTCGAGGCGCTCGGCTCGGACCCGGCGCCCCACCCCGGTGGCATCTCCGCCCACTTCCACACCGGCCTCGACGGCAGCCGGGTGCTCAACTTCGCCGAGTGGGAGAGCGAGCGGGCGCACGTCGAGGCACTCGCCGCGGCGGGGGAGGGCGTCGGCTCGCCGACCGAGCAGTGGCAGCGGGTGCAGACCTTCCCCGGCCTGAGCGGCAGCCGCGTCACGCGCTACCTGCCCGCGATCAGCATCGAGGCGGCCTGACCGGCCGCCGCGCGCGGGCGGGCCCCGCGGGCGGAATCAGCCGCCCTGCCCGTCCTCGCACCGCCCGCTGCCGCCGTTCTCCGGGTGGCAGATGAGACCGGCGTCGGCCGCCGACGCGCCGAGGTAGCGGCCCACGCACTCGTTGCCCGAGGTCCTGCCGCGCTCGGCGCAGAAGGAGACCGCGTCGTAGCCGTCGTCGAAGCCGCCGGAGACGTAGATCACCCAGTAACCGGGATTGAGGGACGGGAAGTCGTCGCTCAGCAGGACCTCGGCCTCCGGGATGTCGGCGCGGACGGCCGCGAGGCGCTGGTCGCGGACGGCCGTGCCGCTGCCGACCGGCTCGGAGAACAGCTGGGCGATCCAGATGCCGGTGGCGGGGCCGCCGGCGCCCGGCTCGGGGTCGGGCTCCTGCTCCTGGTCCGGCTGCTCCTGCTCCTGGTCCGGCTCCTCCGGGTCCGGCGTGGAGTCGGGGTCGGGCTCCGGAGGCGGTTCCCGGTCCGTCAGGTCCTCCGACGGCTCGGGAGGCGACTCCTCCTCCACGGGCTCATCGGTCGGGCCGGGGCCCGCCGGCCGCTCGCCGTCCTCATCGGGCGCGGGCCCGGTGGCGGTCGGCGCGGTCGTGGGACCGGCCGAGCCGTTCCCGTCCGTGCCGCCGCCGAGCAGCACGGCGGCGGTGACACCGCCGGCCAGCAGTACCGCGCCCGCGGTGAGCCCGGCGACGAGCGCGGTGCGCGACCGCCGGGGCGGCACCTCGGGCGCCGTGGCCGTGGTGGTGGACCAGCCGGCCGGCGGGTGGCCGTTCCGCGGCGGCACCGGAGGCGGCCCCGGCGGTGGGTGCGGCGGCGGGTGCGGCGGGCCGGGCCGTTGGGCGAGGGCGAGCAGTTCGTCGACCCGCGCCGCGTCCGGGCGCGCCGCCGGGTCCTTGACCAGCAGCGCACCCAGCACTTCGGCCAGCGGTCCCGAGGCGACCGGCGGCGGCACCGGGTCCTCAAGGACCGCGGAGAGCGTGGCCAGGGTGGTCCCGCGGCGCAGCGGGCTGCGCCCCTCGGTGAGCACGTAGAGCGTGATGCCGAGCGACCACAGGTCGGCGGCGGCGTGGTCGGGCGCGCCCCGGATGCGTTCTGGCGCCATGTACTCGGGGGAGCCGATGATGCCGCCGGTCACGGTGAGCGAGGTGGTGCCGGCCACCGCGGCGATCCCGAAGTCGGTCAGCACCGCGGAGCCGTCCTCGCGCAGCAGGATGTTGGCGGGCTTCACGTCGCGGTGGTGGATGCCGGCGGCGTGCGCGGCCCGCAGGCCGGCCAGCACGTCGCGGCCCAGCCGGGCCGCCTCGGCCGGCGGCAGCGGGCCGCGGGACGCCAGCGCGTCGAGGCTGCCCCCGCGCAGCAGCTCCATCACCAGCCACGGGTGCGGCACGGCGTCGACGATGTGGTGGACGCGCACCACGTTCGGGTGGTCGATCCTGGCCAGTGCGCGGGCTTCGCGCACGACCCGCTCCCGCAGTTTGCGCTCGGCCTCCGGCTCCGCGTACGCCGCCGGATCGGCGGGCCGCACCTCCTTGACGGCGACCTCGCGGTCCAGCGCGAGGTCGCGGGCCCGCCACACGGCCCCCATGCCGCCGGTGCCGATGCGCGAGAGCAACTCGAAGCGGTCGTCGACTATGTGTCCCGGCTGTGCCCCTGCCACGGGCACAGCCTACGGAACGCCCGGCGGGCGGGCGGGGCCGGTACCGGCCCCGCCCGCCCGTTGTGGCTGCTTCGTTACGCGTCCGGCTCGGTGTCCTCGCCGGCGTCGGGCTGGATGCTGTTCGCCTCGATCATCGCGTCGAAGTCGGCGACGGACTCGGGAACGGCCACGACCTCGCCGTTGTACTTCAGGGTCGGGGTGCCGGACACGTCCGGTGCCTCGTCGAACTTCTGCGACATCTGCACGGTCCACACCGCGAACGTGCTGTCGGTCACGGCCGCCTCGAACTCCTGGTTGCCCTCAAGTTCCGGTACGGACTGGGCTATCTCGATCAGCCGCTCGTCGTCGGCGAACGTGTCGGAGGACTCGGAGGGGTGGAACTCCTCGGAGAACAGCGCGTCGTGGAAGTCGAGGAACGCGGTGGGGCTGACGTCGAGGGCGGCGCCCAGCGCGTTGATCGCGTTCTTCGAGCCCGAGCCCCCGAGCCGGTCGTCGAGGAAGGAGCCGAAGACGTACTCGACGGCGTACGTGCCGTTCTCGATGTCCTCCCTGATGTCGCCGCCGATGCCCTGCTCGAACGAGGCGCAGGCCGGGCAGCGGGCGTCCTCGTAGAGGGTGAGGGTGTTGGCCGCGTCCTCCTCGCCGACGCGGACGGTCAGGCCGTCCTCGCCCGAGGCGTGGGCGGGCGCCTCGGTCGGGAAGTCGCCCGAGCCGCCGTCCTCGACCTGGGAGCGGACGGCGCCCCAGTCGGTGTTGTCGTCGTCGCCGCCCATGTTCGCGACGGCGACGCCGATGCCGCCCGCGACGGCCAGGATGGCCACCGTGGAGCCGCCGACGACCAGTCGGCGGCGCAGCCGCTCCTGCTTGGCCTGGCGTTCGCGTTCCGCGCGCAGCCGTTCGCGGGCGGCGCGCTTGGCCTCGGCGGAATTGCGCTTGCTCATGTGGAGTGTCTCCGTTCGCGTGCGAAGGGGCCGGAACGGCGCGTATCGCGCGCGGCGTTCCGGGGGAGTGCCTGCCGGTGCGGGCCCGCGTCAGAGCGCGGGCGCCGGGCCGGGCGGGCCGCGACGCAGGACGGAGCGGAGCGACGGCTGCCGGGCGGGCGCGGCCGGCGCGGCCCACGGGCGGTGCCGGGTGGCCCGCGCGCCGCCGGCCGTGCGGCGCGCGTGCGCGGCGCGGGCGGCGCGGGCGAGCAGCAGCGGCCTGAAGCCGGCCGCCGCGGCCGCGCTCAGCACGCGGGCGAGGGCGCGCTCGCCGCCGCGCAGCCAGCACGCGGCCAGCAGGGCGGCGCCGACGTGCGCGGCCAGCAGCAGCCAGGGGCCGGCCGGGCCGCCCGCGGCCAGCGGCTCGCGGCCGGCGGCGGCGAGGTGGGCGAGTGGCGCCCCGATGTCGCCGGCGCACAGCAGGTCGACGCCGAGCAGGCGCAGCGGGCCGGTCACCGGGCCGCCCGCGGGCCCGTAGCAGGAGGACTGCCCCGCGGTGAACACGGTGTCGGCCGCCAGGTGCAGCGGCACGAGCAGCGCGGCGATGGCGCCGAAACGGCGTTCGCCCGCGCCGAACAGCAGCCACGCGCAGCCGAAGACCGCCGCCGCGACGACCAGGGCGGCGGGCGCGGGGACGGGCGCGCCGGAGAGCACGACGTGGGCGCCCGCGGAAAGCGTGAGGCACAGCGCGGCGAACATCGCCGCGCGCACCGCGCGCATCCCAGGAGCCGATATACCCATCGAGCCGAGTGTGCCATGGCCCCCCGGCGGGAGGCAGGGGGCGGGTGGCCCGGGCCGCGGGGCCGGCCGGCCCGGTCGCCGCGGTGGAACGGCCGCGGGGCCGTTCCGGTGCTGTGCCGGGGGCCGTTCCGGGGCCGTCGCGGGGCCGTTGAGGTGCTGCCGCCCCGGGTCGGCGCGGGGCGTCCCGCACGTACGTCCTGACCTCGTCGATCCTGTCGATCATGCCTTTGACCTGCGAAAACGCGGGCGCGGCGCGGTGTCGCCCGCGAGCGGACGGCGGGCCGCGCGGATGTAGGGTTCGGGGTGATCCCTGCCCCTGCTGCGGAAGGCCGTGGAGTGACGAAGCCCTTCACACACCTGCATGTGCACACCCAGTACTCGCTGCTCGACGGAGCGGCGCGGCTGAAGGACATGTTCAAGGCGTGCCAGGAGATGGGCATGTCGCACATCGCGATCACCGACCACGGGAACCTGCACGGGGCGTACGACTTCTTCCAGCAGGCGCGCGCGGCGAACGTCACGCCGATCATCGGCATCGAGGCGTACGTGGCGCCGGAGTCGCGGCGGCACAAGCGCCGCGTCCAGTGGGGGCAGCCGCACCAGAAGCGCGACGACGTCTCCGGCTCCGGCGGTTACACGCACAAGACGATCTGGGCGTACAACAAGACCGGTCTGCACAACCTGTTCCGGCTCTCGTCCGACGCGTACACCGAGGGCTTCTTCGTCAAGTGGCCCCGCATGGACCGGGAGACCATCGCCCAGTACGCCGAGGGCCTGATCGCGTCCACCGGCTGCCCCTCGGGCGAGGTGCAGACGCGCCTGCGCCTCGGCCAGCCCGAGGAGGCGCTGAAGGCGGCGGCCGACTACCGGGACATCTTCGGCAAGGGCCGCTACTTCCTCGAACTGATGGACCACGGGCTTGAGATCGAGACCCGGGTCAGGGACGGGCTGCTCGACATCGGCCGCAAGCTGGGCATCCCGCCGCTGGTCACGAACGACTCGCACTACACGCACGCCCACGAGGCGGACGCGCACGACGCGCTGCTGTGCGTGCAGACCGGCAAGAACCTCTCCGACCCCGGCCGGTTCCGCTTCGACGGCACCGGCTACTACCTGAAGTCGCCCGAGGAGATGTACGCCATCGACTCGTCCGACGCCTGGCAGGAGGGCTGCGCCAACACCCTGCTGGTGGCGGAGCAGGTCGACACCGAGGGCTGGTTCGAGTCGCGCGACCTGATGCCGCGCTTCGACGTCCCGGAGGGGTACACCGAGGTCTCCTGGTTCAAGGAGGAGGTGGCCCGGGGCATGGCCCGCCGGTACCCGGGGGGCGTGCCCGAGTCGCGGCAGCGGCAGGCGGACTACGAGATGGACGTCATCATCCAGATGGGGTTCCCCGGCTACTTCCTCGTGGTCGCCGACTTCATCATGTGGGCCAAGCAGCAGGGCATCGCGGTGGGCCCGGGCCGCGGCTCGGCGGCGGGCTCGATCGTGTCGTACGCGCTGGGCATCACCGACCTCGACCCGCTCGAACACGGGCTGATCTTCGAGCGGTTCCTGAACCCCGAGCGCGTCTCCATGCCGGATGTCGACATCGACTTCGACGAGCGCAGGCGCGGCGAGGTGATCCGCTACGTCACCGAGAAGTACGGCGCCGACAAGGTGTCGATGATCGGCACCTACGGCACCATCAAGGCCAAGGCGGCCATCAAGGACGCCTCCCGCGTGCTCGGCTACCCGTACGCGATGGGCGACCGCATCACCAAGGCGATGCCGGCCGACGTGCTGGGCAAGGGCATCCCGCTGTCCGGGATCACGGACAAGGACCATCCCCGCTACAGCGAGGCCGCCGAGGTCCGCGGCATGTACGAGAACGAGCCCGACGTCCGCAAGGTCATCGACACGGCCAAGGGCCTTGAGGGCCTGGTCCGGCAGATGGGCATGCACGCCGCCGGCGTGATCATGTCGAGCGAGCGGCTGGTCGACCACGTTCCGCTGTTCGCGCCGAAGAACGACGGCGTCGTCGTCACGCAGTGGGACTACCCGACGTGCGAGTCCCTCGGCCTGCTGAAGATGGACTTCCTCGGGCTGCGGAACCTCACGATCATGGACGACGCCGTCAAGCTGATCAAGAAGAACAAGGGCGTCGACATCGAGCTGCTCGGCATGTCGCTCGACGACCCGAAGACGTTCGAACTGCTCGGCCGCGGTGACACGCTCGGCGTCTTCCAGTTCGACGGCGGTCCGATGCGCTCGCTCCTGCGCATGATGAAGCCGACCCACTTCGAGGACATCTCCGCCGTCGGCGCCCTGTACCGGCCCGGCCCGATGGGCATGAACTCCCATATCAACTACGCGCTGCGCAAGAACGGGCAGCAGGAGATCACGCCCATCCACAAGGAGCTTGAGGAGCCGCTGAAGGAGGTCCTCGACGTCACCTACGGCCTGATCGTCTACCAGGAGCAGGTGCAGAAGGCCGCGCAGGTCCTGGCCGGATACAGCCTCGGACAGGCGGACCTGCTCCGGCGGGCCATGGGCAAGAAGAAGAAGGAGATCCTCGACAAGGAGTTCGTCCCGTTCCAGAAGGGCATGCGGGAACGCGGCTACTCGGACGAGGCGATCCAGGCCGTGTGGGACGTGCTGGTGCCGTTCTCCGGCTACGCGTTCAACAAGGCGCACTCCTCGGCGTACGGCCTCGTCACCTACTGGACGGCCTACCTCAAGGCCAATTACCCGGCCGAGTACATGGCCGCGCTGCTCACCTCGGTGCGCGACGACAAGGACAAGTCCGCCGTCTACCTGAACGAGTGCCGGCGGATGGGCATCAAGGTCCTGCCGCCGGACGTCAACGAGTCGGAGGCCTTCTTCACCCCGCGCGGCGACGAGACGATCGTTTTCGGCCTCACGGCCGTGCGCAACGTGGGACAGAACGTCGTCGACTCGATCGTCGCGACGCGCAAGGCCAAGGGGAAGTACAGCTCGTTCCCCGACTTCCTCGACAAGGTCGAGGCGGTCGTGTGCAACAAGCGGACCATCGAGTCCCTGATCAAGGCGGGCGGGTTCGACAGCCTCGGTCACACGCGCAAGGGGCTGACCGCGCATTTCGAGCCGATGATCGACAACGTCGTGCAGGTCAAGCGCAAAGAGGCGGAAGGGCAGTTCGACCTCTTCGGCGGCATGGACGACCAGGCGGGCGCGGACAGCGGTCCCGGCTTCGGCATGGACGTCGTCTTCACCGACGAGGAGTGGGAGAAGACCTACCTGCTGGCGCAGGAGCGGGAAATGCTCGGCCTCTACGTGTCCGACCACCCGCTGTTCGGGATCGAGCACGTGCTCGACGAGAAGGCGGACGCGGCGATCGCCGCGCTGACCGGCGGGGAGCACGCCGACGGCACCATCGTCACCATCGGCGGCATCATCTCCGGCCTCCAGCGGAAGATGACCAAGCAGGGCAATCCGTGGGCGATCGCGACCGTCGAGGACCTGGCCGGCTCGATCGACTGCATGTTCTTCCCCGCGACCTACCAGCTCGTCTCGACCCAGCTGGTCGAGGACGCCGTCGTGTTCGTCAAGGGGCGGCTCGACAAACGCGAGGACGTGCCGCGCCTGGTCGCCATGGAACTCATGGTCCCCGACCTGTCGGAGGCGGCCTCGGACGCGCCCGTGACGATCACCATTCCGACGCTGAAGGTCACTCCGCCGCTGGTGGAAAGACTCGGTGAAGTCCTCGGCCAGCACCGCGGGCCGACCGAGGTCCGGGTCAGGCTCCAGGGCAGCCGCAGCACGACCGTACTGCGGCTCGACCGGCACCGGGTGCAGGCCGACCCCGCGCTGTTCGGCGACCTCAAGGCGCTCCTCGGGCCCGCGTGCCTGGCCGGATGACGCCCCCGTCCGCTCCGCCCCGGGGCGGAGCGGACGGTAAAGCCGGACAGTCGAGCCGGACAGTCGAGCCGGACAGTCGAGCCGGACAGTTGAGCCGGATAGTTGAGCGGATAATGGAATCGGCTTTACCGAATCGGGAATCCGGGCGGTCTACCTTCGAGAAGGAGAATGAGCCTCTTGAGGGGTGGGCCGTCATGGATGCCCGAATGATCGAAAAAGCCTTGTTCTTATTGCGCCAGGCGCACGTGTCGCGCCAGGAGGCCGTGCACGCGCTCGCGGCGTATTTCCCCGGATCCGCTTTCGAGGACCGGCTGACCTGTGTCCACGAGGCGTCGGACACCGTCCACCGCGGTGAACGGCCGCGGTGGCCGGCCGGGTCAGGCCCCCGGCCGAGCGGCCCGCGCCGGGCCGGCGGCGGTGGCGCGCCGGCCGGCGGCGCCGCCTGACGGCCGCCCCGGCGCGCGAGGGCGCACCCCTGCCGCAGGGGTGCGCCCTCACGTGCCGTGGCTGGTCAGTTGTGGCCGAAGCGCCGTTCGCGCTTCTTCCCCCTCGGCTGCTCGACTGGCGCGTCGGGACGGGGCGGTTCGGGCTCGGGGCGCCGCTCCGCCTGCCGGTCGCGGTTCTTGTTCCTGGCCATGATCGCCTCCTGGTGACACATCATCCGGGCGTGGAACGCCGACCGCCACCAGATTCGCACGGCGCACCATAGTTCGCATTCCGGGCGGGTGTGCTCCGTGGATTCCTCACGCCCTCCCCGGATTCGCCACGCCGAAGATCGAGTTGGGACAGATAACGGCGGCGCGGTCGGGCAGACTCAAGAAAACGCCCGGGGAACGTCGGAGAAAGAAGGTGCAACGTGGACCGCTGCGTCGTCCTGGTGGATGCCGGCTATCTGCTTGGCGCCGCCGCCAGCCTTCTCGCCGGAGAGCCGGCCCGGCCCCGCATCACCGTGGACCACACGGCCCTCATCCAGGGCCTGCGGGAGCGCGCGGAGGCGGACACAGGCAGCCCTCTGCTGCGGATCTACTGGTTCGACGGCGCGCCCGACCGCGTACCCCAGCCCGAGCACCGGCGGTTGCGCGTCATGCCGCGCGTCACCGTGCGGCTCGGCGCGCTCACCCGCAGCGACGGCCGCTGGGCGCAGAAGGGCGTCGACGCCGCGATGCACGCCGAGCTGACCGAACTCGCCCGCAACCGCGCCTGCGCCGACATCGTGCTCGTCACCGGCGACGGCGATCTGCTGCCAGGACTGATGTCGGCCAAGGAGCACGGCGTCGCGGTCCACCTGTGGGCCGTGCAGGCCGCCGACGGCGACTACAACCAGTCCGAGGACCTGGTGGCCGAGGCCGACGAACGCCGCGTCCTCGACCGCGCCTGGATCACGCGGGCCGTGCGCCTCAGCGACGCGGTCCCCGCCGGCGCCAGGCCGGGCGTGCCCCGCCCGGAGATCGCCGCGATCCTCGCCGCGCCGCTGCCCGAGACCTCCGCGCCCGCCGCCGGGCAGACCCCCGCCCGCCACGAGAGCGCGGTCGGGGCGAAGAACGGTGTCGCCAGGCCACCGGAGCAGCCCTGCGGCCCCGAGCCGCGCGAGGCCGCGGGGCCCGCGCCCAAGGGGGTGCCGACGCCCAAGGACCTGGCCTCGCTCGGCCGTCCTGTCCCGCCGCCCGCGACCGCCACGCTGCGCTGGTCCTCCGACCGCGGCTGGGTGGACCGCGGCGCCCCCGAGGAGCCACCGGAGATCGCGGGACTTCCGATGCTCTCCCAGCTCACCACGGCCGAGCAGCGCTGGGCCGACCGCGAGGAGGACATCACGGCGGTCAGCGGCGACCCGTTCGAGGTCGGGCAGGTCTTCGCCCGCCGCTGGGCCGAACGCCTCTCCGCCGCCGCGCACTTGCAGCAGCTCTCCGGCGAGTACCCGCGCATCCCGCACCGGATCGATGGCGAACTGCTGCGCTACGCCGCCCGCTTCGGGCTGCTGGCGCACAAGGACGACCAGATCGACGAGCAGGACCGGTACGCGATCCGGGCCGGGTTCTGGCGCGAGGTCGACACCCGCACCGGCGCGGAACGCGCCTCCTGACCGCGCCCCGCCGCCCGGCGGGGACATGACCGGAACGCGCCCCGGTGTCCCGCCGGGCCCGGTCGCCACGTAGGCTGGCCCATCGTGGCCTCATCCATCGCACGGGCCGGCTCCCGCCCTCCCACGGAGCGGCACGCGCCGGGCGGCGCGGCGACCGCCGCCGCCCGGGCCGCGTTCGCCGTGCGCGGCCTGACCAAGACCTACCCGGCCGCCCGCCCCCGCCGCGGGCGGGGCGCCGAGCCCCCGCGGCCGGTCCGCGCCAGCGACGACATCAGCCTCGACATCGCCCGCGGCGAGATCTTCGGGCTGCTCGGTCCGAACGGCGCGGGCAAGACCACCCTCGTCCGGCAACTCACCGGCCTGCTGCGGCCGGACGCGGGCAGCATCACCCTGCTCGGCCACGACCTGGTGCGCCACCCGCGGCGCGCGGCGCGGCTGCTCGCCTACCTCGGCCAGGAGTCCACGGCACTCGACGAGCTGACCGTCGCGCTCGCCGCCGAGACCACCGCGCGGCTGCGCGGCCTCGACGCGCCCGCGGCCCGCGCGGCGCGCGACGCCGTGCTCGACGAGCTGGACCTCGCGCCCCTGGCCGGTCAGCCGCTCAAGAAGCTCTCCGGCGGCCAGCGCCGACTGGCCTGCGTCGCGGCGGCGCTCGCGGGCGAGCGCCCGGTGCTCGTGCTCGACGAGCCGACGGCGGGCATGGACCCGGTGGCCAGGCGCGCCGTGTGGGCGGCGATCGACCGGCGGCGCACCCGGGACGGCACCACCGTGCTGCTCGTCACCCACAACGTCATCGAGGCGGAGACCGTGCTCGACCGCGTGGCGGTCCTGGACGCGGGCCGCGTCATCGCGTGCGACACCCCCGGCGGGCTCAAGGGCATGGTCAGCTCCGAGGTCCGCCTCGACCTGGTCTGGCGCGGCGAGCCGCCGCTCGGGGAGCCGGAGATCGCGGCCCTGTTCGGCTCGGCCACCGTCGCGGGGCGCCGCTGGACCCTGCGCCTGCCGCCCGAGCGGGCCAGGTCGGTGGTCGCGGCCGTCACGCGCGGGCCCGCGTTCGCCGCGCTCGACGACTTCACGCTGGCCACGCCGAGTCTTGAGGACGTCTACCTGGCGCTCGGCGGCCGGGGCGAGGGACTGGAGAGGGCATGACCGCTCGGCAGGAACGGCCGGCCGGGACCCGGTCGGCCCCGCCCGGCGCGCACCCGCTGGCGCCGCGCGCCCGTCTGTGGCCCGCGCTCGGCGCCGTCTACCGGGCGCAGCTCTCACGGGCCCGCGTGGCGCGCATTCCGCTGCTGTTCGTCGCGACGTTCCAGTCCATCGGCATCATGGTGCTGATGCGGGGCGTCGTCGACGGCGGCGCGGGGGAGGAGGCGCGCGCGGTGGTCGCGGGCTCCGCCGTGCTCGTCGTGGCGTTCGTCGCCCTCAACCTGCTGGCCCAGTACTTCGGGCAGTTGCGCTCCGCGGGCGGGCTCGACCACTACGCGACGCTGCCGGTGCCCGCCGCAGCCGTGGCGCTCGGCACGGCCGCCGCGTACGCCTCTTTCACCGTGCCGGGCGTGCTCGTCACGGCCGTGACGGGCAGCCTGCTCTACCAGCTGCCGATGGGCGGCCTGTGGGTGCTGCTCGCCGTCGTGCCGCTGGCGGGCGCCGCGCTCGCCGGGCTCGGTGCGGCGCTCGGGCTGCTCGCGCCCCGGGCCGAGCTGGCCACGCTGTGCGGCCAGCTGGGCATGTCGGCGGCGCTGCTGCTCGGCGTGCTGCCGGAGGGGCGGCTGCCCGGCCTGGTGCGGCTGGCCAGGGACCTGCTGCCCTCGACGTACGGGGTGGACGCGCTCGCCGTCGCGCTCGGGCCCGACCCGGCGTGGGCCTCGGTGGCGGCGAACCTCGCCGTGTGCGCCGCCGTGGGCGCCGCCGCCCTGGCCCTGGCGACGTGGGCGTACCGCAGGGCCGCGCTCCGCTGAACCGCGGCCCTGCCGCGGCCCGGGCCCGGGCCCTGCCGCGCGGCCCCGCGCACCGCTCCGGCCGGACCATACGCTCATACGCCCGAACGGCCGTCCCGCGGGCCGAACAGATGCCCGCGCCTGGCAGGATGACGGGGTGACCGTTCCCCAGCCTGCACCGGACCACCGCTCGGCCGCCGACCGGCGTCACGATCCGTGGGCCGCCCCGCCGCCGGCCGCCGGCTCAGGGCCAGGGGGGCCGCGGGCGGTGTCCGACTGGGGACGCGAGATACGCACCGCCCTGCTCGTGGCCCTCCCGCTCACCCTGGCCACCGGCCTCGTCCTCGGCCTCGTGTGGCTGTGGCGCGCGCCCCGCGTGCCACTGGTCTCCGACGGCCGCGCGGTGCTGCTGGCCAACTCCGAGGGACAGGCGGCCATCGGCGCGGACGGCACGTTCCTGCTCGCCGGCCTCCTCATCGGGCTGCCGGCCGGCGTCGTCGTCTTCCTGCTGCGGCGCGACGGCGGCGTGGGCGTGCCGCTCGGCGTGGCCGCGGGCGCCCTGGCCGGCGCGTGGCTCGCCTGGCGGACCGGCGTGTGGCTCGGTCCCGGCCAGGACGTGGCGGCCCGCGCGCGGGAGGCGGGGGTCGGCGTGGAGTTCGACGCCCCGCTCGACCTCGGCGCCCGCGGCGTGCTGCTCGGGCTGCCCTTCGCCGCCGTCGGCGTCCACCTGCTGTGCCAGGCCGTCTGGGGCCCGCGCGACCCGCAGTCGCCCCCGGCCCAGCCGCCGCACTGGCCGGCCGGGCCCGCGCCGCACGGCCCCGACGCGCAGGAGCCTCCGGCGCGCGGTCCGGACACGCAGGGCCCCGAGGCGCCCGGCGCGCGGTAGCTCCGGCCACGCCTTCCTCACGAACGGCCGCCCCCGCGCACGCGCCCCGGCGCGCCCCCTCAGAAGCGCGCGATCGGCGCGGTTGTCGCGCCGGTCAAGGCCACCAGGTCGGCGGGCGCCAGTTCGATCTCCAGACCCCGCCGCCCCGCCGAGACGAACACCGTGGCGTGCCCGGCCGCCGAGGAGTCGACCACCGTCGGGAGCCGCTTGCGCTGCCCCAGGGGCGAGATCCCGCCCCGCACGTAGCCCGTGGTCCGCTCGGCCGCCGCCGGGTCGGCCATCGCGGCCCGCTTCCCGCCGACCGCCGCCGCGAGCGCCTTGAGGGCGAGCGAGGCCGACACCGGTACCACCGCCACGGTCAGCGCCCCGTCCACCTCGGCCACCAGCGTCTTCAGCACCCGGCCCGGGTCGGCCCCCAGCGCCCGCGCCGCCTCCTCGCCCCACGCGGCCGCCGCGGCCTGGTCGTGGGTGTACGCGTGCAGCGTGAACGCGATCCCCGCCCGGGTCGCGGCCGCCGTCGCCGGCGTCCCGCCCGCCGCGGCCCGCTGCTTCCTGGCCACCGCCCCGCCCTCCCGTCGTGTCGTCCCGCCGTCTCCCCGCCCCCGAACGCGCCTCAGTTCAGGCTGGTGGGGCGCGTGGTGTACTCCGCGCCAGGCACCGAGGGCAGCCGGCTGATCAGCGAGGTCTCCTGCCGCAGGATGCGCAGCTCCTCCGCGAGCCGCGTCGCGGTGTCCCTGGCCTGGAGCAGCCGCTGCTTGTCGCCCGTGTACAGCATCGTCGCCGCCGCCACCAGGTAGGACACCACCGACGGGTCGTCCGGCAGCTCCTGGCCGGGCGCGAGCGTCCGCTCGTTCGCCCCGGCGAGCACCTTCTGATAGGAGCGGAACGCCCGCAGCACGCCGGAGGCGAGCGCCCCCGCGCCCTCGCCCGGCACCTCGGGCAGCGGCTCGACGTCCGCCGTCAGGTACGGCCCGTCGGCGTGCACCGCGAGCAGGCGGAACCGCGTCGTGCCCGTCGCCAGCACCTCGTAGCCCTCCGCGTCCCCGCCCTCTCCGCCGCCCGCCGCGGCGCGCGGCCTGATCGTGGAGGCGTCGGCGACGCAGCCCACGCCGTGGAACGACCGCATCGGGTCGGCCGCGAACCGCGCGCCCGCGCCCTCCTCGGGCGGCTCGTCGCCGTCCGGCAGCCCGAGCGCGCTCGGCACCCGCTCGTGCCCGTCCCTGATGGCGACCACTCCGAACGGCCGCGGGCCGTCCTCCGGCAGGTCGAGCAGGTCGCGCATCAGGGCCCGGTATCTCGCCTCGAACACGTTCAACGGCAGCACCAGCCCGGGAAACAGCACGGTGTTCAGCGGGAAGAGCGGCAGGCGCGTGGTCGTCACGACCGGCCAGCCTATCGGCTGGGTCCACGGGCGTGGCCCGCATGGTGAAACGCGTCGGCGGGGCCCCCGCGCCGTCTGCGAGACTGGACGGGTGCTGACCCGAATCGACCTGCGGACTTCACCCGTCGGGGGTGTCGTCGACCGCGACCTGCTGCCCCGCGCCGAACTCGACGTCGAGGCCGCCCTGGAAAAGGTGCGGCCCATCTGCGAGGACGTGCGCCATCGGGGCACCGCGGCGCTGATCGACCTGGCGCGGCGGTTCGACGGGGTCACCATCGAGCGCACCCGCGTTCCCGAGGAGGCGCTGCGGCGCGCGCTCGACGAGCTCGACCCGGCCGTGCGCGCCGCGCTTGAGGAGTCCATCAGACGCGCCCGGCTCGTGCACCGCGAGCAGCGGCGCACCGACACCACCGTGCGCGTCGTGCCCGGCGGCACCGTCACCGAGCGCTGGGTGCCGGTGGAGCGCGTCGGCCTGTACGTGCCGGGCGGCCAGGCCGTCTACGGTTCGTCCGTCGTGATGAACGTGGTGCCCGCGCAGGAGGCGAGGGTCGGCTCCATCGCGCTGGCCTCGCCCCCGCAGCGCGCCCCGGGCGACGACTGGAGCGCCGGCCTGCCGCACCCCACGATTCTGGCGGCCTGCGCGCTGCTCGGCGTCACCGAGGTGCACGCGGCGGGCGGCGCCCAGGCGGTGGCGATGTTCGCGCACGGCACCGCCGAGTGCGCGCCGGTCCGGATGGTGACGGGCCCGGGGAACGTGTACGTGGCCGCCGCCAAGCGGCTGCTGAAGGGCATCGTCGGCATCGACGCCGAGGCCGGGCCCACCGAGGTCGCCGTCATCGCCGACGACTCCGCCGACCCCCGGCTCGTCGCCGCCGACCTCATCAGCCAGGCCGAGCACGACGTGCTGGCCGCCGCCGTCCTGATCACGCCGTCCGAGGCGCTCGCCGACGCCGTCGACGCGGAACTCGCCCCGCAGGTCGCCGCCGCGAAGCACCACGAGCGCATCGCCACCGCGCTCACCGGCCGGCAGTCGGGCACCGTCCTGGTCCGCGACCTCGACCACGCGCTGGCCGTCAGCGACGCCTACGCCGCCGAGCACCTGGAGATCCACACCCGCGACGCCGCCGCGCTGGCCGCCCGGGTCCGCAACGCGGGCGCGGTCTTCGTCGGCCCGCACGCGCCGGTCTCGCTCGGCGACTACTGCGCCGGGTCCAACCACGTGCTGCCCACCGGCGGTTGCGCCTGCCACTCCTCCGGCCTCTCCGTGCAGTCCTTCCTGCGCGGCATCCACGTCGTCGACTACGACCGGCAGGCGCTCGCCGACGTGGCCCACCACGTCGTGACCCTCGCCGACGCCGAGGACCTGCCCGCACACGGCACCGCGGTCAAGGTCCGGTTCGAGAACGGGAAGGCCCCCCAGAGCACGTGACACGCATCGACGACCTGCCCATCAGGGACGAGCTGCGCGGCAAGACGCCCTACGGCGCGCCGCAGTTGGACGTCCCGGTGCGGCTGAACACCAACGAGAACCCGTACCCGGCGCCGGACGCCCTGGTGCGCCGCATCGCGGAACGCGTCGCCGAGGCCGCCCGCGACCTCAACCGCTACCCGGACCGGGACGCGGTGCGCCTGCGCGCCGAGCTGGCCGGCTACCTCTCCAGGACCACGGGCCACCCCGTGGCGCCCGAGGAGGTCTGGGCCGCCAACGGCTCCAACGAGGTGCTCCAGCAGCTCCTCCAGGCGTTCGGCGGCCCCGGCCGCCGCGCGCTGGGCTTCGACCCCACCTACTCGATGCACTCCCTCATCGCCCGCGGCACCGGCACCGGCTGGGTGCCGGGGCCGCGCACCGAGGAGTTCGGCATCGACCCGGAGGCGGCCGTCGCCGCCGTGCACGAGCACAGGCCCGACATCGTCTTCGTCTGCTCGCCCAACAACCCGACCGGCACCGCCGTCGACCCCGGCACCGTGCTCGCGCTCCACGACGCGGCGCAGCGGGCGGCGCCCGGGCCGCGCGGCGCGCTCGTCATCGTGGACGAGGCGTACGCCGAGTTCAGCCACCGGCCCTCGCTGCTGCCCCTCACCGAGGGCCGCCCGCTGCTGGTGATCAGCCGCACCATGTCGAAGGCGTTCGGCGCGGCCGGGCTCCGCCTGGGCTACCTCGCGGCCGACCGCGCGGTCGTGGACGCGGTGCAGCTGGTGCGCCTGCCCTACCACCTGTCGACGGTCACCCAGGCCACCGCGCTCGCCGCCCTTGAGCACGCGGATACGCTGCTCGGGTACGTCGAAGAGCTGAAGGCCGAGCGGGACCGGATCGTCGCCGAGCTGCGCGCCCTGGGGTGCGAGGTGACCGAGTCCGACGCGAACTTCGTGCAGTTCGGCCGGTTCGCCGACGTGCCCGCCGTCTGGCGGCGCCTGCTCGACCGGGGCGTCCTCGTCCGGGACAACGGGGTGCCGGGGCGGCTCCGGGTCTCCACCGGGACCCGGCAGGAGAACGACGCGTTCCTCGACGCGGTACGCGCAGTGATGAAGGAGATCAGCGAATGACCCGCGTGGGCCGCGTTTCGCGCACCACCAAGGAGACCTCGGTCGCCGTCGAGATCGGCCTGGACGGCACCGGGCAGGTCGACGTGTCGACGGGCGTCGGCTTCTTCGACCACATGCTCGACCAGCTCGGCCGGCACGGCCTGTTCGACCTCAGCGTCAAGACCGAGGGCGACCTGCACATCGACAGCCACCACACCATCGAGGACACCGCGCTCGCGCTGGGCGCGGCGTTCCGGCAGGCCCTGGGCGACAAGCGCGGCATCGTGCGCTTCGCCGACGCCTCGGTACCGCTGGACGAAGCGCTGGCCCAGGTGACGGTCGACCTGTCGGGCCGGCCCTACCTGGTGCACCGCGAGCCGGAGCGGATGGCGCCCATGATCGGCTCCTACGACACCACGATGACGCGGCACATCCTGGAGTCCTTCGTGGCCCAGGCCCAGATCGCGCTGCACGTCCACGTGCCCTACGGGCGCAACGCGCACCACATCGTCGAGTGCCAGTTCAAGGCCCTGGCCAGGGCCCTGCGCCGGGCCAGCGAGATCGACCCGCGGCAGACCGGCATCCCCTCGACCAAGGGCGCCCTGTGAACGGCGTCTCCACGCTGCTCATCGTCGTCGGCCTGTTCCTGGCCGGCGGGGTGTACTCGTTCGCCAAGCAGGGCCTGCCGCGCGGCGTCGTGGTCCTGCTCGGCGTCGCCAGCGGGCTGTGCCTGCTCGCGGGCGTGCTGAGACTGGAGTGACCGCATGAAGAATGTCGTCGTCTTCGACTACGGGTTCGGCAACGTCCGCTCCGCCGAACGGGCCGTGGCCAGGGCCGGGGCGCGGGTGGAGATCACCCGGGACCTCGACGCCGCGCTGAACGCCGACGGCCTGCTCGTGCCCGGGGTCGGCGCGTTCGCCGCCTGCATGAAGGGCATCCGCGCGGCGCGCGGCGACTGGGCCGTGCAGCGGCGCCTCGCGGGCGGGCGCCCGGTGCTCGGGATCTGCGTGGGCATGCAGATCCTCTTCGCCCGCGGCATCGAGCACGGCGTGGAGAGCGAGGGCCTGGACGAGTGGCCGGGAACGGTCGGGCCGCTGCACGCGCCCGTCGTGCCGCACATGGGCTGGAACACCGTCCGCGCGCCGGCCGACTCGGCGCTGTTCGCCGGCCTGTCAGCCGAGGAGCGCTTCTACTTCGTGCACTCCTACGCCGTCCACGCGTGGGAGCTGCCGCCCGACAGCGGCACCGCGGCCGTCGCGGCGCCGAAGGTCGCCTGGGCGACCCACGGCGAGCCGTTCGTCGCCGCCGTGGAGAACGGCCCGCTGTGGGCCACCCAGTTCCACCCGGAGAAATCGGGCGACGCCGGCGCCCGCCTCATCACCAACTGGATCGGGACCCTTTGATGCTCGAACTGCTTCCCGCCGTCGATGTCCGTGACGGACAGGCGGTGCGCCTGGTGCACGGCGAGTCCGGCACCGAGACCTCCTACGGCGACCCGCTGGCCGCCGCCCTCGCCTGGCAGCGGGCCGGGGCGCCCTGGCTGCACCTGGTCGACCTCGACGCGGCGTTCGGCACCGGGGACAACCGCGAGCGGATCGCCGAGGTCGTGCGGGCCATGGACATCAAGGTGGAGCTGTCCGGCGGCATTCGCGACGACGCCTCGCTGCGGGCCGCGCTCGCCACCGGCTGCACCCGCGTCAACCTGGGGACCGCGGCCCTTGAGTCCCCCGAGTGGGTGGCGGGCGTCATCGCCGAGTACGGCGACCGCATCGCCGTCGGCCTCGACGTGCGCGGCACGACCCTGCGCGGCCGGGGCTGGACGCGGGACGGCGGGGACCTGTACGAGACGCTGGCGCGGCTGGACCGCGAGGGCTGCGCGCGCTACGTCGTCACCGACATCAACAAGGACGGCACCCTCCAGGGCCCCAACCTGGACCTGCTGCGGAACGTGTGCGCCGCCACCGACCGCCCGGTCGTCGCCTCGGGCGGCGTCTCCTCGCTCGCGGACCTGCGGGCCCTGGCCGGCCTGGTGCCCGAGGGCGTCGAGGGCGCCATCGTCGGGAAGGCGCTGTACGCGGGGGCGTTCACTCTGGAAGAGGCGCTGGAGGCTGTGTCGGTATGACGATCGAGCGGGTGCGGGGCGGGACGCCCTGGCAGGAGAGCCTCGGTTCCGCGCGCGCGGTGGCGGCCGGCGACCTGGTGCTGGTCGCCGGCACCGCGCCGCAGGGGGCGGCGGCCGAGGGCGACCCCTACGAGCAGGCCGCCTCCGCGCTCGGTGCGGCGCTGTCCGCGCTGGGCGCGTTCGGGCTCGACGCCGCGTCCGTGGTCCGCACCCGCCTGTACCTCGTGCACGGCCGCGACGCCGAGGACGTGGCGCGGGCGCACCGTGAGCTGCTCGGCGCGACCGGGCCCGCGGTCACCCTCGTGGTGGTCTCGGGCTTCGCCGAGCCGGGGGTGCTGGTGGAAGTGGAACTGGAAGCGTACCGAGGAGCCGCGACGTGACGCTGGCCGTACGAGTCATCCCCTGCCTGGACGTGGACGGCGGCCGGGTGGTCAAGGGGGTCAACTTCAAGAACCTGCGGGACGCGGGCGACCCGGTCGAGATGGCGCAGGTCTACGGCGCCGAGGGCGCGGACGAGCTGACGTTCCTCGACATCACGGCGTCGTCGGCGAACCGGGAGACGACCTACGACGTGGTGCGCAGGACCGCGGAGCAGGTGTTCATCCCGCTCACGGTGGGCGGGGGCGTCCGCACCGCCGACGACGTCGACCGGCTGCTGCGGGCGGGTGCCGACAAGGTCGGCGTGAACACCGCCGCCATCGCGCGGCCCGACCTCATCCGGGAGATCGCGGAACGGTTCGGCCGCCAGGTGCTCGTCCTCTCGGTGGACGCGCGGCGCTGCCCGGAGGGCACGAGCACGCCCTCGGGGTTCGAGGTCACCACGCACGGCGGCCGGCGGGGGACCGGGATCGACGCGGTGGAGTGGGCGCACCGGGCCTCGGAGCTGGGCGCGGGCGAGATACTGCTGAACTCGATGGACGCCGACGGCACGAAGGACGGCTACGACACGGAGATGATCGCCGCCGTCCGCGAGCACGTGACCGTGCCGGTGATCGCCTCGGGCGGCGCGGGCCGCAGGGAGCACTTCCCGCCGGCCGTCGGCGCGGGCGCGGACGCCGTGCTCGCCGCCTCGGTCTTCCACTTCGGTGACCTGCGCATCCCCGAGGTCAAGTCCGGTCTGCGCGAGGCCGGTCTCCCGGTGCGCTGAGCCGCGCGGGACGCTGCCCGGCACGACCGGGCGGCGCCGCGGCTGTTGACATGTTCGCGGTAAGCGCTTACTTTCCCGGTAGTAAGCGCTTGTCCGGGGTGGGGACGACCCCCGGGCAAGCGACTTCACGGCACCGGCGCGCGCGTTCCGCCGGGCCTTCCACCAGTCGTGAGCCGCACCCCGGGCGTGCCCGCCCGAGGGGGCGAGGAAGAGGTGGCACCGTGCACTTATCCGGGAACGGGCACGACAACAGGAGGCGGGGCGGCCCGCGCGCACGGCGGGTCGGCCGGGCGGCGGTGGTGCTGCCCGCCGCGCTGCTGCCGGCGGCCCTGCTGCCGGCAGCGCCGGCGGCGGCCTTCGCGGCCCCCGCACCGGCCGCGCCGTACGCCGCGGTCGCGGACGGCTTCGCGTCCGTCGCGGCGCTCGGGCAGAACGGCACCACGGGCGGCGCCGGCGGCGCGGTGGTCACCGCCACGACGACCGCGCAGTTCCTCGACTTCATCGCGCGGCCCGAGCCGCTGGTCGTGCGGGTCGAGGGCACCATCGCGCTGCCCACGGGCGACAGCGACGGCATGCACGACGTGGCCTCGGACAAGACGATCGTCGGGCTCGGGGACGACGCGGCGCTCACCGGCGGCGGGCTGAACATCGGCCTGCCCGTCGACGAGGACGCCACCTCGCCGCCGCCGGACGCCGTGCACAACGTCATCATCCGCAACCTGTCGCTCTCCGGGGCCACGGACGACCTGATCAACGTGCAGATGTTCTCGCACCACATCTGGATCGACCACAACGACTTCTCCAACGGCGACGACGGCGCGGTGGACATCAAGCGCGGCTCCGACTACGTCACCGTGTCGTGGAACCACTTCCACGACCACGACAAGACCCTGCTCCTCGGGCACGACGACGACAACGCCGCCCAGGACGACGGCCGGCTGCGCGTGACGTACCACCACAACTGGTTCGACGCCTCCGACCAGCGCAACCCGCGGGTGCGCTTCGGCGAGACGGTGCACGTCTACAACAACTACTACGACGACAACAGCTACGGCGTGGTGTCCGCCATGGACGCGGGCGTGGTGCTTGAGGGGAACTGGTTCCACAGCGTCAACAACCCGGGCCGCGTCGACTTCAGCGGCGACCTCGGCCGCATGGTCGAACGGGACAACGTCCTCGTCGACTGCAACCACGAGATCGAGACGCGCGGTTCGGTCGTCGAGCCCCGCACGTACTACGCCTACACGCTCGACCCGGTGGCGGGCGTTCCGCAGTCGGTGCCCGCGGGGGCCGGAGCCGGGCGCGTCGACGGAGGTGCGGCATGACGCGCGGCAGGGACGTCACCCGCAGGGGCCTGCTCGCGGGCACGGCGGCCACGGCCGCCGCGCTGGCCCTGGCCGCGCCCGCCCGGGCGGCGGCGCGGCACGCGGTGCCGGGCGCGCTCGCGACGGCCGACGGGTTCGCCGGCGTGTCCGCGCTCGGCCGGAACGGCACCACGGGCGGCGCCGGCGGCGCGGTGGTCACCGTGACGGACGCGGACACGTTCCTCGACTACTGCGACCGCAACGAGCCCTACGTGATCCAGGTGCGGGGCACCATGGAGATCACCAGCAAGCAGGGCGTGCGCTCGGACAAGACGATCATCGGCCTCGGCCCCGACGCCGAGATCACCGGCGGCGGACTCGACATGTACCGCAGGCAGAACGTCATCATCCGCAACCTGCGCTTCACCGGGGCCGAGGACGACGCCCTCAGCATCCAGCAGGACTCGCACCACATCTGGATCGACCACTGCGAGTTCACCGGGGGCCAGGACGGCCTCATCGACATCGTGCGGGGCGCCGACTACGTGACCGTGTCGTGGAACCACTTCCACGGGCACAGCAAGACGATGCTGATCGGCCACTCCGACGCCAACGGGAGCCAGGACACCGGGAAGCTGCGGGTCTCCTTCCACCACAACTTCTTCGACGGAACGGACCAGCGGCACCCGCGGGTGCGTTTCGCCGAGCCGGTGCACGTCTGGAACAACTACTACCGGGACAACGCGCTCTACGGCGTCGCCTCCACCGAGAACGCCGGAGTGCTGGTGGAGGGCAACTGGTTCGAGAACGTGCCGCACCCCATCTACTCCGGCTACGACGAGAGCGGCCCCGGCCGCGTCGTGGAACGGAACAACGTCTACGTCGCCTCAGGCACCCCGGAGACGCTGGGCACGGTCGTCGAGCCGCGCACCTACTACTCCTACACGCTGGACGACCCGCGCGACCTGCCCAGGACCGTGCCGGCGGGCGCCGGAGTCGGCCGCGTGGCCTGAAGCACCCGCCGCACCCCCCACACCTCTGGAGAAGACATGAAGCTGCGCAGGAGGACGACCGCGGCGCTGGCCGCGCTCGCGCTGGGCGCGGGACTCGCCGCGACGTGGCCGGCCGCCGGCCACGCCGCGCCCGCCCCCGCCCCCGCCGCCCTGGCGTCCGTGCTCGCCGAGACCCCCACCGGGTTCGCCGGCGTGTCCGCGTTCGGGCAGAACGGCACCACGGGCGGCGCCGGCGGGCCGCAGGTCACGGTCTCGGACGCCTCCTCGTTCATCGAGGCGATCGGCGCCGAGGGACCGCGCGTGGTCCTCGTCGACGGCATGATCACGCTGCCGGACGGCATGTACGACGTCAGTTCCGACACCACCGTCCTCGGGCTCGGCGCCGACTCCGGCATCACGGGCGGCGGGCTGAACATCGGCCTGCCCGTCGACGAGGACGCCACCTCGCCGCCGCCGGACGCCGTGCACAACGTGATCATCCGGAACCTGAACTTCCGGGACGCTAGCGACGACTCGATCAACGTGCAGATGTTCTCGCACCACATCTGGATCGACCACAACGACCTGGCCGACGGGTACGACGGGCTGATCGACATCAAACGCGGGTCGAGCCACATCACCGTCTCGTGGAACCACACGCACGACCACACCAAGAACATGCTGCTCGGCCACGACGACGACAACGAGGCCCAGGACACCGGCCGGCTGAAGGTGACGTACCACCACAACTGGTACGACGACACCCCGCAGCGCAATCCCCGGGTGCGGTTCGGCGACCCGGTGCACATCTTCAACAACTACTTCTTCGACAACAGCGACACGGGACCGGCCTGCCAGGCCGACTCGGGCTGCTGGATCGAGGCGAACTACTTCGAGGACGTCGAGGAGCCCATGACCAACAGCTACTCGGGCCCCGAGGGCAACATCGTGGAGCGGGACAACCACTTCACGGGCGAGACCGGCGACCCGGTCACGGGCGGCCGGGTGCAGGACCCGGGGGCGTACTACGACTACGCTCCCGACCCGGCCGCGGACGTCAAGGCCCTGGTCACGGCCGGCGCGGGCACCGGCACGATCGGGCTGTGAGCACACGGAAGCGGCCCTCCGGCGGGAGGGCCGCTTCCCGTTCCGCCGGAGGACCGCTCCGCGGTCCCGCGGGTCAGACGCCCTTGCGCACGGCGCGCAGGTACTCGCGGTTCATGGTGGTGATGGACGACAGCGGGATGCCCTTGGGGCAGACCGTGGTGCACGCGCCCGTGTTGGTGCAGCCGCCGAAGCCCTCGGCGTCCATGGTGCCGACCATGTCGAGCACCCGGCTCTCCCGCTCGGGACCGCCCTGCGGCAGCGTGTTGAGGTGGACCACCTTGGCCGAGGTGAACAGCATCGCCGACCCGTTGGGGCAGGCCGCCACGCACGCGCCGCAGCCGATGCACTCGGCGTGCTCGAACGCCGTGTCCGCGTCGGCCTTGGGCACCGGCGTCGCGTGCGCCTCGGGGGCGCTGCCGGTGGGGGCGGTCACGTAGCCGCCCGCGCCGATGATGCGGTCGAAGGCCGACCGGTCCACGACCAGGTCCTTGACCACGGGGAACGCGGCGGCCCGCCAGGGCTCGATGTCGATGACGTCGCCGTCGCTGAACTGCCGCATGTGGAGCTGGCAGGTCGTGGTCCGCTCCGGGCCGTGGGCCGCCCCGTTGATGACCATGCCGCACGCGCCGCAGATGCCCTCGCGGCAGTCGTGGTCGAACGCCACGGGCTCCTCGCCGCGGAGGATCAGGTCCTCGTTGAGGGTGTCGAGCATTTCGAGGAACGACATGTCGGGGGAGACACCGGTGACCTCGTAGGTGGTCATGGAACCCTCGGTGTCGGGGCCCGACTGCCGCCAGATGCGCAGGGTGAGGTTCACGCGTAACTCCGCTGGGTGGGGTGGACGTCCTGGAAGACGAGGTCTTCCTTGTGCAGCACGGGTGCCGTGCCGCTGCCGGTGAACTCCCAGGCCGCGGCGTAGGAGAACTCCTCGTCGCGCCGCTCGGCCTCGCCGTCGGGGGTCCGGCTCTCCTCGCGGAAGTGGCCGCCGCAGGACTCGCTGCGGTGCAGCGCGTCCAGGCACATCAGCTCGGCCAGCTCCAGGTAGTCGGCGACGCGGTTGGCCTTCTCCAGCGACTGGTTCAGCTCGGCGCCGGAACCGGGCACCTTGACCCGGCGCCAGAACTCCTCGCGCAGGGACGGGATCCGGTCCAGGGCCTTGCGCAGCCCGGACTCGCTGCGGGACATGCCGCACTCGTCCCACAGCAGCTCGCCCAGCTCGCGGTGGAACGAGTCGGGCGTGCGGTCGCCGTCGTTGGACAGCAGCCGCTGGAGCCGTTCGGTGACACCGGTGACGGCCTCGCCGACCGCCGGGTGGTCGGCGAGGACCTCGTCGTGCGGGTGGCGCGCGAGGAAGTCGGCCAGGGTCGAGGGGAGGATGAAGTAGCCGTCCGCCAGGCCCTGCATCAGCGCCGAGGCGCCCAGCCGGTTCGCGCCGTGGTCGGAGAAGTTGGCCTCACCGATCGCGAAAAGACCGGGCACGGTGGTCTGGAGGTCGTAGTCGACCCACAGGCCGCCCATCGTGTAGTGGATGGCCGGGTAGATGCGCATCGGCACCTGGTACGGGTCCTCGGCGGTGATGCGCTGGTACATGTCGAAGAGGTTGCCGTACTTGGCCTCCACCGCCGGGCGGCCCATGCGGGCGATGGCGTCGGCGAAGTCCAGGTACACGCCCTGCCCGCCGGGGCCCACGCCGCGGCCCTCGTCGCAGACGGTCTTCGCGGCGCGCGAGGCGATGTCGCGCGGCACCAGGTTGCCGAACGAGGGGTAGATCCGCTCCAGGTAGTAGTCGCGCTCGTCCTCGGGGATCTGCGCGGGCGGGCGGGTGTCGCCCGCCTGCTTGGGCACCCAGATGCGGCCGTCGTTGCGCAGCGACTCGCTCATGAGCGTGAGCTTCGACTGGTGGTCGCCCGAGCGCGGGATGCACGTGGGGTGGATCTGGGTGAAGCACGGGTTGGCGAAGTAGGCGCCGCGCCGGTGGGCGCGCCAGACCGCCGTGGCGTTGGAGTTCTTCGCGTTCGTCGACAGGTAGAAGACGTTGCCGTAGCCGCCGGTGGCCAGGACCACCGCGTCGGCGAAGTAGGTGTCCACGCGGCCGGTGATCAGGTCGCGCGCCACGATGCCGCGGGCCCTGCCGTCGACGACGATCAGGTCCAGCATCTCGGTGCGCGGGTGCATCTCGACGTTGCCGGCCGCGATCTGCCGGGAGAGCGCCTGGTAGGCGCCGAGCAGCAACTGCTGCCCCGTCTGGCCGCGGGCGTAGAAGGTGCGGGAGACCTGCACGCCGCCGAACGAGCGGGTGTCGAGCAGGCCGCCGTACTCCCGGGCGAACGGGACGCCCTGGGCGACGCACTGGTCGATGATCTCCACGGAGACCTCGGCCAGCCGGTGGACGTTGGACTCCCGGGCGCGGAAGTCGCCGCCCTTGACGGTGTCGTAGAACAGGCGGCGCACCGAGTCGCCGTCGTTGCGGTAGTTCTTCGCGGCGTTGATGCCGCCCTGCGCGGCGATCGAGTGCGCGCGGCGCGGCGAGTCCTGGTAGCAGAACTGGATGACGCGGTAGCCCTGCTCGGCCAGCGTGGCGCCGGCGGCGCCCCCGGCGAGGCCGGTGCCGACGACGATGACGGTGTGCTTGCGCCGGTTGGCCGGGTTGACCAGCTTGGCCTCGAAGCGGCGGCGGTTCCACCGCTCCGCGACGGGCCCGTCGGGCGCCTTGGTGTCGTGGACGGGCTCGCCGACGGTGTAGTCGAGGTAGCTGCCGTTGAACGCGGTCATTCCACTACTCCGATGATCACGCCGATGGGTACGGACAGGAAGCCGAGGGTGAGGACCAGCGCGAGGCCGTTCGCGGCGGCCTTCAGCGCGCGGTCGCGGGTCGGGCTGCCGGCGCCGAGGGTCTGCGCCGCGCTGAAGAAGCCGTGCCGGATGTGCAGGCCGACGGCGATCATCGCCACGAAGTAGATGACGTTGCCGTACCACGTGCTGAACGTGGCCACGATGTTCTCGTACGGGCGGCCGTACTCGCCGTTCGGGTTCACCGTGCCGGTGGTCAGGTCCAGGATGTGCCAGACGATGAACAGCGCCAGGATGACGCCGCCCCAGCGCATGGTGCGGGCGGCGTAGCTCGTCCGGTGCCGGTGCACGTACTTGACGGGGCGCGCCGCGATGTCGCGGCGGCTGAGCTGGTAGGCGGCGACTCCGTGCGCGACCACGGCGGCGACCAGGCCGACCCGCATGATCCACAGCCCCCACTCGTGGTGGAGCACCGGCTCCCCGAGGGTGCGCAGCCAGTGCGCGTAGCTGTTCATGTCGTCCGGGCCGAAGAAGACCTTCAGGTTCCCGGCCATGTGCGCGATGAGATACAGCAGCATGAAGAGACCGCTGACGGCCATGACCGTCTTCTTGCCGATCGTCGACTGCCACAGCCGCCCGACCGCCGTGCGGGGGCGTGCGGGGCGCTGCGTCTCGCGAGATTGCTTGTCGCGCTGTTCAGGGCGCGTCGCCAGAGCCATGGATCCGACCGTAGGCCGACCGGAAGGCATCAGTCCAAGACATAGAATGGCTGATTCCGATAGTCGTAGACTATCGATATGCAGTTGCAGCAGCTCCGCTACTTCGCGGCCGTCGCCGAGACCCGCCACTTCACGCGGGCCGCGCGCCGCGAACACGTCGCCCAGCCCTCGCTGTCCCAGCAGATCCGCGCACTGGAACGCGAGCTGGGCGCCGAGCTGTTCCACCGGGCCCGCGGGCACATCTCGCTGACCGACGCCGGGGCCGCGCTGCTGCCGCTGGCCCGCCGCATCCTCGCCGACACCGAGACCGCGCGCCGCGAGGTGCAGGAGGTCGCCCAGCTGCGGCGCGGCCGGGTGCGCCTGGGCGCGACGCCCAGCCTGTGCGCGAGCCTGGTGCCCGGCGTGCTGCGGACGTTCCGCGACAGCTATCCGGGCGTCGAGCTGTTCGTCCACGAGGACGGCTCGCAGGACCTGGTGCGCATCCTGGCCGCCGGCGAACTCGACCTGGCGCTGATCATCACCCCGCTCCAGAGCCAGGCGCCCGCGCTGGCCACCGAGGAACTGCTGCGCGAGGACCTGGTGGTGATCTCCTCACCCGTGCTGCCGCCGCCCGTGCCGGGGGAGCGCATCGCGATCGCCGACCTGCGCGACCGGCCGCTGGTGATGTTCCGCCACGGCTACGACCTGCGGGAGCTGACCCTCGCCGCGTGCCACGGCGCCGGGTTCGAGCCGACGTTCAGCGTCGAGGGCGGCGAGATGGACGCGGTGCTCGGCTTCGTCAAGGCGGGGCTCGGCCTGGCCGTGGTGCCCAGCATGGTCGCCGAGCGCGCGGCCCTGCGCGCGACCCCGTTCGAACCGCCGGGTCTGCACAGGACGATCTCGATCGCGCACCGCAGCGACGTGTCGCCGCCGCGCGCCGCCCGCGAGCTGCGCCGCATCCTCATGGCGCACGGGAGCTGAGCGGGCGCCGGCCCGGTCCTGCAAGCGCGGACGGGCTCAGCCGCGCGCGGCCTCGCCCGCGCCCGCGTCGGCCGCCTCGGACTCCTCCGCGCGCACCGCCGCGCGGTGCTCGACCGCGAGGGCGGCGAGCGCGAGCAGGCCGCCGGCCACGAGGACCAGCGGCAGCAGCATCCACACCAGCATCACGGCCATCCCGCACGCGAACGCGAGCAGCACGGAGCCCGAGACGTCCTCGCCCATCCGCCGGGCCGCGACCGACACCGTGCCGGCCGCCGGCCGCTCCGGCCGCCACGCCGCCGCGGTGCGCAGCAGCAGCACGCCCCACGCGGCGATCAGCAGCCACATCACCACGAGCAGCCCGCCGGAGCCCGGGATCACCGCGGCCTCGGCGAGCGACAGGTTCCACAGCAGCAGCAGGGCCGCCGCGCTCAGGGCGAGCGCGGCCGGCCACAGCGTGCGGCAGGCCGCGCCGAAGTCCCGCAGCAGATCCGCCATCCGCACGCTGTCGCCGCCGAGGTGGCGCCGCAGGTGGGCGGCGCCGGCCGCCAGCGCGGGAAGCGCCGTGACGACCGGCACGGTGAGCAGTGCCACCACCACGCCGGTGATGACGACCTCGCCGAAGAGGGCGAAGCCCGTTTGCCACCGTTTGCCTCGCATGGATCAGCCCTTCAGACCCTGGGTCGCCACGCCTTCGACGATATAGCGCTGGAACAGGATGAAGAACAGCAGCACGGGCGCCAGGGCCAGCACGGCCGCCGCCATCTGCGCGCCGTAGTCCGAGACGCTCGTCTGGTCGGTGTACTGCCGCAGCATCAGCGGCAGCGGGTACTTGTCGGGCGTGCGCAGGTAGATCAACGGCGCGAGGAAGTCGTTCCAGCTCCAGATGAACGCGAAGATCGACGCCGTCGCGAGCACGGGCCGCATCAGCGGCAGCATGATCGCGGTGAAGATCCGTATGTGCCCGGCGCCGTCGATGCGCGCCGACTCGTCCAGCTCGCGCGGCAGGTTCCGCATGAACTGCACCATGAGGAAGACGAAGAACGCCTCCGCCGCGAGGAACTTGCCGATCAGCAGCGGCAGGTAGGAGTCCGTCCAGCCGATCTCGTTGAACATGATGAACTGCGGGATGATCAGCACGTGGAACGGCAGCAGCAGCGTGCCGATCATCAGCGAGAAGAACAGGTTTCTGCCGGGGAAGTCGATGCGCGCGAACGCGTAGGCCGACACCGAGCAGGACACGCACACGCCGATGGCCGAGCCGACCGCGAGGATCATCGAGTTGGAGAAGAACGTCCAGAATGAGACGCCGCCGATGCCCTCGAACGCGGTCCTGAAGTTGTCGAGCGTCGTCTCGTCCGGGATGAGGCCCGTCTGGCCGATGATCTGGTTCGTCGGCCGGAAGGACGACAGCAGCATCCACACGCCCGGGTAGAGCATGACCACGGCGAGCGCGATGATGCCCAGGTGCAGGAGCAGCGTCTTGCCGGCGCGGCGCCGCTTGGCGCGGCGGCGCAGCTCGGTGCCCCGGCCGGGCGCGGGGGCGGGCCGGTCGTCGGTGAGGATGGTGGCGCTCATCGGCCCTCCCCTGAGTAGTGGACCCAGTAGCGCGAGGTCCTGAAGAAGATCAGCGTGATGATGCCGACCACGATGACCAGCAGCCACGCCATCGCCGCGGCATAACCGAGCTGGCCCTGCCCGAAGCCGCGCTGGTAGAGGTACAGCGTGTAGAACAGCGTCGAGTTCGCCGGCCCGCCGCGCCCGCCGGAGATGATGAAGGCGGAGGCGAAGACCTGGAAGGAGTTGATCGTCTCAAGCACCAGGTTGAAGAACAGCACAGGCGACAGCATCGGCAGCGTGATCTTCGTGAACCGGCGCACCGGCCCGGCCCCGTCCACCTGGGCCGCCTCGTACAGCTCGTTCGGGATCTGCTTCAGGCCCGCGAGGAAGATGACCATCGGCGCGCCGAACTGCCACACCGCGAGCAGGATCATCATCGGCATGGTCCGGCCCGGGTCGCCGACCCAGCCGCCGCTCCACGTGCCGAAGTAGTCGCCGATGTCGTCGATGATGCCCTGGTCGTTGAACATCGCCTTCCACACGATGGCGATGGAGACGCTGGCACCGATCAGGGACGGCGCGTAGAAGAGCGAGCGGTAGGTGCCCTTGCCGCGCTTGCGGTTGTTCAGCAGCATGGCGACGCCGAGCGCGGCGGCCAGCTTGATCGGCGTCCCGACGATCGCGTAGGTCACCGTGACCTGGACCGAGTCGAGGAACCGCGGGTCGTCGAAGAGGCGCGTGAAGTTCTCCGTACCGATCCACTCACCGCCGCGGATGGGGTGGTAGTCGGTGAACGCCAGGTAGGCGGAGGCGATCATCGGCCCGGCCGTCAGGGCGATGAAGCCGAGCAGCCACGGGGCGAGGAAGGCGTAGCCGGCCCGGGTCTCGGCAGCCCGGCGCGACGGCCGCTTGGTCTGCGGCCGTCGCGCGGGCCCGCCGGCCCGACGAACCGGGGACGCCTCGTGCGTCACGGTCATGTGGGTGTTCCGTTCGAGGAGGTCGTCACGGGCGGGCGCCGGCGGGGCCGGTCACGAGGTCACCAGCAGGTTGGCGGCCTCGGAGAACCAGCGCTCGACGAACTGGTCCGCGTCGATCTGCCGGTAGCCGAACTCCTGGGCCAGCACCTCGACGTACTCGGTCTCCACCGCGCCGAAGCCCTCCGGGTGAGCGGGCACCTGGGCGGTCGCGTGCCCCTCGTCGCGGACCCGCTGCTCGTACTCCATGATCCGCTGGTCGAGGCTGCCCTCCTCGACCTCAAGGGCGTCCAGACGGGTCTGCGAGGCGGGAACGCCCAGGTCGGTGCCGATGATGGCGCCGGCCTCGGGGGAGTTGACGAGGAAGTCGATCAGCTGCGCGGCCTCCTCCGGGTGCGCGGAGTTGCCGCCCATGGCCAGCTGCATCGTCGGCTTGAAGAACATGTGCTTCTCGCCGTCGGGGCCGCTGGGCATCGGCATCAGCTGAACGTTCTCGCTGTTCAGGTCGTGCGAGTAGCTGTGCAGGAAGTTGTCCCAGTGGAACTCGACGGCGGCCTCGCCGCTGGTGAAGCCGTTCTTCGGCAGCAGCTGCTCGGCGCGCGAGGCGGGGAAGGTGACGTCCTCGGGCTCGCGCAGCGGCGCGGCGCTCTCGATCCACTCCCGCATGTCGTCCTCGGTGAAGTTCATCTCGCCGTTCTCGGAGAACGGCTCGATGCCCTGCTGCACCAGGTGCTGGAGGAAGAACCACCAGGTCATGGTGTAGTCGCCGGCGCCGTACACGCGCGGCTCGTGCGAGGCACCCGCTTCGGTGACCTCGATCATGAACTCCTGGTACTCCTCCCAGGTGTAGTCCCAGTCCGGTATTTCGACGCCGATTTCGGCGAGCAGATCCGGGTTGTAGAACAGCGCCAGGGTGTTCGTGCCCGTGGGAAGGGCGACCAGTTGTTCGTTCACTTCGCCCGAGGCCAGCAGGGCCTCGTCGATAGTGGAGACGTCGAGCTGGTTCCCCGTGAATTCGTTCATGTCGTACAGCAGGCCGGCGTTCGCGTATTCGAGCAGCCGGGAGAGGTCCATCTGCATGACGTCGGGGAGTTCACCCGACGTCGCGTCGGTGCTGCGCTGCGTCCAGTAGTCCTGGAACTCCGCGAAGCTGGTCTGCACGGTGATGCCGGGGTTCTCCTGCTCGAAGAGGTCGATGGCCTCCTCGTATCGCTCCGCGCGCTCGTCACCGCCCCACCAGGTGAAGTTCAGCGTGACGTTTCCGTCGCCGTCGCCGCTGTCGTCGCCGGAACCGCACGCGGTAAGTGCCAGCGAACCCACGAGGGCCAGGGCCAGACCGCGCGTGGCGGCCTTACTGATTGACATAGGAGCCTCCCTGCTCTGTCAATGCGAAACAGCACTTCAGGAGCGGTGTCGAGCCTTATCAACCCCCGGCTGGCACCCGAAGTGAATCGTTACAATACCGCCGGGGTCGGTGGCGGCAACCGGATAGCTGGTAACTTTTCGGAAACGTCGGCGCGGGCTTTTCCCGGCCTTCGGGCGGCCTCGCGCCACCGTGTGCCGCGGGGCGGCGCCCGGCCGTTACCGCCGCGTCACGCGGTGGCGCGCGGGCCGGGCCGGCGTCGTTCCGCCCGCCGGGCCGGCGGTGTCGTGTCCGTGGTGGCCGCGCGAGGTCCCGTGCGGCGGTCCGGCCGGGGGCGGCCTGCGCGCCCGGGGTGTCCGGCGGCGGTGGCCGTGGGTGTCCGGCTCATCCGGTGCTCCTTTGCTTCCCGAATGCCCCCCGGGCGGGGTGGATCGGAACGCGCCCTGTGAATCGATTCATTCACCAACCGCGACAAGACGGCCCGAGGGGCCGTCCGCAAGCGCTTGCGGCTGCACCGGAGTGTGGCAACGGATGATTGGTTAAGTCAAGACTTGTGTAAGCCTGTGTGAACGTGATCTTCCGGCCGTGTTGCGGGCGCGGGTTCCCCGCGGCGCCGGGACCGCGGCGCGGGCGCCCGCCGTGCGCCGGGCGCCGGCCGGCCCCCACCGCGGCGGGCGGCGGCTCAACCGCCGCAGCGGGGAGGGGAGTTGCCGCCGGTCGGCGGCCGGTGCCGCCGCGCCTAAGGGCTGCCCACGGGGTCGGGCCCCTGGCCGAGACCGCACGACGGTTCCGCGGCCAGCCGGTCGAGCAGCGGCGCCCGGTGCAGGTCGGCCACCGGGGCGGTCAGGTCGGGGTGCCGCAGCAGCGCGGCGGCGCGCCGGTCGCGTTCCGCGGGCCGGGTCAGCCGGCGGAACTCCGCCGGGTACGCGCCCGCGTGCGCGGTGTGCGCCACGGCGGCCACGGCGCGTTCCGCGAGCGGCGCGGACGTCAGCAGGCACGCGGCCCAACTCGCGACCGCCTCGTCCACCCACGAGCGCCAGGCGAACTCCTCCTCGTCGAGCGGCACCGCATCGTAGGGGTCTGCCCCGGTGATCCAGTCGAGCCGGGCGCAGCCCCCGGGCCCGGCGAGCGCCACGAGCGCCGCGTCCATCTCGGTCGGGTAGCGCAGCCAGGCCGCGACGGTGACCGCCTGCCGGGCCTGCACCTCGGCCAGCACCTCGCTCAGCGGCCCGTCGGCGGCCGGGTAGGCGCGCACGAGCCACTGCGCGGTGGCGGCGATGACAGGGGAGAGGCCGGTGCACACGAGACGTCTCCCTCCCGGTCCTGGGTGCGCGGGGCGCGAACGCCGACCAGCGTAATCGGTGCGCCGCGCCGTACGGTCACCCGAACGGCGGCGGACGGTGTGCGACGCGGCACGCCGGCGCGGAGAGTGACGGCTGAGGCGCGTCCGCGCCCCGGGGCGCCCCGCCCCGTTCCCGAAGGTGGAGTAGCCATGAGAGCAGCCCGGACAGCCATGATCACCGTGAGCGCCCTGTGCCTGGCGGTCGCCCCGGCGGGCCTCGCGCACGCGCAGGACGCCGGCGGCACCGTGTCGGCGGCCGACGAGACGTTCGCCGCGGGCGCGCACCAGAGCAACCTCGCGGAGATCGCCGCGGGGGAGGACGCGGAGAAGAACGCGACCACCGAGTGCGTGCAGCACGTCGGCGCCGCGCTGGTGCGCGACCATACCCGCCTGGACCGGTCGCTCACCGCGCTGGCCGAGCGGCTGGGAATACCGCTGCCCGACGCGCCCACGGAGGAGCAGCGCCGGCAGCTCGAAGAGGTCAGGGCGCTGGCCGGCACGCCCGAGTACGACGAGGCGTGGCTGACCGTCCAGGCCGCGGCCCACGAGGCGACCCTGGCCCTGATCGACGAGGAACTGGAGACGGGGACGAACGCCGAGGTCAAGGCCGCGGCCGAGGCCGCGCGCCCGGTCGTGGCGGCGCACCTGGAGATGGTGGAAGGAGGCGTCTGCCGCCACTGAGCGCCCCCGGCCCACCCCGAACGCCCCCGGCGGTGCCGCGCGGGCGCCGCCACCGGGTTTCCCGCGCGCCCGCGCGGGTTACCCGGGCGCGCGTCGCGCGGCACCGCACCCGCCGCGCGGCCCCGTACGTCGAAGGAGACAGCAGCATGGGTCACGGCGGAGACATCATTCGTGAACTGGCCACCGACCACCGGGAGGTGGAGGACGCGTTCCGGCACATCGAGGCGCTGCCACCCGGGCACGAAGGGCGCAAGGAACTGGCGGACCGGGCCACGATCGAACTGATCCGGCACTCCATCGCGGAGGAGCAGTACCTGTACCCGGCCGTGCGCGAGCACGTCCCGGACGGGGACCGCATCGCGGACAAGGAGATCGAGGACCACGCCACCGCGGAGCGCATCATGAAGGACCTGGAGCGGCACGAGGCGGCCGATCCCGAGTTCGACCGGCTCATCGGCCGGCTGATGATGGAGATCCGGGAGCACATCAGGGACGAGGAGGACAACCTCTTCCCGATGCTGCGCCAGAGCTGCTCGCAGGACCGGCTCGAAGCGCTGGGCGACAAGGCGCGCCGCGCCAAGTCGATGGCGCCCACACGCCCCCACCCCTCGGCGCCCGACCGCCCCCCGCTGAACAAGATCCTCGCGCCAGGCGCCGGGCTCGTCGACCGCGCGCGCGACGCGCTCAGCGGGCGCGGCAAGGACTGAACCCCGCCGCGCGGCGCCGCGCACCCGGACCGCCCCGGCCGGCGCTCACCCACTCAAGTGACCGCCGGCCGGGGCGCGTCCGCCGGGTCCCCGGCAGCGAGGACGTTCGAGGGCGAGCCGCAGGACACGGCCCGCGGTGCCTCAGCCGAGACCGAGCCTCGCCTGCCGCACCTTGGCGACCGCCTCGGGCTCGCCCTCCTCCTCGACGCGCGCCACCCGCTGCCGCCCCGAGGCGTACAGCAGCAGCTCGCCGGGCTCCCCCGTGACCGTCACGACCGGCGCGCCCTTGTGCGCGACCACCGTCTGGCCGTTGGGCCGGCGCAGCACCAGGCCCGCGGGGCTGCGGCGGCCCATGATGCGCCCCGCGGTCTCCAGGCGCTTCCACAGCGTGTCCGCGAACACCCCGTCCAGCGGGCGCGGCGACCAGTCGGGCTGCGCCCGCCGCACGTCCTCGGCGTGGATGAAGAACTCCACGGTGTTGGCGGCCTCGTCGATCTGCTTCAGCGAGAACGGCGACACCCGCGGCGGGCCGGTCCTGATCAGCTGGAGCAACTCGTCGTAGGGCCGCGCCGCGAACTCGTTGCGCACCCGCTCGGAACGGGCCGCGAGCGGCTTGATCAGAATGCCGCCCGCGGCGTCGGCGCGGCGCTCGCGCACCACCAGATGCGCCGCCAGGTCACGGGTCGTCCACCCCTCGCACAGGGTGGGGGCCTCGGGGCCCGCGGATTCCAACAGGTCCGCGAGCAGCAGACGTTCACGCTTGGCATGGGTAGACATGCCCTCAACCCTAAACGGGCGGGCCCGCCCGCCGCGGGAGCGCGGGCCCCCCGTCCGCGACCGGCGCGCCGCCGGGGGCGCGGGCGCGGCAGAATGGGCCCATGTCCCGCACACCGCCGACCCTCGATCCGGCGATCGCCGACCGCCTCAAGCGCACCCCCGACGGGCTGATCGCGGCCATCGCCCAGCAGTACGACACCGGGGAGGTGCTGATGCTCGGGTGGATGGACGACGAGGCCCTGCGCCGCACCCTCACCACCGGGCGCTGCACCTACTGGAGCCGCAGCCGCCGCGCCTACTGGGCCAAGGGCGACACCTCGGGGCACGTGCAGCACGTCAAGTCCGTCGCCCTCGACTGCGACGGCGACGCCGTCCTCGTACGGGTCGACCAGGTCGGCGCCGCCTGCCACACCGGGGACAGGACCTGCTTCGACGCGAACCCGCTGCCCCTGGCCGAGCAGTAGGCTCAGCGGCCATGACGACGCCAGACCTCGACCGTTTCCGCGCACTCGCCAAGGACCGCCGCGTCATCCCCGTCACCCGGCGCCTCCTCGCCGACGGCGACACCCCCATCGCGCTCTACCGCAAGCTGGCGGGCGAGCGCCCCGGGACGTTCCTGCTCGAATCGGCGGAGAACGGCCGCACCTGGTCCCGCTACTCGTTCATCGGCGTGGCCTCCATGGCCGCGCTGACCGTGCGCGACGGCCGGACGCACTGGCTCGGCACGCCCCCGGTGTCCGTGCCGACCGAGGGCGACCCGCTGCGGGTCCTGCGCGAGACCATCGAGGCGCTGCACACCCCGCACGACCCCGAACTGCCGCCGTTCACCGGCGGCATGGTCGGCTACCTCGGCTACGACATCGTGCGCAGGCTCGAGTCGGTGGGCGACAGCACGCGCGACGACCTGCGGCTGCCCGAGCTGACGATGCTGCTGACCTCGGACCTCGCCGTGGTCGACCACCGCGACGGCACGGTCCTCCTGATCGCCAACGCCATAAACCACAACGACCTCCACACCGGCGTCGACGAGGCGTACGCCGACGCCGTGCGCCGCCTGGACCGCATGACCGCGCGCCTGGCCAAGGCGGACCCGACGGCCGCCGTCGCCCTGCCGCCCTCGGAACTGCCGCCGCACACCGTGCCCTGGGGCGGCCCCGACTACCAGCGGGCCGTCGAGACGGTCAAGGAGTACATCCGCGCGGGCGACGCGTTCCAGGTGGTCCCCTCGCAGCGCTTCGAGACGCCCTGCCCGGCCGCGGCCCTCGACGTGTACCGGGTGCTGCGCGCCACCAACCCGAGCCCCTACATGTACCTGTTCCGCTTCGAGGGCGAGGACGGGCCGTTCGACGTGGTGGGTTCGAGCCCCGAGGCGCTGGTGAAGGTCGAGGACGGGCGGGCGCTGCTGCACCCCATCGCGGGCACCAGGCCGCGCGGCCGCACGCCGCGCGAGGACGTCGCGCTCGGCGAGGAGCTGCTCGCCGACCCCAAGGAGCGCGCCGAGCACCTGATGCTGGTCGACCTCGGACGCAACGACCTCGGCCGGGTCTGCGAGCCCGGCACGGTCGAGGTCGTCGACTTCATGTCGGTGGAGCGCTACAGCCACGTGATGCACATCGTGTCCACCGTCACCGGCCGGCTCGCCGAGGGCCGCACCGCGTTCGACGCCCTCACCGCCTGCTTCCCCGCGGGGACGCTCTCCGGCGCGCCCAAGCCCCGCGCGCTCCAGATCATCGAGGAGATCGAGCCCACGCGGCGCGGCCTGTACGGCGGCTGCGTCGGCTATCTCGACTTCGCGGGGAACGCCGACACCGCCATCGCCATCCGCACCGCCCTGCTGCGCGACGGCACCGCCTACGTCCAGGCCGGGGCCGGGGTCGTCGCGGACTCCGACCCGGTGGCCGAGGACACCGAGTGCAGGAACAAGGCGGCGGCCGTTCTCAGGGCGGTGGCCACGGCGGGGAAGCTGCGAGGTAGCGTGGAGGCGTGAAGCGTGACCCCGCCGCCGGTACCAGCAGCAGCGCGACGCGCCGTTCCCTCGGCGCCGCGCTGCTCAGCGGCGCGGCCGGGGCCGCCGTCGTGCTGGTCTCCGCCGGGCAGACCTGGGGCGAGGCCGAGGCCGTCGTGGGCGGCGCCGAGCTGCCGGTGAGCGTGAGCGGCAGCGACGTGTCGGGCCTGCCGAGCGCGTGCGCGCTGGTGGGACTCGCCGCGCTGGTCGCGGTGTTCGCGGTGCGCCGCACCGGGCGCGCCGTCGTCGCCGCGCTGCTCGCGCTGAGCGGGGCCGCCGCGATCGGCTCCGCGCTGCTCGGGGCCGGGGACACCGGGGCCCTTGAGGACAACGCGGCCGCGACGATGGGGCTGGCCGAGGCCGCCGTGACCGGCGTGGAGCACACCGGGTGGCCGTGGTTCTCCGCGCTCGGCGGCCTGCTGCTGCTGTGCGCGGGGCTGCTCGCCCTCAGCTACGGCAGGCACTGGCCCGCGATGTCCGGCAGGTACGAGCGTTCCGCGCGCCGCGCGCCGCGCGGCGGCACGGCCGCCGCCGAGCGGCCCGAGGACATCTGGCGGGCGCTCGACCGCGGCGAGGACCCGACCTGAGCCGTTCCCGCGGCGGCGGCGGGGGCCGGGGCCGTCCCCCGCGCTGTCACGGCCACCTGCCACAATGGCAGCGGGTGTGCGGAGGGAACGCACCCACGATCCGATCCACGAGGAGCAACACATGGCGGGCCACTCCCACCACGGAAACACCCCTGCCGCCTGGACGGCCGTCCTCATCGTCTTTGTCGGCTTCTCCATCGGCAGCGCCTACACGGTGATGGCCGAGCCGCTCGGCGTCCTCGCCGGCGCGGTCGTCGTCGCGCTCGGCGGCGTCGTCGGCCTGGTGATGCGCGCGATGGGCCTGGGGCAGCCCACGACGCCGGCCAGGCCCGCCACCGCGTCCGCGACCGCCGCCGGCGCCACCGCCACGGCCGCCGTGCCCGCCCCCGCGTCGGGCGAGAGCGAGCAGAAGAGCACCACCGTCAGCGGCTGAGGCTCCCGGGGGCGCGCGGCACGCCGCGTGCCCCTCGCGTTGCGCCGGCGCGGGCCGGCCGTGATGCTGACCGCGTGCCCCTCCGCCGCTCCCGGTCCCGCCCGCCCCGCCCGCCCGGCCGCGTTCCCGGTGCCGTCCTCGGGCCCCTGGCCGCGCTCGCGGTGGCCGGCGCCGCGTTCGGATACGTGGCCGTCGTCGACCCGAACGAGCCGGGCCACTACCCCGCCTGCCCGCTGCTCTCCCTCACCGGCCTGCACTGCCCGGGCTGCGGCGGGCTGCGCAGCGCCCACGCCCTCGCGCACGGCGACCCGGTCGGGGCCCTGCGGGCCAACGCGCTGGTCGCCGCGGGCTGCGCGGTGGCGGCGGCGCTGCTCGCGGGCCGGTTCGCCGCCGCGCAGCGCGGCGGCCCGGCCCCCGGCCGGGGCCGACCGGTGCTCCGGAGGGCGCACGGCCTGGCGCTTGGCGCCCTCGTTTTCGCGTTCACGCTCGTGCGGAACACGCCCGCTGGGGCCACCCTGGTGCCCTGAGAGGTCGCGGACGGTCAGGTCCCGGCCGTCACAGGCGGATGCGATTCCTCCGCTCCCCGGCGGATACCATCGAAGTGTTTGACCGAACGGAAGGGGCCAGTCGCGTGAGTGTGCTCGACGAGATCATCGACGGAGTCCGCGCCGATCTGGCCGAACGGCAGGCCCGCGTGGGGCTCGACGAACTGAAGGCGGCGGCGGCCCGCGCGCCCCGGGCCAGGGACGGCGTGGCCGCGCTCAAGGGCGAGAGCGTCACGGTGATCTGCGAGGTCAAGCGGTCCAGCCCCTCCAAGGGCGCGCTGGCCGCCATCGCCGATCCCGCAGGGCTCGCCGCCGACTACGAGGCGGGCGGCGCGGCGGCCATCTCGGTGCTGACCGAGCGGCGCCGCTTCGGCGGCTCCCTCGAAGACCTGGCCGCCGTCCGGGCCCGGGTGGACATCCCCGTGCTGCGCAAGGACTTCGTGGTCACCGCCTACCAGTTGTGGGAGGCGCGCGCGCACGGCGCCGACCTGGTGCTGCTCATCGTCGCCGCCCTGGAGCAGGACGCGCTCGTGTCGCTGGTCGAGCGGGCCGAGTCCATCGGCCTCACCCCGCTCGTCGAGGCGCACGACGAGGAGGAGGCGCAGCGCGCCCTGGACGCCGGCGCCAAGATCATCGGGGTGAACGCCCGGAACCTGAAGACGCTCGAAGTGGACCGTTCCACCTTCGCGCGCGTCGCCCCCGAGATCCCCGACCACATCGTCAAGGTGGCCGAGTCCGGCGTGCGCGGTCCGCACGACCTGATCGCCTACGCCAACGAGGGCGCCGACGCCGTGCTGGTCGGCGAGTCCCTGGTCACCGGCCGCGATCCGCGGGCCGCCGTCGCCGACCTGGTGGCGGCCGGCGCCCACCCCGCGCTGCGGCAGGGGCGCTGATTCCAATGCCCGCCCGGCCCTCCCGCACCGCGGACCGCGACCCGGCGCGCGGCACCCGCCCGCGCGGGTGCCGTGCGCCCGCGCGGCGTGTGCTGGGGCGGCGGGTGCGCTACCACATCGGCTGCGAGCCGGGTCAGGTCAACGGCCGCCGATGGCCGGTGGCCGCCGGAGGCCCCGCCGCCTCCGGCGCGGCGACCCCCGCGCCAGCGCGCGCCGTCTGAGGACGGCGCCCGCCACCGGCGTGCGACCGCTTCGCGCGTCGGCGCGCGACCGGGCGCTCCCGCGCCCGGGTGCTCGCGCGGCCCGCGGTGGCCGCCCACTCGCCGATCGCATTCGTGACCACAGGACCGAAAGGCCGCATGCGCATGCCCGCCGCACACTTCCATCCCGATCCCGAAGGCCGTGTCCCGGCCGCGGGCGGATACTTCGGTGCCTTCGGCGGCACCTTCATCCCCGAGGCCCTGCGGGCCGCCGTCGAGGAGGTCGCCGCCGAGTACGAGAAGGCGAAGGCCGATCCCGCGTTCGCCGCGGAACTCGACGACCTGCTCGTCCACTACACCGGCCGCCCCAGTCCGCTGACCGAGGTGCCGCGGTTCGGCGCCGAGGCCGGCGGGGCCCGGGTCTTCCTCAAGCGCGAGGACCTCAACCACACCGGCTCCCACAAGATCAACAACGTGCTCGGCCAGGCGCTGCTCACCCGCCGCATGGGCAAGACCCGCGTCATCGCCGAGACCGGCGCCGGCCAGCACGGCGTGGCCACCGCGACCGCCTGCGCGCTGTTCGGCCTCGAATGCACCATCTACATGGGCGAGGTCGACACCGAGCGCCAGGCGCTGAACGTGGCGCGCATGCGGATGCTGGGCGCCGAGGTCGTGCCCGTCACCTCGGGCAGCCGCACCCTGAAGGACGCCATCAACGAGGCGTTCCGCGACTGGGTGGCGAACGTCGCCCACACGCACTACCTGTTCGGCACCGTCGCGGGGCCGCACCCGTTCCCCGCGCTGGTCCGCGACTTCCACCGGGTCATCGGCGTCGAGGCCCGCCGCCAGATCCAGGAGCGCGCCGGGCGGCTGCCCGACGCCGTCGTCGCCTGCGTCGGCGGCGGCTCCAACGCCATCGGCCTGTTCCACGCCTTCATCCCCGACGCCGGGGTCCGCCTGGTCGGCTGCGAGGCCGCCGGTCACGGCGTGGAGTCCGGCGAGCACGCCGCCACGCTGACGGCGGGGGAGCCCGGCATCCTGCACGGCTCGCGGTCCTACGTCCTCCAGGACGACGAGGGGCAGATCACCGAGCCGTACTCCATCTCCGCCGGCCTCGACTACCCGGGCATCGGCCCCGAGCACGCCTACCTCAAGGACGCGGGCCGGGGGGAGTACCGGCCGGTCACGGACGACCAGGCGATGCGGGCGCTGCGGCTGCTGTCGCGCACCGAGGGCATCATCCCGGCCATCGAGAGCGCCCACGCGCTGGCCGGCGCCCTCGACCTGGGCCGGGAGCTGGGCGAGGACGGCCTGATCCTGGTCAACCTCTCCGGCAGGGGCGACAAGGACATGGACACCGCGGCCCGGTACTTCGGGCTCTACGACGGTGCGGACAACGGCGGCGAAGGGGACACGAAGTGAGCGGCGACGCACAGGGGCTGGCCGGTGCGCTCGCCGCGGCCAGGAGTGAGAACCGGGCGGCCCTCATCGGCTACTACCCGGCCGGCTTCCCCACCCTCGAAGGCGGCATCCGCGCCGTGATCGCGATGGTCGAGGGCGGCTGCGACATCATCGAGATCGGCCTCCCGCACAGCGACCCGGTGCTCGACGGCCCCATCATCCAGACCGCGGACGACATCGCGCTGCGCGGCGGGATCCGCATCTCGGGCGTGCTGCGCACCGTGCGCGAGGTGCGCGCGGCCACCGGCGTTCCCGTGCTGTGCATGACCTACTGGAACCCGGTGGACCGCTACGGGCCCGAACGCTTCGCCGCCGAGCTGGCCGAGGCGGGCGGCGCCGGCTGCATCCTGCCCGACCTGCCGCTTGAGGAGTCGGAGCAGTGGCGCAAGGCCGCGGAGCGGCACGGCCTCGCCACCGTCTTCGTCGTCGCGCCGAGCAGCAAGGACGAGCGGATCGCCGCGATCACCGCGGCCGGCAGCGGATTCGTCTACGCGGCCTCGCTGATGGGGGTCACCGGCACTCGCGAGTCCGTCAGCCGGGACGCGGCCGACCTCGTGCGCCGGGTCCGCGCCACCACGCCGCTGCCGGTGTGCGTCGGGCTCGGCGTGTCCAACGCGGTGCAGGCGTCGGAGGTCGCGACCTTCGCGGACGGCGTGATCGTCGGCTCGGCGTTCGTGCGGCGCGTCCTGGAGCACCGCGACGACGAGGCCGCGGCCCTGCGGGAGCTGCGCGAGCTCGCCGCCGACCTGACGCGCGGCGCACGCAACCGGGGCTGAGCCCGCGCTTTCCGCCGCCCGCCCGTCCCCGTCCGTGCCGGGCGGGGGCGGGCCCCGCTACAGTCGACCGCATGGGGAAGCAGGGGGAGGCGGGCCACATGCCGTGGGAGCCGCCGACGGCGGTCGAACAGCAGCTCTACCAGGCCGGGGCCGGTGGGGACTGGCAGGCGTTCTTCGAGGTGCTTGCCGGTACCGACCTGTACTTCCCGATGTCGCGCGAGCTGATGGACGCGGCACCGGGCAGCATCCCGTTCCGCCCGTTCAAGGACCCGAACTTCGACGGCCTCGCGCTGGCCGTCTTCACCCGGGGCCTGCTCGAACACCCGGTGGGCGATCGGGTGTTCGAGCGCAGTGACCTGGTGTCGCTCGCCAAGGTGTGGCCCCGGTCCGTCCGCTGGCTCGCGGTGAACCCCGGCACGCCGGCCGAGACGTTCCTGCCCGCCGACCCCAAGCGCTGGAAGAAGCACGGCAGGCACGCGGTCCCGGAACGGCAGCTGAAGACCCTGTGGACCGGCCACCGGCACGGCGCGCTGGCGCACGGCATGGCCTGCGGCGCGCTGCTCATGGTCAACAACGGCGCCGTCTGGAACCACCTCGGCTGGCAGTGGGGCGGCTACACCGAGGAGAAGGAGCTGCTGGGGCGCTGGTGGGGCGTCGGCGGTCGCCCGGAGTGGCTGGGCACGGTCGAACGGCTGCTGCGCGGCGAGGTGGTCTCCCCGGCCTGGGAGTTCGCGCTGCGCGTGCGGCAGGCCCTCATGCAGGAGCACGGCACGCCGCCCGACGCGGTGCGGTGGCGCGAGACCGCGGAACGGGTCCTGGTGGCGCGGACGGCCGAGGTCGTCGACAGGACCGGCCGGCCGCCGGAGTTCGACCTGGACGCGGACATCGCGCTGACACAGGAGCTGATCGGCCGCATCCTGCGCTACGAGGCGCGCTTCCGCGCCGACGGGCTGCTCGACGGCGGGTCCTGCGTCCGTTCCGTCCTCGCCTGGGACTACGGCCGCGCCTCCTGCATGGCCCGCTGGGGCCTGGGCGCCCGGTACGCGGAACGCGAGGAGAGCGAGCGGGCGCTGCTGCGGGCCGGGGAGGCCAGCAGGCAGGTGTACAGGTCCTGGGCGGAGTTCGCGATCGGGTTCGTCCTCGGCCGCTGCCTGCACTTCGACAGCGAGGAGTTCGGCGACTGGTACACCGACATGGTCGCCGTGCACCAGATCCTGAGCACCGACCCGGAGAGCCCCTGGCTCAGCGTCCCCTGGGAGCAGTCGGCCCCCGACCGCACGGAACGCTGACGCGGGCCTGAGTCCGGGTCCCAGTCCGGGGGAGTGCCGCCGCCCCGCCAGCGTGGCCCCGCGGGGATTCGGGTGGCAGGGCCTAGCGTGACGGCCATGCGTGTACTGGTGACAGGAGGAGCCGGGTTCATCGGCTCGCACATCGTGGCCGAACTGCTGGCCCGGGGGCACGAGCCGGTCGTGCTCGACATCCGCCCGGCCGCCCCCGGCGTCGACGCGCACCGCGCCGACATCCGCGACGCCCGGGCCGTGGCCCGCGCGCTCGCCGGCGTGGACGCCGTCTGCCACCAGGCGGCGGTCGTGGGACTCGGGCAGGGCTTCGCGGACGCGACGGACTACGTCGGCGTCAACGACCTGGGCACGGCCGTGCTGCTGGCCGCGATGGCCGCCGAGGGCGTCGGCGGCCTGGTGCTCGCCGGATCCATGGTCGTCTACGGCGAGGGCCGCTACGACTGCCCCCGGCACGGCCGGGTGCGCCCAGGGCCGCGGACACCGGAGCGGCTTGACGCCGGCCGGTTCGAACCGCCCTGCCCGTCGTGCGGCGCGTCCCTGCTGCCCGGCCTCGTCACCGAGGACGCCGCGCCCGACCCGCGCAACGTCTACGCCACGACGAAACTCGCGCAGGAGCACCTGGCCGCCGCGTGGGCCCGTTCGACCGGGGGGCGGGCCATCAGCCTGCGCTACCACAACGTGTACGGCGACGGCATGCCGAGGGACACGCCGTACGCGGGGGTGGCGGCGTTCTTCCGGTCGGCGCTGGCCGCGGGCCGGCCGCCCCGGGTCTTCGAGGACGGCGGGCAGCGGCGGGACTTCGTCCACGTCACGGACGTCGCGGCGGCGAACGCGACCGCGCTGTCCGCGCTCGCCGCGGGGCCGAGGGGAGCGCTGCGCGCCTACAACACCGGCAGCGGCGAGCCGCGCACTGTCGGGGAGATGGCCCGCGCGCTCGCCGCCGCCCACGGCGGCCCCGAGCCGGTGGTCACCGGCGAGTACCGGCTCGGGGACGTGCGGCACGTCACGGCGGACTCCGCGCGCCTGCGCGCGGAGCTCGGCTGGCGGCCACGGGTCGGCTTCGCCGAGGGCATGGCCCGCTTCGCCCGCGCCCCGCTGGCCCCGGTGCCCGCGGCCTGACCGGAGGGCGGCCTGGCCCCGGTCCTGGCGGCGGACACGGAGGACGGGGCACGCAGGGGGAGAGTGTCCGCGAATGCGGTGTTTGTCTTCGTAGGGTGAGGGGCGTGACCACCTCCCCACCGACGCGGGGCGACCTGGTGCTGCCCTGCCTGAACGAGGCCGAGGCGCTGCCCTGGGTGCTCGACCGCGTCCCCGACGGCTGGCGGGCCGTCGTCGTCGACAACGGCTCGACCGACGGCTCCCCGGCCCTGGCCGAACGGCTCGGCGCGCACGTCGTGCACGAGCCCCGCCGCGGCTTCGGCGCCGCCTGCCACGCCGGACTGCTCGCCGCCACCGGCGACCTCGTGGCGTTCTGCGACTGCGACGCCTCCCTCGACCCGGCCGAACTGCCGCGCGTCGCCGCCCCCGTCGGCACGGGCGCCGCCGACCTCGTGCTGGCCCGCCGCCGCCCCACCGCGCGCGGCGCCTGGCCCCTGCACGCGCGGCTGGGCAACCGCGCCCTGTCCCGCATGGTCCGCAACCGCACCGGCGTGCGGCTGCGCGACCTCGGACCCATGCGCGTCGCGCGCCGCGCCGCGCTCCTCGGCCTCGGCCTCACCGACCGGCGCAGCGGCTACCCGTTGCAGATGGTGGTCCTGGCCGCCGAGGCCGGCTGGCGCATCGAGGAGACCGACATCGCCTACCGGCCGCGCACCGGCCGCTCGAAGGTCACCGGCACCTGGCGCGGCACCTGGCAGGCCGTCGGCGACATGCGGGCGGTGCTCAGGTGACCGCCGGGCCCCCGGACGGCGCGGCCACCCTCCTGGTCATCGCCAAGGAGCCCGTGCCCGGCCGCGTCAAGACCCGCCTCACCCCGCCCTGCACCCCTGAGGAGGCCGCCCGCCTGGCCGAGGCGGCGCTGGCCGACACCCTCCGCACGCTGCTGCGCGTGCCCGCGCGGCGGCGCCTGCTCGTGCTCGCCGGCCGCCCCGGACCGTGGCTGCCGCCCGGCTTCGACGTCGTGGCGCAGCGCGGCACCGGCGGCCTCGACCAGCGGATCGCCGCCGCGTTCACCCACTGCCCCGGCCCCGCGCTGCTCGTCGGCATGGACACCCCGCAGCTCACCCCCGCGCTGCTCGCACCCGCGACCGCGGCCGACGCCTGGCCACCGGGCCGCGCCTGGTTCGGGCCCGCGGCCGACGGCGGCTTCTGGGCCCTCGGCATGGCCAGGCCCAGGCCCGCGCTCGTCCTCGGCGTCCCCATGTCCACCCCGTCCACCGGCCGGCGCCAGCGCCACCGGCTCGTCGAGGCCGGACTCGACGTGCGCGACCTGCCCGTGCTGCGCGACGTGGACACCGCCGCCGACGCCGCGCGGATCGCGCGGGAGGCGCCCGGCGGGCGGTTCGCGGCGGCCTGGGCCGCGCTGCGCGCCGGCGCCGCCACGTGAGCTGGACCGGCGACGTCTACGCCGCCGCCCTGCGCACCGGCCGGGGCCCGCTGTTCCTGCGCCGCGCCGACGGGCGGCGGCTGCGCCTGGACGTCGAACGCTGGTGCGCGGGCCCCGACGCGGCCGACCGCAGCGTCCTGGTCCGCTGCACGGGCAGCGTCCTCGACATCGGCTGCGGCCCCGGCCGCATGGTCATCGCCCTGGCCCGCGCCGCGCGCCCCGCGCTCGGCATCGACACCTCGCCGGCCGCCGTCGCCCGCACCCGCAGCCGCGGCGGAACGGCCCTGCTGCGGTCGGTCTTCCAGGCCCTGCCGGCCGAGGGCCGCTGGGGGAGCGTGCTGCTGATGGACGGGAACGCGGGCATCGGCGGCGACCCCGTCGCGCTGCTGCGCCGCGTCAGGCGGCTGACCGCGCCCGGCGGGCTGCTGCTGGCCGAGGCCGCGCCGACCGACATCGACGAGCGCCTCCACGTCCGCCTCGACGACGGAACGGGCCCGGTCGGCCCGCCGTTCCCCTGGGCGAGGCTCGGGCCCGCCGCGCTGTGCGCGAGCGGCGAGTCGGCCGGCTGGGTGCCGCTGGGGAGCTGGGCCGTGCACGGCAGGGCGTTCATCGCCCTCGGCAATCCCCGCGCCACCCGGTGAAATCAGCCCCGGCGCGGCCCGCCTCACCAGCGGGTGAGCCACAGATGGTTGACGGCGAGCGCGAGCGCGGCCTGCGCGGCCAGCCACCACCGGGTGTGCCGGGCCGGGAGCAGCGCCGCCGCGGGCAGGAGCCACAGCGCGAACGGCAGCCAGATCCGTTCGGTCTCGGCCTTGCTCATGCCCGACAGGTTCGCGAGCAGCATGGCCGCGAGCGCCGAGGCGACCAGCACGGCCAGGGCACGCCGCCGCGCGTCCCGGCGGACGGGACGCGTGCCCGCGCGGCGCAGGCCCGCCACGGTCGCCAGGCCGACGGACGCCACCTGGACCGCCGGGTTCGCCCAGACGAAGTAGGCGTAGGGCCGCTGCCCGCCCGCCCCCTCGTAGTAGCGGCCCACCAGCGTCTCGTAGCCGTCGTACCACCAGAACCCGGCCGCCGTGAAGCCCGCCACCCACGGCACGGCGCCGAGCACCAGCCAGGGCAGCGGGCGCGCGTCGCGCGCGAGCCACAGCACCGCTGCGGCCACCAGGGCCATGAGCACCAGGCCGTAGGAGAGGTAGAGCAGACAGCCCGCCAGCACGCCCGCGCCGAGCGCGGCGGCCCGCGGCGCGCGCACCGCGCCGGTCGCGGCCAGCGCGAGCAGGGCCAGCGCCCAGGCGGCCACGGCCGTGAACCAGCCGTCCGCCGACACCCCGAGCCACACCGCCGAGGGCGCGAGCACCACGAACGGCGCCGCCCGCCGCGCCAGCCGCTCGCCCGCGAGCGCCCGCACCGCGATCAGCACGGCCGCCGCCGCGCTCGCCGCGGTGGTGACGCAGAACGCCGCCGCCCACGCCCCGCCGCCCAGGCCCACCCGGTCGAGCAGCACGAACGTGAGCGTCGCGGCCGGCGGGTGCCCGGCGACGTGCGCCGGCCAGTTGTCCTGCGAGTCCATCGGGATGTGGTCGGTGAACGTGCGCAGGAACGGGCCGATCCCGTCGATGTCGTCCAGCGCCGTCAGGTACTCGTGCCCGTAGGCCAGCCGCCTGGCCACCCCGCGCCGCCAGCCGTCGACCAGCGCGAGCGACCAGATCCACGCCATGGACGCGCACCAGGCGGCGGGCGGCAGCCAGCGCCACGGCAGCCGCCGCGCCAGCGGCGGGCCGTACAGCAGGACCAGTCCCGCCACCAGCAGCGCGGCCGGGGTGCCGGGACCGGCATGCGGCTCCCAGCGGGCGAACAGCGGCGGCCACTTCAGCACCAGCACGCCGTCGTCGTTGATGGCGGCCCCGACGACGGCCGCGGCGGCGAACAGCAGCACCGCCAGGGCCGCCGCCAGCAGGTCGGGAGCGGTCTTGCGAGCGATCACCCGGCTCACGGTAGGCGCGCGGGCTCCCGCGGCCCGGCCTTCCGATCCGCGTGCCGGGCGTGTCCTGGCCGGGCCGGGGTCGTTGGCCCATGGCGTGAGCCAAGGGAATCGAGAGGGCAGGCGCAGCGCCCGCGAACGGCTGCGCGAGGAGCGGGAACGGGAACGGGCCGCGGAGCGGCGCAAGCGCTCGGCCAAGGTCGCCGGGACAGCCGTGGCCGTGCTGGCCGTCGCCACCGGGATCGGCGTCATCGCGGCGAACGGCGGCGACGACGGGGAGAACGCCCCGGCGGCCGAGCCGATCGCCGTGGGCGAGACCTCGGCCCCCGCCACGATGGCCATCTACGAGGACTTCCGCTGCCCGGCCTGCGGCCAGTTCGAGAACACCTTCGGCGAGACCATCCGCGACCTGACGGACGAGGGCAAGCTGCGCGTCGACTACCACCTGGTGTCGATCATCGACGGCAACATGGGAGGCAACGGCTCGAAGTTCGCCGCGAACGCCGCCCTGTGCGCCCGGGACGCCGGCGCCTTCCAGGAGTACCACGACCTGCTGTTCGCGCATCAGCCGGCCGAGAGCGACGACGCGTTCGCCGACAAGGCCCGCCTGATCGACCTGGCAGGCGACGTCGACGGCCTCGACACGGCGTCGTTCCGCTCGTGCGTGGAGGACGGCTCGCACGAGGAGTGGGTGAGCAGCGCCAACGCCGGCTTCCTCGACTCCGACTTCACCGGAACGCCCACGGTGCTGCTCCAGGGGGAGGACATCTACGGGGCCGCCGACGAGCCCCTCACACCCGAGCGGCTGCGCGAGCGCGTCGAGGAGATCGCCGGATCGGAGGGCTGATGCCTGACACACGCCCCGACGGGCCGGGCGGATTCCGTCCGCGCGCGGGGGCAGGGTAGCGTCAGGGGCACCATGGACATCCTTGCCGCCTTTCCCAGCCCGAGCGAGAGCGGGATCGATCTCGGACCGCGCGAGCTCCGCTACTACGCGCTGTGCATCATCATCGGTGTCTTCGTCGCCATCTGGCTCGGCGGTCGCCGCTGGGTCAAGCGCGGCGGTAGGCCGGGCACGGTCGCCGACATCGCCGTGTGGGCGGTGCCGTTCGGCCTGATCGGTGCCCGGATCTACCACGTGGTCACCGACTACCAGCTCTACTTCGGCGACGGCCGCGACTGGGTCGACGCCTTCAGGATCTGGGACGGCGGCATCGGCATCTGGGGTGCCGTCGCGGGCGGCGCGGTCGGCGCGTGGATCGCCTGCCGCCGCCGGGGGATCGCGCTGCCGCCCATGGCGGACGCGATCGCCCCCGGCATCGCGTTCGCGCAGGCCATCGGGCGCTGGGGCAACTGGTTCAACCAGGAGCTGTACGGCCGGGCCACGGACGTGCCGTGGGCCGTGGAGATCGACAACGGGCTGGACAACGGCACGTTCCACCCGACGTTCCTGTACGAGTCGCTGTGGTGCGTGGGCGTCGGCGTCCTGGTCATCTGGGCCGACCGGCGCTTCCGGCTCGGGCACGGGCGGGCCTTCGCGCTGTACGTGGCCGGCTACACGGCGGGCCGGTTCTGGATCGAGTACCTGCGCATCGACGAGGCGCACGAGTTCCTCGGCCTCCGGCTGAACAACTGGACCTCGCTCGTCGTGTTCCTCGCCGCCGTGGCCTACTTCGTGATCTCCGCGCGCCGCGCCCCGGGCCGCGAGGAGCAGGTCGAGCCGGCCGCGCCGGACGACGACGATGCCGCCGACGGCGCGGCGGCGGAGAAGTCCGCGGCGCAGGAGCCGGGGGCCGAGCGGGACGAGAAGCCGGCGGGGGCCGAGGACGGGAAGCGGGAAGCGAAGCAGGACAAGCCGGCGGACAAGCCGGAGCTGAGGAAGAACGCCTCGGCCGGGGCGTCCGGCGACGGCACAGGGGCCGAGGCGGCCAAGCAGTAGCCCCGGCGGACCCCTCCACCCCACGGCCCGGCGTTCGCGCCGGGCCGTTCCGCGTGCGGGACCGGCCGCGGAATGCGCGCAGGGCCCCGGGCGTTCGCACTCCGGGCAGCCGGTACCGGCCGCCCGCGCGCCCGACCCGTGTGGACCGCTTATGACTGCGCAGTGTCGCGCAGGGGTGCTCCAGGGTGAGTTTTGTTTCCTTGTGGTTTCAGTTGCTTGTCGGCGGGCATGTGCTTGTCGTCCCTGCGAGCGTCGGCGCCCGCACCGGCCCCCGGAGCGCAAGCGGTCGATACCGCGCCAACTCCGGCACCAGCCCGCGGCAAGAGTCCGTATCGTGGACAGTGGTATCCGCTTCCCGGGAACCGGGGCATCGTGTAACCTGCACGAAAATTTAACGTACGCCAGGGCCAACGTCGTCCCTCGGAACAGCCACACACCAAGACGACGACGGGAGAGCCGATGCGTTCTGCGTCCCACCCGGTCAAGCAGGGGATGTACGACCCGCGCGCCGAGCACGACGCCTGCGGGGTCGGGTTCGTCGCCACGCTCACCGGCGAGGCCAGCCATGAGCTGGTCGACCAGGCGCTCACCGTGCTGCGCAACCTCGAACACCGGGGTGCCACCGGCTCGGACCCGGACACCGGCGACGGTGCCGGCATCCTCATCCAGATCCCGGACGCCTTCCTGCGCGACAGCGTCCCCTTCGAGCTGCCGCCCGTCGGCCACTACGCCGTGGGCCTGGCCTTCCTGCCCACCGGCGCGGACGCCGCCGCGGCCGCCATGGGCCGGGTCGCCGCCATCGCGGGCGAGGAAGGCCTGGCCGTCCTCGGCTGGCGCGAGGTCCCCGTCGCCCCAGAGCTGCTCGGCGCCGCCGCCCGCGCGACGATGCCGGCGTTCCGGCAGCTGTTCGTGACCGACGCGGCCGGCGAGAAGCACGGCCTCGACCTGGACCGCGCGGTCTACGCCCTGCGCAAGCGCGCCGAGCACGAGGCGGACCTCTACTTCCCCTCGCTCTCCTCCCGCACCCTCGTCTACAAGGGCATGCTCACCACCGGGCAGCTGGAGCCGTTCTTCCCCGACCTGTCCGACCGGCGCCTGGCCAGCGCCATCGCGCTGGTCCACTCGCGGTTCTCCACCAACACCTTCCCCAGCTGGCCGCTGGCCCACCCCTACCGCTTCGTCGCCCACAACGGCGAGATCAACACCGTCCAGGGCAACCGCAACTGGATGCGGGCCCGCGAGTCGCAGCTGGCCGGGGACGTGTTCGGCCCGCCGGAGAAGCTGTCGCGCCTCTTCCCGGTCTGCACGCCCGACGCCTCCGACTCGGCCACCTTCGACGAGGTGCTGGAACTGCTGCACCTCGGCGGCCGGTCCCTGCCGCACGCCGTGCTGATGATGGTCCCCGAGGCGTGGGAGAACCACGGCTCCATGGACCCCGCCCGCCGCGCGTTCTACCAGTTCCACTCGACGATCATGGAGCCCTGGGACGGCCCCGCCTGCGTCACCTTCACCGACGGCACCCAGGTCGGCGCGGTCCTCGACCGCAACGGGCTGCGCCCCGGCCGCTACTGGGTCACCGACGACGGGCTCGTCGTGCTGTCCTCCGAGGTCGGCGTCCTCGACATCGACCCGGCCCGCGTCGTCCGCAAGGGCCGCCTCCAGCCCGGCCGCATGTTCCTCGTCGACACCGCGCGGCAGCGCATCATCGAGGACGACGAGATCAAGGCGGAACTGGCCGCCGAGCACCCCTACGCCGAGTGGCTCGAAGCCGGCCTCATCGAGCTGGCCGACCTGCCCGAGCGCGAGCACATCGTGCACACCCACGCCTCGGTCACCCGCCGCCAGCAGACGTTCGGCTACACCGAGGAAGAGCTGCGCGTCCTGCTCACCCCGATGGCCGCGACCGGCGCCGAGCCCATCGGCTCCATGGGCACCGACACGCCCATCGCCGCGCTCTCCGACCGGCCCCGGCTGATCTTCGACTACTTCACCCAGCTGTTCGCGCAGGTCACCAACCCGCCGCTGGACGCCATCCGCGAGGAACTCGTCACCTCCCTGCTGTCCTCCCTCGGCCCCCAGGGCAACCTGCTCGACCCCACCTCGGCCTCGTGCCGCAGCGTGACGCTGCCGTTCCCGGTGATCGACAACGACGAGCTGGCCAAGCTCATCCACATCAACGCCGACGGGGACCTGCCCGGCTTCGCCGCCGCCACCCTCTCCGGCCTGTACCGGGTCTCGGGCGGCGGCACCGCCCTGGCCGACCGGCTCACCGAGATCTGCGCCGAGGCGGACGCGGCCATCGCCGACGGGGCGCGCCTCATCGTGCTCTCCGACCGGCACTCCGACGCCGAGCACGCCCCCATCCCCTCGCTGCTGCTCACCTCGGCCGTCCACCACCACCTCATCCGCACCAAGCAGCGCACCCGCGTCGGCCTGCTCGTCGAGGCCGGGGACGTGCGCGAGGTGCACCACGTCGCGCTGCTCATCGGCTACGGCGCCGCCGCGGTCAACCCCTACCTGGCGATGGAGTCCGTCGAGGACCTGGTCGCCCGCGGCACCTACCTGCCCGGCATGGACGCCGACGAGGCCATCCGCAACCTCATCAAGGCCCTCGGCAAGGGCGTCCTGAAGGTGATGTCCAAGATGGGCATCTCCACCGTCGCCTCCTACCGGGGCGCGCAGGTCTTCGAGGCGGTCGGGCTCGACGCGTCGTTCGTCGACACCTACTTCCACGGCACCGCCACCAAGATCGGCGGCGCCGGCCTCGACGTCATCGCCCGCGAGGTCGCCGCCCGCCACGCCGCCGCCTACCCGGCCTCGGGCGTGGCACCCGCGCACCGCGCGCTGGACATCGGCGGCGAGTACCAGTGGCGCCGCGAGGGCGAGCCGCACCTGTTCGACCCGGAGACCGTCTTCCGCCTCCAGCACTCCACGCGCGAACGCCGCTACGACGTCTTCCGCCAGTACACCGACCGGGTGAACGAGCAGTCGGAGCGGCTGATGACGCTGCGCGGCCTGTTCCGGCTCAAGACGGGCGAGCGCCCCGCGGTGCCGCTCGACGAGGTCGAACCGGTCAGCGAGATCGTCCGGCGCTTCTCCACCGGCGCGATGAGCTACGGCTCCATCTCCCGCGAGGCCCACGAGACGCTGGCCATCGCCATGAACCGGCTGGGCGCCAAGTCCAACACCGGCGAGGGCGGCGAGGACTCCGACCGCCTGACCGACCCGGAACGGCGCAGCGCCATCAAGCAGGTCGCCTCCGGCCGCTTCGGCGTCACCAGCGAGTACCTGGTGCACGCCGACGACATCCAGATCAAGATGGCCCAGGGCGCCAAGCCGGGCGAGGGCGGCCAGCTGCCCGGCCACAAGGTCTACCCGTGGGTGGCCAGGACCCGGCACTCCACGCCGGGCGTCGGGCTGATCTCCCCGCCGCCGCACCACGACATCTACTCCATCGAGGACCTCGCGCAGCTGATCCACGACCTGAAGAACGCCAACCCCGCGGCCCGCATCCACGTGAAGCTGGTCTCCGAGGTCGGCGTGGGCACCGTCGCGGCCGGCGTCTCCAAGGCCCACGCCGACGTGGTGCTGATCTCGGGGCACGACGGCGGCACCGGCGCCTCCCCGCTGACCTCGCTCAAGCACGCGGGCGGTCCGTGGGAGCTGGGCCTGGCCGAGACGCAGCAGACCCTGCTGCTCAACGGCCTGCGCGACCGCATCGTCGTGCAGACCGACGGGCAGCTGAAGACCGGGCGCGACGTGCTGATCGCCGCGCTGCTCGGCGCCGAGGAGTTCGGCTTCGCCACCGCGCCGCTCGTGGTCTCCGGCTGCGTCCTGATGCGGGTGTGCCACCTGGACACCTGCCCCGTCGGCATCGCCACCCAGAACCCGGTGCTGCGCGAACGGTTCACCGGCAAGCCGGAGTTCGTGGTCAACTTCTTCGAGTTCATCGCCGAGGAGGTCCGCGAACTGCTCGCCGAGCTCGGCTTCCGCACGCTGGACGAGGCCGTCGGCCGCGCCGAGCTGATCGACGTCTCCCGCGCCGTCGACCACTGGAAGGCCCAGGGGCTCGACCTCGCGCCCCTGCTGCACGTCCCCGACCTGCCCGCGGGCGCCGCCAGGCACCGCACCACCGAGCAGGACCACGGGCTGGCCAAGGCGCTGGACAACGACCTGATCCGGCTCTCCGCCGACGCGCTGTCGGCCGCCACGCCCGAGGAGGCGCAGCCGGTCCGCGCCCAGGTCGCCATCCGCAACATCAACCGCACCGTCGGCACGATGCTCGGGCACGAGGTGACCAAGCGGTTCGGCGGCGCCGGGCTGCCCGACGACACCATCGACATCACCTTCACCGGGTCGGCCGGCCAGTCCTTCGGTGCGTTCGTGCCGCGCGGCGTCACGCTGCGCCTTGAGGGCGACGCCAACGACTACGTCGGCAAGGGCCTGTCCGGCGGCCGGCTGATCGTCCGCCCGGACCGCGGCGCCGACCACCTGCCCGAGTTCTCCACCATCGCGGGCAACACCATCGGCTACGGCGCGACCGGCGGCGACATCTTCCTGCGCGGCCGGGTCGGCGAACGCTTCTGCGTCCGCAACTCGGGCGCCACCGTCGTCGCCGAGGGCGTCGGCGACCACGGCTGCGAGTACATGACCGGCGGCCGGGCCGTGGTGCTCGGCGAGACCGGGCGGAACTTCGCGGCCGGCATGTCCGGCGGCGTCGCCTACGTGATCGACCTCGACCCCGAGCACGTCAACCCGGGCTTCGTCGCCGTGGAGGAGCTGACGGAATCCGACCGCGCATGGCTGCACGACGTGGTGCGGCGGCATGCCGAGGAGACCGGCTCCACGGTCGCGGACCGCCTGCTGAAGGACTGGGACGCGAGCGCGGCCCGTTTCAGCAAGATCATGCCCACCACCTACAAGGCCGTGCTCGCCGCCAAGGACGCCGCCGAGCGGGCCGGACTCAGCGAGTCCGAGACCCACGAGAAGATGATGGAGGCGGCGACCCATGGCTGACCCGAAGGGCTTTCTCACCACCGGGCGCGAGGTCGCCCGCACCCGTCCTGTCGCGTCCCGGGTCAAGGACTGGGACGAGGTGTACGTCCCGGGCTCGCTGCTGCCCATCATCAGCAAGCAGGCCGGGCGCTGCATGGACTGCGGCGTGCCGTTCTGCCACAACGGCTGCCCGCTGGGCAACCTGATCCCGGAGTGGAACGACTACGCCTACCGCGGCGACTGGGCCGCGGCGAGCGAGCGGCTGCACGCGACGAACAACTTCCCCGAGTTCACCGGCCGGCTGTGCCCCGCGCCGTGCGAGTCGGCGTGCGTGCTCGGCATCAACCAGCCGCCGGTCACCATCAAGAACGTCGAGGTCACCATCATCGACAAGGCGTGGGAGGCCGGCCTCGTCACGCCGCAGCCCCCGCAGCGCCTCTCGGGGAAGACCGTCGCCGTCATCGGCTCGGGTCCTGCGGGCCTCGCCGCCGCCCAGCAGCTGACGCGCGCCGGGCACACCGTCGCCGTGTACGAGCGGGCCGACCGGATCGGCGGGCTCCTGCGCTACGGCATCCCCGAGTTCAAGATGGAGAAGCGCCACCTCAACCGCCGCATCGAGCAGATGCGCGCCGAGGGCACCAAGTTCCGCACCGAGATCGAGATCGGCCGCGACATCGAGGCCGACAAGCTGCGCAACCGCTACGACGCCGTCGTCATCGCCGCCGGCGCCACCACCGCGCGCGACCTGCCCGTGCCCGGCCGCGACCTGAACGGCGTGCACCAGGCGATGGAGTACCTGCCGCTGGCCAACAAGGTGCGCGAGGGCGACCTCACCACCGCGCCGATCTCCGCCGAGGGCAAGCACGTCGTCGTCATCGGCGGCGGCGACACCGGCGCGGACTGCGTCGGCACCGCCCACCGGCAGGGCGCCGCGTCCGTCACCCAGCTGGAGATCATGCCGCGCCCGGGCGACGACCGGCCCGCGCACCAGCCGTGGCCGACGTTCCCCATGACCTACAAGGTGACCTCCGCGCACGAGGAGGGCGGCGAGCGGGTCTACTCCGTCTCCACGACCCACTTCGAGGGGGACGAGGACGGCAACGTCGCGTGGCTGCACCTCATCGAGGTCGAGTTCGTCGACGGCAAGCTCACCCCGAAGCCCGGCACCGAGCAGCGCATCCCCGCGCAGCTGGTGACCCTCGCCATGGGCTTCACCGGCACCGACCGCGAGAACGGCCTGGTCGGCCAGTTCGGCCTCGAACTCGACGCCCGCGGCAACATCGTGCGCGACGCCGACTACGCCACCAACGTGGACGGCGTGTTCGTCGCCGGCGACGCCGGCCGCGGCCAGTCCCTGATCGTGTGGGCGATCGCCGAGGGCCGCGCCGCGGCCCGCGGCGTCGACCGCTACCTGACCGGCGAGTCGGCCCTGCCCTACCCGGTGCGGCCCACCGACCGCGCGCTGGCGGTCTGAGCGCACCACCCCGCAGCGTTCCGCACAACGGCGTGCGGACACCGGCACGGCGCCCGCCTCTCCCCGACCGAGAGCGGGCGCCGCGCCATGTCCGCCCCCATCCCGCCCCGCCGCGCCCCCGCCGCCGTTCCGCTCCCGGGCCGCGACCCGCCAGTGGTCCAGCCCACAAACGGTGCCGTTCCGTGATGTGACGCTCTGGTGGCCTCCGCTGCCGCACTGCCACAATCGACGCGCGTCCGGCCGGTGACCACCGGCCCGCGCGGAGGGGAGCGGCCATGCGGCAGTCCACCGGGGAACGCACCTCCCGCCCCGCCCGGCGGCGCCTGGCCGCCGGCCTCGCGGCGCTCACCCTCGGCCTGGCCACCGGCTGCGGGGACTCCGGCGGCGCGGCGGGCGGTGAGGGCCCCACGCTCGACGTCTGGCTCATGGAGGGCACCAACCCCGACGCCGAACCCTGGGCGGCAGACCTCGCCGCCGCGTTCGCGCGGCGGACCGGCGCCACGCTCGACGTGCAGTTCATCCAGTGGGCCGACGCCCACGACCGGTTCACCACCGCCATGGCGGGCGGTGAACTCCCCGACGTCGCCGAGATCGGCACCACCTGGGCCGCCGAGTTCGGCGCCGCGGGCGCCCTGACCGACCTCTCGGCGAACATCGAGGAGAGCGGACTCGGCGACGACCTGGTCCCCGGCCTGTACGAGGCCGCCAGGATCGACGGCGCCACCTACGGCATGCCCTGGTACGCCGGCATCCGCTCCCTCATGTACCGGGCCGACATCTTCGCGGAACACGGCCTGTCGCCGCCCACCACGTGGGACGAACTCCGCGACGTCGCCCTGCGGCTGGGCGAGCTCGAACCGGACATGATCCCGTTCCCCGTCAGCGGCGGCAGCGAGTACGGCCTGTACCCCTTCGTGTGGGGCGCGGGCGGGGAGATCGCCGAGCGGACCGGCGACGGCCGGTGGCGCTCGACACTCGACGAGCCGGAGGCCGTCGAGGGCATCGAGTTCTACACCTCGCTCGCCACCGAGGACGGCCTCTCGGTCGCCGCCGCCGAGACCTGGCTGGAGACCGACCAGCTCCAGAGCTTCCGCGACGGCGACGCCGCCATGGTCATCAACGGCAACTGGACGGTGAACACCCTGATCGCCGAGGACGCCGCGTGGGCCGAACGCCTCGGCGTCGTCCCCGTGCCAGGCCGCGACGGCGGCCTCAGCCCCTCGTTCGTCGGCGGTTCGCTGCTCGGCGAGTTCGGCAGCGACGAGCCCGAACTCGCCTGGGAACTCATCACCATGATGAGCACCGGGGAACACGCCGCCGCCTGGGCGGAGCAGTCCGGGTACTTCCCCGGCCGGCAGTCCCCGCTCGAAGAGGTCGTGCGGCGCGGCGAACCGCTCGTCGCCCCGTTCGCCCGGCAGCTCCTCGAAGCCGGCGCCTCCCTTCCCGTGACCGAACGGTACGGCGCCGTCCAGGGCGAACAGATCGTCCAGGGCATGCTCCAGTCGATCCTCTCCGGCGACGCGACGCCCCGGCGGGCCGCGGAGGAGGCCGCCGCGGCCATGGACGAGACCTTTGACGGCTGACCCCGGCGCCCGGGCCCGGCCCGCGCGCCCACCACGCGCTTCGGGCGCCGCGCGTCGTAGCGCGTGGGGGCGCGCGCTGCGGCCCTGGTTACTGCTCGCGCCGGCCCTGCTCGTGCTCGCGGTGCTGCTGTTCTGGCCGCTGGTGCGTGTCCTGCTCGTGTCGTTCCAGGACTACGGGCTGCGCCAGATCAACACCGGCGAGAACAACTGGACCGGACTCGACAACTACCGCGACCTGCTCGGGGACTCGTTCCTGTGGACGCGGGTGCTGCCCAACACGGTGCTGTTCGCGTTCGCCTGCGTGGCGCTCACCCTCGTCCTCGGCACCCTCGTCGCCCTGCTCCTCACCCGCCTCGGCCGCACCTGGCGCGTCATCTGCTCCACCGCCATCATGAGCGCCTGGGCCATGCCGGCCGTGACCGGCACCTACGTGTGGATCTGGATCTTCGACCCGCTGGACGGCGTCGTCAGCGGCGGCCTCGACGGGCTGGGCCTGATCGAGCCCCGCGAGACCAACTGGTTCACCGAACGCTGGTCGTTCTACGCCATCGCCACCCTCAACGTCGTCCACCACGGCTTCCCGTTCGTCGCCGTCACGCTCTACGCCGCGCTGCTCACCATCCCCAGGGAACTGCCCGAGGCGGCGCTGTGCGACGGCGCCGGGCCCTGGCAGCGCTTTCGGCTGATCACCGTCCCGGCCATCAGGCCGGCGTTCACCGTGGTCACGCTCCTGTCCATCATCTGGGACGTCAAGGTCTTCGCGCAGATCTACCTGATGCCGGGGGGCGCCGGCGCGAACGAGGACGTGCTCAACCTCGGCGTCTGGTCCTACATCCAGTCCTTCAGCCGCAACGAGTACGGCACCGGCTCGGCCATCGCCGTGCTGCTGACGCTGCTGCTGCTCGCCGTCACCGTCGTGTACGTCCGCACGCTCGCCCGGGAAGGGGACGAACCATGACGCGCCGCACCTCCCGCGCCGGGCGACTGGGCCTGGGGGCGGCCGTGGCGGCGCTCCTGGCCTTCACGCTGTTCCCCGTCTACTGGATGGTGTCCTCGGCGTTCGACCCCGCGGCCGGCCGGCGCGGCTCCGACGTGCTGCCCTCCGGGATCACTTTCGACCACTTCGGACACGTGCTGGACGAGGGGGACTTCTCCCGCTACCTGGCCAACTCCGCGCTGGTCGGGCTCGGCACGGTCCTGCTCTCCGGGGCGCTCGCCCTCTTCGCCGCCGTCGCCGTGGCCCGCTTCCGGTTCCGGCTGCGGACGAAGGTGCTGGTGATGATCCTGATGGTGCAGATGGTGCCGCTCGAAGCGCTCGTCATCCCGCTGTTCCTCCAGATGCGCGACCTGCGGCTGCTCAACAGCCTCATCGGCCTCACCGTCGTCTACCTGGCGTTCTCGCTGCCCTTCGCGGTCTGGACGCTGCGCGGGTTCGTCGCCGCCGTGCCGCAGGAGGTCGAGGAGGCCGCCTACCTCGACGGCTGCGGCTGGTGGCGCATGTTCCGGTCGGTCCTGCTGCCGCTGGTGGCGCCAGGGCTCGTGGCCACCAGCATCTTCGCGTTCATCACCGCCTGGAACGAGTTCGTGTTCGCGTTCGTCTTCATGCAGGACGACGCCAGGTACACCGCGGCCGTCGGCCTGCACCGCTTCTTCGGCCAGTACGGCACCGACTGGGGCGCGGTCATGGCCGGCTCCACCCTCATCACGCTGCCGGTGCTGGTCTTCTTCGTCCTGGTGCAGCGCAGGCTCGCCGGCGGGCTCGCGGCCGGGGCGATCCGCTGACTCCGAGGAACGCGCGGGCCGCGCCCCGGCGTTGACGGTCGCGGACCCAACGGCCAGGCCCGGCGCGTTCCACCGGCCCAGGACCTGACCGCAGGTGCCGTATGGGCCAACGAGGGCCCCGGCACCTAGCCGACCGCGACCCACAGCACCGCCGAGTCCGTGTCGCTGTCGAGGACCGGCGCGGTCCACCGGCCGCTGACCGCCGCGCGGCGGCCACCTCGTGCCGGAAGCGGCGGCGGAACTCCGCGTCGGCCGCCAACTCGGCGTGCACCAGTCTGACGGCGGCCGTCCTGCCGTTCGCCGAGCGCCTGCCTCCGCGTCCGTCCACCCCGGGGACCCACGAGGACGATCACCGGATGCGAGAAACGCGGTTCACCGCGACGACGGCCAGGATCGGCGGAAGCGCCCCAGGGCGATCGGATCGGGGCAAACGATCACAGGGCACCGCACAGTAGCGATCACCTCGGGCAGCATAGGGTGGCCCCCATGGACAGCAGCAGTGCCGGAAACAACGCCCCGGCGCCCGGGGAACTGACCCAGGACGTGCGCGACGAACTGGCAACGCTCCGGGACAGCATCGACAACATCGACGCGGCGATCGTGCACATCCTCGCCGAGCGCTTCAAGGCCACCCAGCGCGTCGGCCGGCTCAAGGCCAGGCACAGCCTCCCCGCCGCCGACCCGGCCCGCGAGGCCCGCCAGATCACCCGCCTCCGGGAGCTCGCGGAAAACGCCAAACTCGATCCGGCCTTCGCCGAGAAGCTGCTGAACTTCATCATCGCCGAGGTCATCCGCCACCACGAAACACTCGCCAACGAAGCGCAGGGCAAAGGCGGGACCGCGCAAGACCGCCTCTGACCAGGACAGGACACCCTGTCCCGAACCGCCCCGACCCCCGGGGCCGCCCGCGCAACCCGAGTGCGCCCCGGGAACGCCCTGCGGCACGATGGCCCCCATGGCCCCACTGACACGCACAGAAGCGGAAGCCCGAGCGGAACTCCTCGACGTCCACCGCTACGAGATCGACCTCGACCTCACCCGAGGCGACCGCACGTTCGCCTCGACCACCACCATCCGCTTCACCGCGCGCCGGCCCGGCGACACGTTCGCCGAACTGCGGCCCACCACACTCCACCGCGCCACCCTCGACGGACTCGACCTCGACCCCCACACCCTCACCGACGGCCGGCTGCCCCTCCCCGCCCTCACCGCAGGCGCCCACGAACTCACCGTCACCGCCGACATGCCCTACTCCCGCACCGGCGAGGGACTGCACCGCTTCACCGACCCGGCGGACGGCCTCACCTACCTCTACAGCATGTGCTTCCTCGCCGACGCACCCCTCGTCTTCGCCGCCTTCGACCAGCCCGACCTCAAAGCCGTCTTCGATCTCGCCGTCACCGCCCCCGAGGACTGGACCGTCCTCGGCAACGGCATCGCCACCCCCGTCACAGGCCAGCCCGGACGCCACCGCTGCGCCACCACCCCGCCCATCAGCACCTACCTGGTGGCCGTCGCCGCCGGCCCCTACCACTCCGTGCGCACCGAACACGCGGGACTGACCTTCGGCCTGCACGTGCGGCGCTCCCTCGCGGAACACCTCGACAAGGACGCGGACGAACTCCTCGACATCACCCGCCGCTGCTTCGACCACTACCACGAACTCTTCGACGAGCCCTACCCGTTCGACTCCTACGACCAGGCATTCGTCCCCGAGTTCAACGCCGGCGCCATGGAGAACCCCGGCCTCGTCACCATCAGCGAGAACCACATCCACCGCGCCGCCGCCACCGACAGCCAGCGCGCCGACCGCGCCGTCACCATCGCCCACGAAATGGCCCACATGTGGTTCGGCGACCTCGTCACCCTCCGCTGGTGGGACGACATCTGGCTCAACGAGTCCTTCGCCGACTACCTGGGCTACCGGGTCACGAACGACGCCACCGACCACCGCCCGTGGCCCGAGTTCTCCACCGGCAGGAAGCAGTTCGGCTACGACGCCGACCAGCGCGCCTCCACCCACCCCGTCGCCCCGGAACCCGACGCCGTGCCCGACACCGCCGCCGCCCTCCTCAACTTCGACGGCATCTCCTACGCCAAAGGCGCCTCCGCCCTGCGGCAACTCGTCACCTGGCTCGGCGACGACGCGTTCCTCACCGGCCTCAACGACCACTTCGCCCGCCACCGCTTCGGCAACGCCACCCTCGCCGACCTCGTCGACGCCATGACCCGCGCCTCCGGCCGCCCCGTCACCGACTGGGCCGACGCCTGGCTGCGCACCACAGGACCCGACACCCTCACCGCCGGCATCACCACCACGGAGGACGCCTGGCACCTGCGCCTCGCACACGCCGGCGCACGACCCCACCGGCTGCGCCTGGGCACCTACACCGCAGAAGGAACCCCCCTCGACCGGCACGACCTCGACCTGCCCGCCGCGGCGGGCACCACGGACCACACCTACCCGGGCCCGAGGCCCGACCTCGTCGTCCTCAACGACGGCGACCTCACCTACGCCAAGATCCGCCTCGACCCGCACTCCTGGAACACCGCGCGCCGCACCCTGTCCGCCCTCCCCGACCCCCTCACCCGCACCGTCCTGTGGACCGCCGCACGCGACATGGTCCGCGACGGCGACCTGCCGCCCGAGGACTACCTCGACACCGCGCGCGGGCACCTGCCCGCCGAACCCGTCACCGCGATCCTCGAAGCCGCCCTCGCCTTCGCGACCGGCCCCCTCGCCGGACGCTACCTGCCCCACCACCGGCGGCCCGCCGCCCTCGCCACCCTCTCCGACCTCGCGCACGAACTCCTCGCCGCCGGCGACACCGACCCCGCCCGCCGCCTCGTCGCCGCCCGCACCGCCATCGACACCGCCACGGAACCCGCCCCCCTGCGCGCCTGGCGGCAGGCCGGCACCCTGCCGGGCGGCCCCGCGCTCGACCCCGAACTGCGCTGGCGCCTGCTGCGGCGACTCGCCGCCCTCGGCGCCACCACCGAGGACGAGATCGACGCGGAAGCCGCCCGCGACACCACCGCGGCCGGCGCGGAAGGAGCCGCCCGCTGCCGCGCCGCGCTCCCCGACCCCGCCGCCAAGGAAGCCGCCTGGGAAGCGATGTTCGGCACCGCGGACACCCTGTCGAACTACCTGTTCAGGGCCACCGCGGAAGGCTTCTGGCAACACGAGCAGCGCGAACTCCTCACCCCCTGGGCCGCCCGCTACTTCCCCGCCGCCGTCGACCTCGCCGCCCGGCGCGGCCACACGCTCGGCGCCCTCGCGGGCCGCGCGGCGTTCCCCCACACCCTCACCGACCCCGAGACCCTGCGCCTCGGCGAGGAGACCCTGCGCCGCGACGACCTCACCCCCGCCCTGCGCCGCGGCCTCGGCGACCAACTCGACGAACTGCGCCGCGCCCTCGCCGTCCTCGGCCGGTGACGGCGGGGCCGGCCCCGCCCGCACGGGCGGGGCCGACCCGGCCGGGGCACCGCACACCCACCCGGCGGAGAACGACGGCGCGGTCACCCGTTCGGGGGAACGACGCACAACGCCGGGACCCCGCGAAGCCACCCCGCGTAGCTTGAGCGCCGTCCCTGCCGCACGCGGTGCCCCCACACCGAAGGGTCCCCCATGCCCGTGCCCACCCCAGCCGACGCCGCCCGCCTCGCCGGCGCGGCCGCGGGCCCCCGCGCCCTGCGCCCCCTCCTCGACACCGTCCTCACCGCACTCGCCGAAGGCGCCGCCGCCCGCAGCGGCCCCCTGCCCGCCGGCGGACCCGACGCCGTCACCCGACGCCTCACCGAACTCATCGGCCCCACCCTCCCCACCCACGGCACCGGCCCCCACGACGCCCTCCGCACGCTCGTCACCGCACTCGCCGAAGGCGCCGCCGACCCCGCCGACCCCCACTGCGCCGCCCACCTGCACGCCCCGCCCCTCGCCGTCGCCGTCGCCGCCGACCTCGCCGCCGCGGCCCTCAACCCCTCCATGGACTCCTGGGACCAGGCACCCGCGGCCTCCGCGCTCGAACACCGACTGGCCCGTGACCTCGCCCGCCTCGTCCACCCCCAAGGCCCCGACCCCGACGCCCTCGTCACCACCGGCGGCACCGAGGCGAACCTCATCGCCGCACTGCTCGCCCGCGAGAACCTCCCTGCGCACCTCACCCTCATCTGCGGAGCCAACGCCCACCACAGCGTCCACCGCGCCGCCTGGCTCCTCGGCCTGCCCGCCCCCACCGTCCTGCCCACCCCCCGCGGACTCCTCGACCCCGCCGCCGTCCACCACGCCCTCACCACCCCGCGACCACCCCACCGGCCGCACGCGCCCCCCGCCCTCGTCATCGCCACCGCGGGCACCACCGACAGCGGCGCCATCGACCCGCTGCACCCGATCGCCGACATCGTCGCCGCCCACCGCCCCCACCGGCCCACCGCACTCCACGTCGACGCCGCCTACGGCGGCCCCCTCCTGCTCAGCCCCACCCACCGCGCCAAGCTCACCGGCCTCGACCGCGCCGACACCGTCACCCTCGACCTGCACAAACTCGGCTGGCAGCCCGTCGCCGCCGGACTCCTCACCACCCCCGACCGCGCCGCCCTCACCCCCCTCGCCCAACGCGCCGACTACCTCAACGCCGAGGACGACACACAAGCCGGCCTCCCCGACCTCCTCGGCCGCTCCCTGCGCACCACCCGCCGCCCCGACATCCTCAAGATCGCCGCCACCCTGCGCGCCCTGGGCACGAGCGGACTCGCCGAACTCGTCGACCGCACCTGCCGCGCCGCGGCCGACCTCGCCGACCTCGTCGCCGCGGAACCACGCCTCACCCTCCACGCGCCGCCCACCATCAGCACCGTCCTCTTCCGCCCGGCCGGCGCCACCGACCAGCACGTGGCGGCCGTCCGCCGGCGCCTGCTCACCGAGGGCCGCGCCGTCCTCGGGCGCGCACGCGCGCACGGCCCCGACGGACGCCCCGCCCTGTGGCTCAAGGCCACCCTGCTCAACCCCTTCGCCCAGCCGAACGACCTCGCCGCCCTCGTCAAACTCGTCCTCGACCAGGACCCCGAGCACGCCGACGACCGGCCCACGCACCGCCGTTCCCCCCAGGACACCCGCCCATGACACCCAGCCGCCCCCACCGCGTCCTCGACCTCGCCGGCATCGGCATCGGCCCCGCCAACCTGTCCCTCGCCGCCCTCGCCCAGCCCAGGGCCGACCTGCGCACGGCCTGGTACGAGCAACGCCCCGCGTTCCACTGGCACCCGGGACTCCTCATCGAGGGCACCACCCTCCAAGTCCCCTTCCTCGCCGACCTCGTCACCCTGGCCGACCCCACCAGCCCGTGGACCTTCCTCAACTACCTCCGCGCCCGCCAGCGCCTGTACCCCTTCTACTTCGCCGAACGCTTCCACACGCCGCGCGCCGAATACGACGCCTACTGCCGCTGGGTCAGCACCCACCTCGAAGGACTCCACTTCGACCACCGCGTCGACGCCGTCCACTGGGACCGGGAGGCGGCCGTCTTCACGCTCGACCACACCCGCCTCGGCACCGGCGCCACCGGCCGCACCCACGCCCGCAACCTCGTCGTCGGCATCGGCACCGCCCCCCACGTCCCCGGCGCCCTGCGCACCCTCGCCGACACCGCCACCGCGCCCGTCGTGCACTCCGCCGACTACCTGGACCACCGCGAACGCCTCCTCGCCGCCGACCACATCACCGTCGTCGGCTCGGGGCAGTCCGGCGCCGAGGTCTTCCTCGACCTGCTCCGCGCCCGCCCGGCCGGCCGCGAACGACTCCACTGGCTCACCCGCAGCCCCGCGTTCGCCCCCATGGAGTACAGCAAGCTCGGCCTCGAACACTTCACGCCCGACTACACCCGCTACTTCCACGGTCTCGGCGAACCCGTCCGCGACCACCTCACCGCCCGCCAGTGGCAGCTGTACAAGGCCATCGACGCCGGCACGCTCGCCGCCATCCACGACGAGCTGTACCGGCGGAGCATCACCGGCGGCTGGCCCGACACCACGCTCACCCCGGGCGTCACCGTCCGCGCCGCGCATTGCCGCGCCGAGGGCGGGCTCCTGCTGCACCTCGACCACGCCGAGCAGAGCACGACGTCCCACCTGCCCACCGGCGCGCTCGTCCTGGCCACCGGATACCGCGAACGCCCCCTCGCGCCGCTCCTGTCCGGCCTCGCCCCCCACCTGCGCCGCGACGCCGCCGGGCGCCACGAGGTCGACGACCGCTACCGGCTGGCACTCGACCCCTCGGTCACCGGGACCGTCTACGTGCAGAACGCCGAACGCCACACGCACGGCGTCGGCGCCCCCGACCTCGGACTCCTCGCCCACCGCAGCGCCGTGATCCTCAACCACCTGACGGGCCGTGACTGCTACCCGCTGCCCGAGCGCACCGCTTTCACCACCTTCGGCCTGAATACCACCGGCGCGCGCGCCGTCGCGGAACGACGTTTCGCCGCGGAAGGCACCGGGCAGATAAGCCCTCGATAAGGCCCCGCCGAAAAGCTCAAAGGAGCAGGCGCCCGCTCATTGCGAGAGTTGTGGGACTCTCTTTAATTTCCCGCCGTTGCGTGGTTACTTCCGGATGACTCTCTACTGGTTGGTAACTCCTAAGGTTGGGCCATGCGCCGAGCGAAAATTGTCTGCACACTTGGTCCCGCCACCGACTCATATGAGCGCATTGCCGCGCTGGTGGAGGCGGGAATGGACGTGGCCAGGCTCAACCTCAGCCATGGCGCCCACCGTGAGCACGAGCTGCGCTACCAGCGGGTCCGCCGCGCCGCCACGGAATGGGGACGCAGCGTCGGAATTCTGGCCGACCTCCAGGGACCCAAGATTCGCCTCGGCAGCTTCAAGGAAGGCCCGGTCCTCCTCGAACCCGGCGACGAATTCACCATCACCACGGAAGACGTCACCGGTGACCAGCACCACTGCGGCACCACCTACCCCGGCCTCGCCGGCGACGTCGTCCCCGGCGAGCGCATCCTCGTCGACGACGGCCGCGTCGCCCTCGAAGTCGTCGCCGTCGACGGCCCCCGCGTCCGCACCCGCGTCGTCGAAGGCGGTCTGGTCTCCGACCACAAGGGCCTCAACCTCCCCGGCGTCGCCGTCTCCGTGCCCGCCCTGTCCACCAAGGACATCGACGACCTGCGCTGGGCCCTGCGCACCGGCGTCGACATCATCGCCCTCTCGTTCGTGCGCAGCGGCGACGACATCAAGGACGTCCACCGCGTCATGGCCGAGGAAGGGCGCTTCCTCCCCGTCATCGCCAAGATCGAGAAGCCGCAGGCCGAGGCCAACCTCCAGGACATCGTCGACGCCTTCGACGGCATCATGGTCGCCCGCGGCGACCTCGGCGTCGAAGTCCCCCTCGAAGCCGTCCCGCTCGTCCAGAAGCGCGCCGTCAAACTCGCCAAGCGCAACGCCAAGCCCGTCATCGTCGCCACCCAGATGCTCGACTCCATGATCGAGTCGTCCCGCCCCACCCGCGCCGAGGCGTCCGACGTCGCCAACGCCGTCATGGACGGCACGGACGCCGTCATGCTCTCCGGCGAGACCAGCGTCGGCAGGTACCCGGTCGAGACCGTCCGCACCATGAGCCGCATCGTCGCCGCCTCCGAGGAGGACCTGCTCTCCCGGGGCCTCCCGCCGCTCGCCCAGGGCGGCAAGCCGCGCACCCAGGGCGGCGCGGTCGCCCGGGCCGCCGCCGAGATCGGCGACTTCCTCGACGCGAAGCTCCTCGTCGCCTTCACCCAGAGCGGCGACACCGCGCGCCGGCTCTCCCGCTACCGCTCGCCCATCCCCGTGGTCGCGTTCACCCCCGACCCCGCCACCCACGCCCAACTCACCCTCACCTGGGGAGTCGAGACCTACCTGGTGCCCACCGTCAGCACCACCGACGACATGGTGGCCCAGATGGACGAGCAACTCCTGCGCATCGGCCGCTGCCGCAAGGGCGACACCGTGGTCATGACCGCGGGCTCGCCGCCCGCCACCCCGGGCACCACCAACCTGGTGCGCGTGCACCGCGTCGGCGAGGACGACGCGCCACAGCACTGACAACCCGGTGGACCGCGGGCACCACGGGCGGCCCGGCCGCCCGTGGTGCCCTTGTCACGCCGAACAGCGACATGGTTGGCTGACCGCACGAAAGCGCTTACTCTCGCGCGCCGCCACACCAGCCAGGAGTCGCACCACATGGCTGCACGCCGCATCAGGGCCGCCGTCGTCGGGACAGGCGCCATCGTCACGCACGGCCACCTGCCGGCCCTCGCCGCCCACGCGGCGGACGCCGAACTCGTCGCCGCCGTCGACATCGACACCGCCCGCCTCGACGCCTTCCGCGAACACACCGCCACCGTCGACGGCATCGGCACCCCCGCCGGATACACCGACCTCGGCGCCATGCTCGACACCGAACGGCCCGACCTGGTCATCCTCGGCACGCCACCGGCCCTCCACCGCGAACAGGCCCTCGCCGCCCTGCGCGCCGGCGCCTGGGTGTGGTGCGAGAAACCCCTCTGCCTGTCCCTCGCCGAGTTCGACGAGATCTCGGCGGCCGAACGCGACGGCGGCCCCTACCTGGCCGTCGTCGCCCAGCACCGCTACGGCTCGGGCACCGAGCACGCCCGCGCACTCCTCGACAGCGGCGCCCTCGGCACGCCCCTCGTCGCCCACTGCCAGACCACGTGGTACCGCGACGACGCCTACTACGGCGTGCCCTGGCGCGGACGCTGGAGCAGCGAAGGCGGCGGCCCCACCATGGGGCACGGCATCCACCAGACCGACCTGCTCCTCCACCTCCTCGGCGACTGGACCGAGATCCGCGCCATGGCCGCCCGCCTCGTCCACGACATCGAGAGCGAGGACGTCTCCACCGCCCTGGTGCGCTTCGCGGGCGGCACCATGGCCACCGTGGTCAACAGCGTTCTGTCCCCCGACCAGGTCAGCCGCATCCGCATCGACTGCGCCGACGCCACCGTCGAACTCACCCACCTCTACGGCCACAGCAACGCGGACTGGCGCTACACCCCGCGCCCCGGCCTCGACGACGACGCCCGCGTCACCCGCTGGCGGACCCCGGCCGCCGACCGGCCCAGCTCGCACACAGCCCAACTCGCCGGCGTGCTCGACGCCCTGCGGGCCGGCACCAGGCCCCCCGGCAGCGGAACGGACGCCCGCCGCTCCCTCGAATTCAACGCCGCTCTCTACAAGGCCGCCTTCACCGGCCTCCCCGTCCGCGCGGGGGAGATCACCGAGAACGACCCCTACTACCGGGCCATGCACGGCAACCACCCCGACTGGGCACCCAAGGAGACGCAGTGACCGCACGACTCACCGTTGTCCACACCGTCGGTGAACGCGTGGCCGTCCACGCCGACGGCACCGAGATCCTGTCGTACGTGCACCGCCCCGACCCCGAACCGTACGAATCCCGCAAGCCCTACGCCCACCCGGTGCGCACCCTCGCGGGGAACCTCGTCACCGGCTACCGGCCCAACGACCACCGCTGGCACAAGGGCATCCAGATGACCGCCAGCCACCTGTCGGAGCAGAACTTCTGGGGCGGCAACTCCTACCTGACCGGCAAGGGGTACCAGCGCGTGCCCGAACGCGTCGGCCGGATGCGCCACGACGGATTCACCCGCATCGACGCCACGGACGACCGGGTCGACCTGGCGGAGGACCTCACCTGGATCAGCCACGGCGAAGAGGAATGGGCCCGCGAGGAACGCACCCTCGCCGTCCACTCCGTGCGCCCCGCCGACGGTGCGTGGGCCCTGGACTGGACGATCAGACTCACCAACATCCGGGCGGAACCCCTGCACTTCGGCAGCCCCACCACCGCGGGCCGGGAGATGGCCGGCTACACCGGTCTCCACTGGCGGGGCCCGCGGGACTTCACCGACGGGCAGATCCTGACACCCGCGGGGCCCGCGACCGACCGGGACACCATGGGCACCCCCGCGGCCGACGTCCCCTGGATCGCCTTCACCACCGAGCACGACGACATCGACGCCCACTCCACCCTCGTGTTCGCCCACGCCCCGGAGAACTCCGGCCCGGCCGCCGTCCACCCCTCGCACTGGTTCGTGCGCTCGGCCTCCACCCCCACCGTCGCCTTCTCCTGGGCGTTCTTCGAGGAGTTCGAACTCGCCCCCCGCGCCTCCTTCTTCTACCGGTACCGCGTGGTCGTCGCCGACGGGGCCTGGGACGCCGCGCGCGTCGGCCAGTACCTGGACGGCCTGGGCTGGTAGCGCCCGCCCCCCTTCCCGGAGCTCAGAACTTCGGGCCGACATGGCGGTCCATGAGGGCCACGGAGTCCCGCCGCGCGACGGAGACCGTCTGCGCGGCGCGGCTCTGCCGCAGGTGGGTCCAGGAGACCCCCAGGGCGTCGAGAGCCGCTGTGCACAGGTCGATGATGTCCGCGGAGGTATTGGTGAAGAAGTACCGCGGATACTCGTACCTCTTGCGCTGCCCGCCGACGAGGCGGGTCGTCCAGTTCACGACGCGGCAGCCGTCGGAGTGCACCAGCCCGCGCACGAACGCCCACCCGTGCTCGTCCACGATCTCCCGTTGCCACGGCGCGAGCACGATCGGCCGCTCGTGCTTCCTGCCCGGCCCGTGCTGGGGAAAGAGGCACGGCCAGTGGTTGCTCGATGAGGTGACCATGACGCATCCCTCCTTGCGCACCAGGCGGACCGCGTTGTCGGGCCGCACGGCGCGCACGGCACGTGTGCACTCCTCCACCAGACCCGGCCACGCCTCGGCGCAGGCGATTCTGAGGGTGAACGTGCGCGGCGCCCGGCTGATGCATCCGTCGCCGAGGTAGAGGCCCAGGAGGTAGGCGTAGGCCGCCGGTTCCTCCGGAAGCCTGGGCGGGGCAGCGCAGCGCGGGCAGCGTGCCCGGTCGGTCATGGGGCGGTCGCGGCGCTGCCAGTCACGGATGGTCGCGCGCGAGACACCGGTCCTACGGCTGACGGCACTCTGGCTGAGCCCCTGGCCGATGAGCGACAGTACGAGGTCGCGAGTGGAGAGGTCGTACACACGCCTCAGCATGAATACGAACACGCCGCCCCGGAGGAATGCGCAGCAGGTTCACCTGAACGAGTGAAGGTATAGCTGGGTGTCAGACCTGGCGATCGAAGGCAAAGTGCCCCGGGTGGGATTCGAACCCACACTGAATACCTTTTGAGGGTATCGTCTCTACCGATTGGACTACCGGAGCTCCTGTGTTCCGAAGGTCAGTGTAGCCCCTCGGCCCAGCAAGGGTAGCGCAGATAGGTACCCTCGTTCCTGGCCCTTCTGGCACGACACGAGGAGCATCGTGACCACCCCCGACGTCCCCGACGAACCCAACGCGGCGGAGCCCGCCGAGACCGCGGCCCACGTCCCGCCCCACACCACCCGTGTCGTCATCGCCGAGGACGAGGCACTGATTCGGCTCGACCTGAAAGAGATGCTGGAGGAGGAGGGGTACAGCGTCGTCGGAGAGGCGGGGGACGGGGAGCGCGCCGTCGAGCTGGCCCGTGAGCTGCGCCCCGACCTCGTCATCCTCGACGTGAAGATGCCGGTGATGGACGGCATCTCGGCCGCGGAGAAGATCGCCGGGGACAGCATCGCCCCGGTGCTGATGCTGACCGCCTTCTCGCAGCGCGAGCTGGTCGAACGGGCCAGGGACGCCGGCGCGATGGCCTACCTGGTGAAGCCGTTCAGCAAGAGCGACGTCGTGCCGGCGATCGAGATCGCCGTGTCCCGGTTCCACGAGCTGAGGACGCTCGCGGGCGAAGTCGCCGACCTCGCGCAGCGGCTGGAGACGCGCAAGCTCGTCGACCGGGCCAAGAGCGTGCTCCAGACCCAGTACGGGCTGACGGAGCCGGCCGCCTTCCGCTGGATCCAGAAGACGTCCATGGACCGCAGGCTGTCCATGCACCAGGTGGCCGAGGCCGTGATCCAGGACGCCGAGGAAAAACGCCAGAAGCAGCAGAAGCAGCAGTGAAAGCCGCTCCGAGGGCCGAGAAGAGGCAAGTGGTGCGGAAAGCCGCACATCGGCCGCGAGAGGCTGAAGTGGCGGACGCGGCATAAGGGGCGGCGGAAGCCGTGCGGGCGCGGCGAAGAGTTAATTCCCGGTAAATTCACCTTATAAGTGGCGAAGCGCGCCGGACCTGCGGGTCCGGCGCGCTTCTCTTGTGGTGGAAATGTCTGGTCCGGCTTGAGTGGATCTTGTCGGTATCGTCCGCTGACCGGTCGGTGGTGTTCTGTTTCCGGCATGTGGCGGAGGTCACGAGGCGATCACATCTGTTGCCGTGGTGTGTTCGCCAAGTCTGCGTGGCAATAGATTCCGCTGCACGCCGCACCGGTGTGCCCGAGCACATGCGAGCTGTGCGGTATCCACATGACTGGGCTCGCTCCAGGGGGTTTTCGAAGTGCTCAACAAGTCCATCGTGAGGCTCGCGATACCCGTCGCCGCCGGCGCACTTGTGCTCACTGCCTGCGGCAGTGACGACGGCGGCGACAGCGGCGGTGGCGGCACCACCTACAAGATCGCCTACCAGGGTCCGCTGTCCGGTCAGAACGTCGCGCTCGGCGAGAACATGGAAAAGGGCGTGCAGCTGGCCATCAACGAGGCCAACGAGAGCGGCGACTACGACTTCACCGTGGAGTACGTCGCGGCCGATGACCAGGGCACGGAGACGCAGGCCACCGCCGCCGCGCAGAGCGTGATCGACGACCCCGACGTCGTGGCCGTGGTGGGTCCCGCCTTCTCGGGTCCGGCGAACGTGGCGGCGCCGCTGTACGCGCAGGCCATGCTGCCCGCGGTGAGCGCGTCGGCGACGGACCCGACGCTGACGGAGGGCGGGAAGTTCGCGACGTTCCTGCGCGCGGTGCCCAACGACAATGCGCAGGGTCTGGCGATGGCGGACTTCCTGGCCGCGCAGGACGGTGTCGAGCAGGTCATGGTCGTCGACGACGTGACGCCGTACGGCGAGGGGCTCGCCGAGGTGGCCGAGTCGGAGCTGACCGCGGCGGGGCTCTCGGTGGAGCGGCAGAGCGTGCCGGCCGACACCGTGGACTACGGCGGTGCGGCGCGCACGGTGACGGAATCCGGTGTCGACGCGCTGATCTACGCGGGTTACTACGAGGCGCTGGCGCCGTTCGCGACGCGCCTGGCCGAGGCGGGCTACGAGGGCATCGGGATCTCGGGCGACGGCTCGAACGACGACGAGCTGATCAACCTCGGGGGCGGCGCGGTGGAGGGCTGGTATCTGACCTGCCCGTGCACCGAGCCCACGGCGAACGAGGCGACCGCGGCGTTCGCGGAGGCGTACGAGTCGGAGTTCGGCCTGCCGCCCGGCACGTACTCGGCCGAGCACTACGACGTGACGAACATGATCATCGAGGAAATCGCAGGACTGGGCGGCGACGTGAGCCGCGAGGCGCTGCACCGGAATCTCGCGGAGAACGAGTACGAGGGGCTCACCAAGACGTTCGCGTTCGACGAGAACGGTGAGTTCACGAACACGGCGATCTTCATGTACCAGGTCGAGGGCGGGGCGCGCGCCTACCTCGGCGGCATCGACGAGCTGGTCGGGGGCTGAGTCCGCCCGGGTTTGCGGGGACGGGCGCGGCTCTTTCCCTTCCCCGCAGGCCGGCCGGCTGATCGCTGTTCGTTCCCACGAGGAAGTCAGTTCCATGTCGCTTTCCGATATCTGGGACGTTCTCGTCCTGGGTGTGGTGCTCGGCTCGTTGTATGCCGTGATCGCCATTGGCTACACACTCGTCTACGGTGTCCTCCAGCTGCTGAACTTCGCGCACAGCGAGGTCTTCATGGCGGGGGGTTTCGGGGGCGTGATCGCCCTCACGCTTTTCGAACCGCCTGTCGATCCGTCGGGGTTCCAGTCGTTGCTCTACGTGCTCATCGGGATTCTCGGTGGGGCTCTGCTCGGTGGTGCTGTGGCCTTCGGGCTCGAACGGGCCGCTTATCGGCCGTTGCGGAGGAGGAACGCCTCCCGGCTGATCTTCCTGATCACGGCGATCGGCGCGTCGTTCTTCCTGTACAACCTGGCGGGCAAGCTGTTCGGGCGCTATCCGATGCCCATGCCGACGATGTACGAGAACCGGCAGCTCTTCGAGGTCTTCGGTACCTCGGTGAGTGTGACGCAGCTGCTGATCGTGGTGGCGGCGGTGGTGATGCTGGTGACGGTGGACTTCGCGGTGAACCGCACGAAGATGGGTTCCGGTATCCGGGCGGTCGCGCAGGACCCCGAGGTGGCGTCGCTGATGGGCGTCGACATCGACAAGGTGGTGTCGCGGACGTTCGTGCTCGGCGGGGTGATGGGCGGTGTGGCCGGTTTCCTCTTCGGTACGAATTTGCAGGTGGAGTACACGATGGGCTTCCTGCCGGGGATCACGGCGTTCGCTGCCGCGGTGCTCGGCGGTATCGGCAATGTGCGGGGCGCGATGCTCGGTGGGCTGACGCTCGGCGTGGTCGAGGCGTTCACGGTGGAGCTGTTCGGTGACGCCTGGCGTTACGCGGGTGCCTTCGCGGTGCTGGTCCTGGTGCTGATGTTCCGCCCGACGGGCATTCTCGGTGAGCGTGTGGGGAGGGCGGCATGAGTCTCGGGGTCACGGCGCGCAAGAAGCCTTCGGCGGCGAGGTTGCGGCAGCGTGCCTGGTATCAGCAGCCGCGGTGGAAGCGGTTGCTCGCCCTGGTGGTCACGGCGCTGCTGCTGGCGCAGGTGACGGGTGAGCAGGGGACGCGCGGGGATCTGTTCTCCGCGATCGAGGCGAACTTCACTGGTGGCGCGGTGTGGGGCTGGCTGGGCCTGGCGCTGGTGATCTGGCTGGTGCGCGAGTTCGGGCACGAGGTGATCGGCCGGTACGCGGCGCGGGTGAGGCAGGAGGCGGGGCGTCCCGCGGGGCGGGCGGCGGACCTGGCGCCTGCCGGCGGGTTCTCGCCGGCGGCGGCGCCGGTGTGGCTGCCGGCGCTCGTGGTGCGCGCGGCGCGGCTGTGCTCGGACGTGGTGCGTGGGCAGCGGTTGTACCGGTGGGGTTCGATGGCGGCGCTGCTCGGGCTGCTGATCGTGCTGCCGCTGCTGGTGTCGACGTTCTGGCAGCAGGTGATGGTGGACCAGATCGGCATGTTCGTGCTGGTGGCCATCGGGCTGAACGTGGTGGTCGGCTGGGCCGGGATGCTGGACCTGGGGTTCATCGCGTTCTTCGCGATCGGCGCGTACAGCGCGGCGTTCTGGACGGGTGGTCTGCCGGTGGAGCCGCCGGTGGAGTTGAACAACTTCCTGGTGATCCCGCTTGCGGTGCTGACGTGCCTGGTCGCGGGTGTGCTGCTCGGGGCGCCGACGTTGCGGCTGCGGGGCGACTACCTGGCGATCGTGACGCTGGGCTTCCACGAGATCGTCTATCTGACGGCGAAGAACTGGACGGAGTTCACGGGCGGTTCGCGCGGTGCGCCGCAGCTGGACCGGTTCTCGGTGGATCTGGGGTTCTGGTCGTACCAGTGGGAGCTGGATCCGCGGCCGTACTACTGGCTCCAGTTGGCGTTCGTGGTCGTGGTGCTGCTGTTGTTCGTCCGGCTTGAGCATTCGCGGGTGGGCCGGGCGTGGACGGCGATCCGGGAGGACGAGGTCGCGGCGGCGTCGACGGGTGTGGACACGGTGCGGTTCAAGTTGCTCGCGTTCGCGATCGGCGCGTCGACGTCGGGGATCGCGGGGGTGATCTACGCGAGCAAGCTGGGGTTCATCAACCCGGAGATGTTCGTGCTGCTGCTCTCGGTGCTGGCGCTGTCGTACGTGGTGTTCGGCGGCATGGGTTCGATTCCGGGGGTGCTGCTGGGCACGGCGGTGCTGGTGTGGCTGCCGGAGTTCCTGCGGGACACGGTGGATCCGCAGGACAGGTACATGTATCTGGGCGGTCTGCTGGTGGTCATGATGATCTACCGGCCGCAGGGGCTGCTGCCGTCGCGGCGGCGGCAGCGTGAGCTGCGGATGGCGGAGGAGGGCTCGGGGGCTGCCGATGCCCTGGGCGCGCAGCCGGGAGGTGCGCAGCGATGACGACGGAGATGCTGGACGCGGCGGCGGGGGCGGGGCCCGCGTCGGACGATGTGCTGGACGCGTCGGGTGTGACGTTGCGCTTCGGCGGGTTGACGAGCCTGGACGGGGTGGCCCTGCGGATGGCGCGCGGGGAGATCCTGGCGGTGATCGGGCCGAACGGGGCGGGCAAGACCTCGCTGTTCAACTCGTTGACGGGGGCGTACGTCCCGCAGGAGGGGCGGATCGCGTTCCGGCCGCGCGCCGGGGGCGAGCACGAGTTGCGGGGGCGCAAGCCGCACCGGACGAGCCGTCTCGGGGTGGCGCGGACGTTCCAGAACATCCGGCTGTTCGGGGCGTTGACGGTGCTGGAGAACGTGAAGGTCGCGGTGGAGACGCGGCAGCGGACGGACGCCGTCTCGATCATGCTGGGGTTGCCGAACGCGCGCAGGGACGAGCGGGAGAGCGACAGGAAGGCGCACGAGGTGCTGTCGTTCGTGGGGCTCGAACACCGCATGAACGAGCTGGCCTCGTCGTTGAGCTACGGCGAGCAGCGGCGTCTGGAGATCGCGCGGGCACTGGCGACGGCGCCGGAGTTGCTGCTGCTCGACGAGCCGGCGGCGGGGACGAATCCGACGGAGAAGCGGGATCTGGAGGTGCTGATCCGGCGGATCAACCGGGAGCTGGCGGTGAGCGTGCTGCTGATCGAGCACGACATGCGGCTGGTGATGTCGGTGGCGGACCGGGTGGTGGTGCTGAACTTCGGGCGGAAGATTGCCGAGGGCACGCCGGCGTCGGTGCAGCGGGATCCGGCGGTGATCGAGGCCTACTTGGGCGCGTCGGCCGAGGACGAGCGCGCGGCGGTGGCCGGGGCGGTCGCGGAGCGGCCGGGCCATGAGGCGGGCGGCGCGGACGAGAAGGAGGAGCGGGCGTGAGCGTGGACGTGGACAAGGGCCTCGGTGGCGCGCCGGGGGCGGCGGACGCGGCTCCCGCGCTGCTCGAACTGCGTGATCTGCACGTGTTCTACGGGGCGATCGAGGCGCTGAAGGGCGTGAGCCTGTCGGTGGCGGAGGGCGAGGTCGTCGCGCTGCTGGGGGCGAACGGGGCGGGCAAGTCGACGACGTTGAAGGCGGCGTCCGGCATGCTGGCGCCGCGTTCCGGTGAGGTGCGCCTGCGCGGCGAGCGGGTCGACGGCATCAAGTCGCACGAGCTGGTGCGGTTCGGCATCGGGCATGTGCCGGAGGGGCGGCGGGTGTTCGCCCGGATGACGGTGCTCGACAACCTGAAGATGGGGGCGTACCGGCTGAAGCGGCCGGATCCGGCGGATCTGGAGCGGGTGTTCTCGCTGTTCCCCGTGCTGGCGCAGCGGCGCAAGCAGGTGAGCGGGACGCTGTCGGGCGGCGAGCAGCAGATGCTGGCGATCGGCCGGGCGTTGATGGGCAAGCCCGAGCTGCTGCTGCTCGACGAGCCGTCGATGGGGCTCGCGCCGCTGATCGTGCGGCAGATCTTCGAGATCCTGCGGGAGATCAACGAGCAGGGCACGACGTTGCTGCTGGTGGAGCAGAACGCTTCGCAGGCGCTCCAGTTGGCGGACCGGGGCTATGTGCTGGAGACGGGTGAGGTGGTGATGTCGGACGAGGCGTCGGTGCTGCTCTCCGACCCGCGGGTGCGCGCGGCCTACCTGGGTGAGGTGGCCGAGGACGGCGCTTCCGGGGAATGAATGAGGGGCCCGGGGGCCCGGGTCAGGGGGTGGGGGTCTCCGTCGTCGTGCGCTCCGCCGTCTGCTGCTGGCCGGCGGTGGGGCGCAGGGCGCAGGTGAGGCGTGCGGTGCAGACGCGCTTGCCGTGCTCGTCGGTGATGGTCACGTCGTAGGTGGCGGAGGTGCGGCCGGTGTGCGCGGGGGTGGCGACGCCGGTGACGGTGCCGGAGCGCACGGCGCGGTGGTGGGTGCAGTTGAGGTCGACGCCGACGGCGATCTTGCTGGGGCCGGCGTGGAGCATGGCGCCGATGGAGGCGAGGGTTTCGGCGAGTGCCGCGGAGGCGCCGCCGTGCAGGAGTCCGTAGGGCTGGGTGTTGCCTTCGACGGGCAGGGTGCCGACGACCTTGTGCGGTGCGGCCTCGACGATGCGGATGCCGAGGCGTTCGCCGAGGAGGCCCGCGGAGAACAGGGCGGGCAGGTCGATGCCGACGCCGCTCCACTGGTCGAGGACGTCGGCGGGGAAGCGGGTGCTGGTGTGCTCGGCCATGGGCAGGTTCTATCAGGTGGGTTCAGGCGCCGGCGCTGGGGGTCAGCCGCACGACGAGGGATTTGCTCGCGGGGGTGTTGCTGGTGTCCGCGGTGGCGTCGAGGGGGACGAGGACGTTGGTCTCGGGGTAGTAGGCGGCGGCGCAGCCGCGGGCGGTGGGGTAGTGGACGACGCGGAAGCCGGGGGCGGTGCGTTCGGTGCCGTCGGTCCATTCGCTGGTGAGGTCGGCGTGGCTGCCGTCGGGGAGGCCGAGGTCGCGGGCGTCCTCGGGGTGGACGAGGACGACGCGCCGGCCGCCGGTGATGCCGCGGTAGCGGTCGTCGAGGCCGTAGATGGTGGTGTTGTACTGGTCGTGGGAGCGGAGGGTCTGGAGCAGCAGCCGGCCGGGGGGCGCCTTCGGCCAGGTGACGGGTCCCGCGCTGAAGTTGGCCTTGCCGGTGGCGGTGGGGAAGTGCCGCGCGTCGCGGGGGGCGTGGGGGAGCGCGAAGCCGCCTGGCCTGGCGACGCGGGTCTCGAAGTCCTCGAAGCCGGGGACGACGCGGGCGATGCGGGCGCGCACGAGGCGGTAGTCGCGTTCGAAGTCGGTCCAGGGGGCGACGCGGTTCCCGCCGAGGACGCGGTGGGCGAGGCGGCAGACGATGGCGGTCTCGGAGAGCAGGTGGGGGCTCGCGGGTTCGAGGCGGCCGCGTGAGGCGTGGACCACGCCCATGGAGTCCTCGACGGTGACGAACTGGTCGCCTGTGGCCTGGCGGTCGCGTTCCGTGCGGCCGAGGGTGGGGAGGATGAGGGCGCGGGCGCCGGTCACGCAGTGGGAGCGGTTGAGCTTGGTGGAGACGTGGACGGTGAGCCGGGCGCGGCGCATGGCGTCCTCGGTGACGGCGGTGTCGGGACTGGCCGCGACGAAGTTGCCGCCCATGGCGAAGAAGACGTCCGCCCGGCCGTCGCGCAGGGCGCGGATGGAGTCGACGACGTCGAGGCCGGGCCGGCGGGGCGGGGTGAAGCCGAACTCGTCGGCGAGGGCGTCGAGGAAGGCGGGCGCGGGGCGTTCGGTGATGCCCATGGTGCGGTCGCCCTGGACGTTGCTGTGGCCGCGGACGGGGCAGACGCCGGCGCCGGGGCGGCCCACGTTGCCGCGCAGCAGGAGGAAGTTGACTATCTCCTTGATGGTGGGCACGGCGTGCTTGTGCTGGGTGAGGCCCATGGCCCAGCAGACGATGACGCGGCGGGAGGCGATGACCATGTCGAGGGCGCGTTCGATGGCGTCGCGGGTGAGGCCGGTGGCGCGCCGGGTGTCCTCCCAGTCGGCGGCGCGGGCGGCGGTGGCGAGTGCGTCGTAGCCGGCGGTGTGGCGGTCGATGAACTCGGTGTCGACGGCGCCGCGGTCGATGAGGAGTTTGTTGAGGAGGCGGAAGAGCGCCTGGTCGCCGCCGAGTCTGATCTGGAGGAAGAGGTCGGTGAGGGGGGTGCCGCCGCCGGCGAGGCCGCGCGGGGTCTGCGGGTTCTTGAACCGTTCGAGGCCGGCTTCCGGCAGGGGGTTGACGGTGATGACGCGGGCGCCGGCCGCCTTGGCCTTTTCGAGCGCGGACAGCATGCGGGGGTGGTTGGTGCCGGGGTTCTGGCCGGCGACGATGATGAGGTCGGCGCGGTACAGGTCGTCGAGGAGGACGCTGCCCTTGCCGACGCCGAGGGTTTCGGTGAGCGCGGCGCCCGAGGACTCGTGGCACAGGTTGGAGCAGTCGGGCAGGTTGTTGGTGCCGTAGGCGCGGGCGAAGAGCTGGTAGAGGAACGCGGCCTCGTTGCTGGTGCGTCCCGAGGTGTAGAAGAGGGCGCGGTCGGGGTCGGGCAGGGCGCGGAGTTCCTCGGAGATGAGGTCGAACGCGCGGTCCCAGCCGATCGGCTCGTAGTGGTCGGCGCCCTCCGGCAGGTACATGGGGTGGGTGAGGCGGCCCTGCTGGCCGAGCCAGTAGCCGGAGCGGCCGGCGAGGTCGGTCACGGAGTGCTGGGCGAAGAAGGCGGGGGTGACGCGGCGGAGGGTGGCCTCCTCGGCGACGGCCTTGACGCCGTTCTCGCAGAATTCGGCGGTGTGCGGGCGGCCGGGGTCCGGCCAGGCGCAGCCGGGGCAGTCGAATCCGTCGGGCTGGTTGACGCGGAGCAGGGTGAGCGCGGTGCGGCGCACTCCCATCTGCCGGTGCGCGGCGCGCAGCGCGTGGGCGACGGCCGGTGCGCCGGCCGCCGCGCGGGCGGGGCCGGTGACGGTGGGCGCGTCCTGGACGGGGTCGGCTTCCGGCGGCTTGGCTGGCATGCCTGCGATCGTGCCACGGTCGGCGGGGACTGTCAGTGGTCCGTGGCAGGATCGGGTGCGTGGCTGAGAACGCATCGCAGACGACCACCGCTCCGCGCCTGCTCCTGCTGGACGGGCATTCCCTGGCCTACCGGGCTTTCTTCGCGCTGCCCGCGGAGAATTTCACGACCACGGCGGGCCAGCCGACGAACGCGATCTACGGCTTCATGTCGATGCTGGCGAACACGCTGCGCGACGAGGAGCCCACGCATCTCGCGGTCGCGTTCGACGTGTCGCGGGTGACGTGGCGCTCGGAGCGGTACGCGGACTACAAGGCGACGAGGTCGGCGACGCCGGACGAGTTCAAGGGGCAGGTCGAGCTGATCGGCGAGCTGCTCGACGCGATGCGGGTGCGGCGGTTCGCGGTGGCGGGCTACGAGGCGGACGACGTGATCGCGACGCTGGCGGCGCGGGCGGCCGACGAGGGGTTCCAGGTGTCGATCGTGACGGGGGACAGGGACGCGTTCCAGCTGGTGAGCGACGCGGTGACGGTGCTGTACCCGACGAAGGGCGTGTCGGAGCTGACGCGGTTCACGCCGGAGAAGGTGGCGGAGAAGTACGGCCTCCCGCCGGGCAGGTACCCGGACTTCGCCGCGCTGCGCGGGGACCCGTCGGACAATCTGCCGGGTATCCCGGGGGTGGGGGAGAAGACGGCGGCCAAGTGGATCAACCAGTTCGGTTCGCTGGACGAGCTGGTGGCGCGGGCGGACGAGGTGAAGGGGAAGGCGGGGGAGAACCTGCGGGCGCACCTGGAGTCGGTCCGGCTGAACCGGGTGCTGACGGAGCTGGCCAGGGACGTGGAGCTGGGCTGCGGGCCGGCGGAGCTGGCGCGTGAGCCGTACGACACGGACGCGGTGACGGTGCTGCTCGACGCGCTGGAGTTCCGCAACCGGAATCTGCGGGAGCGGCTGTTCGCGGTGGACCCGGCGGCGCGGGAGGAGCCCGCGGTGGCCGACGGGCCCGAGATCCGGGGGGTGGTGCTGGGCGCGGGCGGGCTCGGGCCGTGGCTCGCGGAGCACGGGGCGGCGGGGGAGCCGCTGGGCATGGCGACGCTGGACGAGTGGAAGCTGGGGGCGGGCGGGGTGCACGCGGTCGCGCTCGCGACGGGCGCGGGCGACGCCGCGTGGTTCGATCCGGCGGCGCTCGACGAGGCGGACGAGCGGGCGTTCGCGGACTGGGCCCGCGACCCGGGGCGGCCGAAGGTCGTGCACGGCGCGAAGGGCGTGCAGCGGGTGTTCGGCGAGCACGGCTGGCGGGTCGAGGGGGTCGTGATGGACACGGCGCTGGCGGCCTACCTGGTGCAGCCGGGGCGCAGGTCGTTCGCGCTCGACGGGCTGAGCGTGGAGTTCCTGGGGCGGGAGCTGGAGCGTCCCGCGGACGACAGCGGTCAGTTGGCGTTCGGCGCGGACGACGCGGCGCAGGCGGACGCGCTGATGCGGCAGGCCCGCACGGTGCTCGACCTGGGGGAGCAGTTCCGGGAGCGGCTGGCCGACGTGGGGGCGGCGGAGCTGCTGGACGACCTCGAACTGCCGACGTCGGCGCTGCTGGCCCGCATGGAGCGGGCCGGGATCGCCGCGGACCGGGCCTGGCTTGAGCGGCTGGAGCAGCAGTTCGCCGCGGCGGTGCAGCAGGCGGTGTCGGAGGCGCACGCCTCGGTGGGGCACGAGTTCAACCTCGGGTCGCCCAAGCAGCTCCAGGAGGTGCTGTTCGTCGAGCTGGGGCTGCCCAGGACGAAGAAGACGAAGACCGGCCACACGACGGACGCGGACGCGCTGGCGTGGCTGGCGGAGCGGACCGAGCACGAGCTGCCGGTGATCATGCTGCGGCACCGGGAGCAGGCCAGGCTGCGCAGCACCGTCGAGGGGCTGATCAAGGCCATCGCCGCGGACGGCCGCATCCACACGACGTTCCAGCAGACGGTGGCGGCCACGGGCCGGCTGTCGTCCACGGACCCCAACCTCCAGAACATCCCGGTGCGCACCGACGAGGGGCGCGCGATCCGCCGCGGGTTCGTGGTGGGCGAGGGCTACGAGTCGCTGATGACGGCGGACTACAGCCAGATCGAGCTGCGGGTGATGGCGCACCTGTCGGAGGACGCCGGGCTGATCGAGGCGTTCACCTCGGGCGAGGACCTGCATACGACGGTCGCCTCGCAGGTGTTCGGCGTGGGCACGTCCGAGGTCGACGCGGAGATGCGGCGCAAGATCAAGGCGATGAGCTACGGGCTCGCGTACGGGCTGTCCGCGTTCGGCCTCGCGCAGCAGCTCTCCGTGACGAACGAGGAGGCCACGGCGCTGATGCACACCTACTTCGAGCGCTTCGGCGGGGTGCGGGACTACCTTCAGCGCGTGGTGAAGGAGGCGACGAGCACCGGCTACACGCAGACGCTGCTTGGCCGCCGCAGGTACCTGCCCGATCTGGTGAGCGACAACCGCGCGCGGCAGCAGGTGGCCGAGCGGATGGCGCTGAACGCGCCGATCCAGGGCACGGCGGCCGACATCGTGAAGATCGCGATGCTGCGGGTGGGGGAGGCACTGGACCGGGAGGGCCTGCGGTCGCGGATGCTGCTCCAGGTGCACGACGAGATCGTGCTCGAAGTGCCGGCGGGGGAGCGCGAGCAGGTGGAGGAGCTGGTGCGGCGCGAGATGACGGGCGCGGTCTCCTTGCGCGCCCCGCTGGATGTGTCGGTCGGCTGGGGCGACACCTGGGAGTCCGCGATGCACTGAGGCGGAACGTCCCGGTTTCGCAACCGCCACATGGGCGTCACGAGCCCGTTCTGGTCCCGAACGGGCAGGTGTCGTACTGTCATTCCGGGTCGACGGACGACAGCGGTCCGCAGATGGAGGGGAAACGCGCGTGGCGTTGCGTATCGGCAGGTTCCGCAGGGGTATTTCGGGTTCGGCCATCGCGGCTGCCGCGATGGCCGCGCTGACCGCCTCGCAGGCGCCGGAGGTGCTCGGGGGCGAAGCCCCCGCCGCGCCCGAGCCGCCGGAGCGGCCGTCGGCCGCGGAAGCGCCGGACATCGGGCTGCCGGAGGACGGCCAGGGCAAGCCGTACCACACGGACCTGCCGCCGCTGGACACCTCGGGGCCCGGGCAGGGCGGGGGTGCCGACGCGATCGCCCGGGGGCCGGCGGAGGCGGGCATCCCCGCGACCGTGCTCGACGCCTACCGGCAGGCGGAGGCGACGCTGGCCCGTACCACGCCCGGCTGCAACCTGGAGTGGGAGCTGCTCGCCGCGATCGGCAAGGTCGAGTCGGGGCACGCGCGGGCCGGCGCGGTCGACGCGGACGGCACCACGCCGGACCCGATCCTCGGCCCCGTGCTGAACGGCGACGGGTTCGCCCGGATCCTCGACACGGACGACGGCCGGTGGGACGGGGACACGGTGTACGACCGCGCGGTCGGCCCGATGCAGTTCATCCCCTCCACGTGGGCCAGTTGGGGCGCGGACGGCAACGGTGACGGCCGGTCCGACCCGAACAACGTGTACGACGCCGCGCTCGCCGCCGGCGACTACCTGTGCGCCGCGAACCGCGACCTGTCGGTGTCCCCGCAGCTGGACCGGGCGCTGCTGAGCTACAACCAGTCCTGGGACTACGTGCGGACGGTCCGCTCCTGGCTCGACTACTACCGCCAGGGCGCGCACGAGGTGCCGGACGGCGAGGGCCGGCTGCCCTCGACGCCCGGGGCGGGCAACCCGCACCTGCCCGTCGGCGGCAAGGGCGGCGGCACGGGCACCGGCTCGGGTGCCGGCAGCGGTTCGGGGACCGGCAGCGGCACGGGCACGGGCACCGGCGGCGGGCCCGGCAAGGGGGAGGACCGGCCCGCACCGCCTCCGCCCGCCGAGTCGGACGGCGGGATCGAGTTCCCCCGGCCGGAGCAGCCGGAGCAGCCGGGTACCGAGGAGCCGGAGGAGCCGGGCACCGGGGAGCCGGAGGAGCCCGGCACGGAGGAGCCGGGCACCGAGGAGCCCCCGGAGTGCCCGACGGATCCGGAGGACCCCGGCACGGAGGACCCGGAGGAGCCCGGCACCGAGGAGCCCGGCACCGAGGAGCCCGGGGAGCCGGGTGAGCCGGACGGGACCGGCACGCCGGAGCCGAGCCCCACGCCGACGCCCGGCACCGACGGGCCCGAGGACCCGGAGACGCCCGAGGACCCGGAGGAGCCCGGCACGGGAGAGCCGGAGGAGCCCGGGGATCCCGAGGACCCCGACGCGTGCGGGGACCCGGAGGAGCCCGGCACCGAGGAGCCCGAGGAGCCGGGTACGGAGGAGCCGGAGGACCCGGAGGAGTCCGGCACGCCGAGCCCGCGCCCGACGGCCTCGGAGTCCGCCGCGCCCGCACGGCGCGACGGCTGACGGACCACTCCGCCGCCTGCCCCGGCCGGGGCAGGCGGCGCCGGGCAGGAGCGCGTCGTGGTGTCGCCGTGACGGTGCGCGGGGCGCGTCCGGGCCGCCGCGGCGGCGGGCGGGCGCCGGAATCGGCCCGATCCTGTCCCTCGTGGGGCGAAGCGCGCATTGACCGTGCTGGGATGCCCCCGTATGCTATAAGACGCGCTGCGGGCCTGCGCGCCTCGGACGGAGCAGGTCGCGCTCGCACTTGTTGTATGTCCCCTCGGTTGTCGAGGCGCTTACCGGCTGCGGAATCCCGGTCGGCGCTTCTCAGGCTGTCCGGCTTCGGCAGTGCGATACGGGCTCCGGCGTAGCAGTGCCTACGAACATGTCCGTACCGGAGCCCTTTACCACATGACGAGCAGCACCGAGACCACCGCGACCACCCCGCAGGTTGCGGTCAACGACATCGGTTCCGAGGAAGCCTTCCTCGCCGCGATCGACGAGACGATCAAGTACTTCAACGACGGCGACATCGTCGACGGCGTCATCGTGAAGGTCGACCGGGACGAGGTCCTGCTCGACATCGGTTACAAGACCGAGGGCGTCATCCCCTCGCGTGAGCTGTCGATCAAGCACGACGTCGACCCGAACGAGGTTGTCGCCGTCGGCGACGAGATCGAGGCCCTTGTCCTCCAGAAGGAGGACAAGGAGGGCCGCCTGATCCTGTCGAAGAAGCGCGCCCAGTACGAGCGCGCCTGGGGCACCATCGAGAAGATCAAGGACGAGGACGGCATCGTCACCGGCACGGTGATCGAGGTCGTCAAGGGCGGTCTGATCCTCGACATCGGCCTGCGCGGCTTCCTGCCCGCCTCGCTGGTCGAGATGCGCCGTGTCCGCGACCTTCAGCCGTACGTCGGCAAGGAGCTCGAAGCCAAGATCATCGAGCTCGACAAGAACCGCAACAACGTCGTCCTCTCCCGCCGCGCCTGGCTGGAGCAGACGCAGAGCGAGGTCCGCCAGACCTTCCTCACCACCCTCCAGAAGGGCCAGGTGCGCTCCGGCGTCGTCTCCTCGATCGTCAACTTCGGCGCGTTCGTGGACCTCGGCGGCGTGGACGGCCTCGTGCACGTCTCCGAGCTGTCCTGGAAGCACATCGACCACCCGTCCGAGGTCGTCGAGGTCGGCCAGGAGGTCACGGTCGAGGTCCTGGACGTCGACATGGACCGCGAGCGCGTCTCGCTGTCGCTGAAGGCGACCCAGGAAGACCCGTGGCAGCAGTTCGCCAGGACGCACCAGATCGGCCAGGTCGTCCCGGGCAAGGTCACCAAGCTCGTGCCGTTCGGCGCGTTCGTCCGCGTGGACGAGGGCATCGAGGGCCTGGTGCACATCTCCGAGCTGGCCGAGCGCCACGTGGAGATCCCCGAGCAGGTCGTCCAGGTCAACGACGAGATCTTCGTCAAGGTCATCGACATCGACCTGGAGCGGCGCCGGATCAGCCTGTCCCTCAAGCAGGCCAACGAGAACTTCGGCGCGGACCCGATGGTCGTGGAGTTCGACCCGACGCTGTACGGCATGGCCGCGTCGTACGACGACCAGGGCAACTACATCTACCCCGAGGGCTTCGACCCCGAGGCGAACGACTGGCTGCCCGGCTACGAGAAGCAGCGTGAGGAGTGGGAGCGGCAGTACGCCGAGGCCCAGCAGCGCTTCGAGCAGCACCAGGCCCAGGTCATCAAGTCCCGTGAGGCGGACGCGCAGGCCGAGGCCGAGGCGTCCGGCTCGGGCGGCGGCGGTCAGCAGTCGGGCGGCGGTGGCGGCTCGTACTCGTCCTCGCCCTCCGAGGACTCGGGCGCGCTGGCTTCCGACGAGGCGCTTGCGGCGCTCCGCGAGAAGCTGGCGGGCGGCCAGAGCTGACCCTCGGTCGGCCGAAGCCACCCACGCACACGCGCGGCACAGGAAGGGGCCCGCTCCCGCTCGACGGGGGCGGGCCCCTTCCGCCGCCTGGGGAATGCCCCCGCGGCACGGCGCGTTTGCCCCGTGTACGCGTAAGAGCGGAAGGGGTGCGGTGAGATGCGCGATCCGCAGGAGTTGTACGCATGGGATCCGGCCGGTCTGGCCAGGGTCGATGAGGCCGTCGGCGGCGCGCGGGGCGCCGGCCTGGTGCTGGTCTACCACTTCGAGGGCTTCATCGACGCCGGCGAGACAGGCGCCCAACTGGTCGGCCAGCTGCTCGACGGCAGGCCCAGTACGACCGTCGCGCGGTTCGACCACGACCGTCTGGTGGACTACCGGGCCAGGCGTCCCGCCATGACGTTCCGGCGCGACCGGTGGACGCACTACGAGACGCCTGAGCTGGCGGTGCGCCTGGTGCACGACGACACGGGCCAGCCGTTCCTCGTGCTGTCCGGGCCCGAGCCCGACGTGGAGTGGGAGAGCTTTGCCGCGGCCGTGCGCCAGATCGCGGAGCGGCTCGCGGTGCGCATCGCGGTGACGTTCCACGGCATTCCGATGGGGGTGCCGCACACCCGCCCCGTCGGGCTCACCCCGCACGGCAACCGGGTGGACCTGGTCCCCGGCCACCCCGGCACGTTCGACGAGGCGCAGGTCCCGGGCAGCGCCGCCGCGCTGGTGGAGCTGCGTCTGGGGGAGGCGGGCCGTGACGTGCTGGGCGTCGCCGCGCACGTGCCGCACTACATCGCGCGGTCCCGCTACCCGGACGCCGCGCTCGTCGTCCTTGAGGCGGTGACGGCGGCGACCGGCCTCGTGCTGCCCGAGGCCGCGCACGCGCTGCGCACCCGCGCCCTGCGGACCCAGGACGAGATCGAAAGCGAACTCGCCGAGGGCAACGCCGAGTTGATCGCCGTGGTCCGCGGCCTTGAGCAGCAGTACGACGCGATGGCCGGCGCCGCCGCGCGCGGCAGTCTCGTCGCCGAGCCGGTGGACCTGCCGTCCGCCGACGAGCTCGGCGAGGTGTTCGAACGTTTCCTCGCCGAGCACGAACACGAGCACGAGGAAGGGGAAGGCGACCGGTAGCGTAGCCTTCCCGCATGCTGAACGTGGGACTGACCGGCGGGATCGGCGCGGGCAAGAGCGAGGCCGTGCGGCTGCTCGCGGAACGCGGCGCCCGCGTCGTCGACTCCGACCGCGTCGCGCGCGAGGTGGTCGAGCCCGGCACGCCCGGACTCGCGGCCGTCGTCGCGGAGTTCGGGACGGGCGTGCTCGCGCCCGACGGCTCGCTCGACCGCGCCCGGCTCGGTGCCGTCGTCTTCGCGGACGAGGAGCGCCGCCGGGCACTGAACGCCATCGTCCACCCGCTGGTCGCGGAGCGTGCCGCCGCGCTGCGCGACGCCGCTCCCGCCGACGCCATCGTGGTGCACGACGTGCCGCTGCTCGCGGAGAACGCGCTCCAGGACCGTTACGACGCGGTGGTCGTCGTCGACGCCTCGGACGCCACCCGGCTGGAGCGGCTCACGGGGCGGCGCGGCATGGCGGAAGCGGACGCGCGGGCCCGTATGGCCGCCCAGGCCGACCGGGAGACGCGTCTTGGCATCGCCGACTTCGTCCTCGACAACGACGGCACCATCGACGAGCTGACCGAGCAGGTCGCCGTTCTGTGGGACCGCCTCACCGCCCTCGCCGGCAGCCGCTCCTGAGACCTGACCCGCCGCAAGACGCCGCCGGCCGTGTCACCGGCCCGGGCTTCCGCCGGAGGAGGCCGCGGCCCCGGCGGGCGGGGATTGCCGGTCAGCTCAGCCGCGCGTCGGCGTAGACGGCCATCGCGTCGCGCTGGTAGGCGGCCAGTCCGACGGCGATGCTGTCGAAGTTCGCGCGGAACCGGGGGTCGTCGGCGTAGGTCTGCCCGAGCCCCTTGTACGCGGCGGCGCACGGGGTCCACATCCGGCACAGGTTCCGGTAGTGGGTGTCCACCTCGGCCTGCACCGCCGGGTCGGACACGGGGGTGCCGGCCACCATGAACTCCGCCATGCGGATCATCTGCGCCGTCGCCTCGCGCTGCCATCGCTCCATCTCCCCGGGGGCCATCCCCGCGATGGCTCGCCGGGACTGCTCCCACTGCTCAGGCCACCGCTCGCGCGCCTCGTCGTCGTGGTGGCCCGTCTCGAAGCCCTCGAAGAGGTTCTCCGGCCTGTTGATGGTCGCCATGTCGCTCGTTCCCCTGCCTTCCTCAAGTTCGGTGATGGTGCGGCCGACGGTGCGGGCGAGCGTCTCCAGCCGGTCGCGTTCCGCGAGCAGCCGCCTGTGGTGCTCGCGGAGTGCGGCCAGCCGGTCCACCTGGCTGTCCAGAACCGCCTGGATCTCGCGCAGGCCCAGGTCCAGCTCCCGCATCAGCAGGATCTGCTGGAGTCGCAGCAGTTCGGCCTCCTGGTAGTAGCGGTGCCCGTTGCTCCCGGTCCACGCCGGCGGCAGCAGGCCGATCTCGTCGTAGTGCCGCAGCGTCCTGGACGTCACCCCGGACATCCGGGCCACCTCGGCGATCGACCAGGCCATCGCCCCTCCTTCCGCCGCCGGGCCGGTCTCTCCGGCCGCACGGGAAACGGTAGAAGTTGACGCTGCGGAAACCGCAAGCCGGAACCGCACCGTGCGTTCCCGGGCCTGTCGGGCATGGGCGAACCGGGCTACCGTGTCGGCATGAGTACCGAAGCCGCCCTGGCCCTCGTCTCCGCCGCGGCCGGCAGCGTCGCGACCGAGGCGGGGCGCCACGCCTGGGATTCCCTGCTCGCCCTGGCCCGGCGGGTGACCGGCCGGGCCGGGGCCGATCCGGTCGGCCCGGTCGATCCCGTCGACCCGGCGGACGAGACGGCCGTCCGCGAGCTGACCGGGCGGATCGCCGACCGCGCGGCGTCGGACGAGGAGTTCGCCGCCGAACTGCGCCAGTGGGCGCAGCGGCACCGGGGGGCCGTCGAGGTGGGAGGGACCCGCGTGCAGAACACGGTGGCGGACGGCGCCCAGGTGCGGAACCTGCTCCAGACGGGCACCGTGCACGGCGACATCCACTTCGGGGCCTGACCGCCGCGGCGCCGTCACATCCGGCGGTGCCCGTAGCGGCCCCGGCTCAGCTTGCGCAGCGCGCGGCGCCCGTTGTCGGTGACGCGGCGCAGCTTCGGGAAACGGCCGCGGCTCTCGCGCGCGACCCGGTCGAGCTCCTCCGCGAGGTGGGCCGCGCGTTTGTCGATGTCGAGTTCGGTGAGCATGCGGTCGATCTCCGCGAGCAGGGACCCGTGCAGCTGCCAGTGGCGCGGGTGTTCGCGCACCCGGGCCAGCAGCACCTCCGCGACGTGTTCACGGCTGACGCGCGCGGCGTCGAGTTCGACGGCGAGGAACGCCTCCGCCTCGTCGGCCGCGCTGCTGACCTGACTCGTGATCAGGGTGGCGAAGCTGTCGACGGCGCCGGCGAGGTTGCTCAGCAGTTCCTGGAGGGCGGGGGCCACCTCGGGCGGGAACAGCGGCTCGTCCTCCCGCCGCTCGGCCAGGTCGGCCATGGTGCGCGTCATCGTGCGCAGGATGACCGCGCACATCTCCAGGGTGTCGAGGCCGGTGCGCAGCACGATGCGGGTCAGCAGCGGCTCCTTGACCCGGGGGTTGAAGCGCACGCTCTCCTCGGCCTGGATGATGGAGGCGTCGACCTGGGCGATGTCCTGGTCCAGCTTCCGCGCCTCGTCGAGCTTGGCGGTGGCCCGCTGGAGCGGTGTGCGGCCCGCCTCGGTCTCCTCGCTGAGTCGGCGCAGCAACTCGCGCATGCGGCGGGCCTGTTCCTCGATGTCCTCGCTGGCGGAGCCGACCCATACCGGGGGCACGATCAGGGTGTTGAACAGGAGGCCGACGACCGCGCCGATGACCGTTTCCACGACGCGGTCCCAGGCCGCGCCCGTCACCTGGGTGACGCCGAGGACCAGCATGGCGCTGATCGCCACCTCGGGCACGAACTCGCTGACCCGCACCAGGTGGCCGACGGACAGCGCGGTGAGGATCAGCAGGCCGAGGCTCCACCAGCTGAGTCCGACGATGGTGCTGAACGCGGTCGCCACCAGGACGCCGGCGATGACCGAGTTGACGCGGCGGATGCCGGTGGTGAGCGTCGCGAACAGGGTGACCTGGACGACCAGCAGCGCGGTGAGCGGGGCGAGCAGCGGGGCGGGGACGTCCGTCAGCCAGAGCGCGACGACGTAGGACATGGTCGCCGCGGTGGCGGACCGGAGCGTCTGCACCACGACGGGTTCCTTGCGCCGCTTGGCGAGGTCGATGATCTGCTCGGGCACATCAGGCACATTCGACTCCTCTCGCTCCATCTGCTCCGTTGCGGGCACATGTGGAGAAACCGGGTGAACGACGGTAACTGTGGAAACTAGGGCAAAGATGTCATTGTGCCGGGTCGAGGGCGTGAACCGCCGGGGTGTCAGCGCGTCCGTGGCGCCCGGGTCCTCCGTGCGGCGCGGCGCGGTGGGACCTGGGGAAGCGGTGAGGGTCCGGGGGCGCGGTGGGGCGCCGGTCGGGGCGCGATGTGACTGGTGCGCGCCGGTCCGAGCGCGGCGCGTGCGCCGGGCATGGGGGCGCGCGTCGCGGGCGTCGCTTCAGCCGGTGCGGGCTGCGGTGTTCACGGGAGGCGGCCCGGGGCGGGAGGTCGCGGCGGTCGGCGGCCGGGATGGGGGACGTGGTTCGGCAAACGCCTGCGCGGCCACCTCTCCGCCCAGCACAATGCGTGTATGAGTGATGACGAAGCGGAGCTGCCCGAGCCGCACCGCGTCATCCGGATGGCGCGGTACGACGACCCGGTGGCCGTCATCGCCGATTCGGAGGCGTGGTTCGCCCGGGACACCCATCCGGACCTGCTGGCACGCGGACCGATGTTCGCCGTGACCGAGCAGGAGGCCGACGGCCGGTGGCGGATCCTCCAGGCCGAGGAGAACGGCCCGCAGTTGATGCGCGACTCGCTGGGCCTGATCTGCCGGGTGAGGGCCAAAGCGGCGGCCGAGGCCGGGGACGACGCGGCGCGGCGCGCCTGGCTGGCCGGAGCGCACCGGATGGACCGGGAGAAGGCCGACGAACTCGTCGTCGGGGACTGCCGGTTCCGCATCGCGCGCGGCGACGTGTTCGTGCGGCTCGGCCCCGAGGGGCCCGAGCCGCCGAGGCCGAGTGATCCGGACCCGATGCCGATCGGGCAGGGCCGGGAGGCCGCCCCGCGTACCAAGGGGTTCCTGCTGGACCCGACCGCCGCGACCGGCATGTCGGAGGGGATCCTCAAGCTCGAACTGCTGCGGTTCGCCTACACCTCGGCCGCGATCCCGTCCGACGTGCGCGCCGACTCGGTGGTGGCGCGGGACGCGTATCCGGGCGGGGTGCTGCTGCCGCCGGCGTTCGGCGTGTTCGCCCGCGGGCCGGGGAGCGGCTGGACGCCGCGGGCCACCGGCTCCGACACGCCGCAGGAGGCGCGGGACGGCCTGGCGCTCCGCCTCAAGGCGCTGCTGCCCATGGGCCTCAGGGAGGAACGGCGGCCCTCCGGCCTGCCGGAGATGCCCGGGGAGCTGCGGAACGTCTTCGCCGACCAGCTCGGGCTGCTCGACCCGGGCGCGCGGCAGCTGACGGACGAGCAGCTCGGCCAGTGCGCGCGGGCGGTCGCCCGGCTGGAGACCGAGCGGCTCGACACCATCCCGATCCTCGGCAGGGAGTTCCGCGTCACCAGGCTGGAGCGGCTGGTCAGACTCGGGGCCGACGGGCCCGAGCCGCCGCGTCCATCCGACTGGGACCCGGAGCAGCCGCCCGAGGCGCACGGCGGGACCGACCTGGGGGAGGAAGAACCCGGCGGGTGAGGCGCGTTCCGGCGGCAGGGCGAGGCCCGGCGGTCGCCCGCGCGGCCCCGGGGGTCTCAGGCGGCCCGCAGAGGCGTCCCGTGCGTCCCGGGCAGGGCGAGTCCGAGGAGTGCGACGATCTCGCCCTGCACCTCGGGTGTGAACAGCTCCTGTTCCTCCGGCGTCAGGTGCAGCCGGGACACGTCGCTGCCGCCGCCGGCGAGGCAGGCGTTGAAGACGCGCATCAGCAGGATGAACTGGCCCGCGGGCAGTCGGGCACGCAGCGACTCGATGCGCTGATCGAGACGTGCCGGACCGGTCTGAGTGTCCATGCGTTCTATCGTGCGGGCCCGCGGGCCCCCTGGAAAGGCCGCCTTCCGCGCGTGGAGGCAGTCGGGGCGGGGGCGTGCGCGGTGCGCCCCGCGCGCCACGCCGGCATCCGGGCCGGCGTCCCACCGGGGCGCGCTCGCGGGGCGGTGGCGCCCGACGTCCGTCCGTGCCGCGCCCGGCCCGCCGTCGCCGCGGGCCCGCGCGGTCCTCGGGCCCGGCAGGATGGACCCGTGCGACTCGAAGCGATCACCTGGGAACGACTGGCCGCGGCACTCGCCGAGCGGGTGGCCGCCCTGCGGCCGTCCGACGAGGGCGGGTGGCCGCGGGTGCTGATCGACGGCGCGCCCGCGGCCCGGCCGGGGGAGCGGGCCCGTGAACTCGCCGAGGCCCTGCGCCTGAAGGGCCGGCCCGCCCTGCTGGTGGGCGCGGAGGGCTTTCTGCGCGCCGCGTCGCTGCGCCTGGAGTACGGCAGGCACGACGCCGACGCCTACTACGACCTGTGGCTCGACACCGGGGCGCTGTGGCGCGAGGTGTTCACGCCCACGGACGCGGGCGGCAGCGGCCGGGTGCTGCCCGATCTGTGGGACGCCGAGCGCGACCGGGCCACGCGCAGCCCGTACGTCACGCTGCCCCCGGGCGGCGTGCTCCTCGTGCACGGCACGTTCCTCCTCGGGCGGTGGTTCCCGGCCGAACTGGCCGTGCACCTGAGCCTGTCACCCGCCGCCCTGGCCCGCAGGACGGACGAGGCGGAACGGTGGACCCTGCCCGCGTTCGCCCGCTACGAGGCGGAGGTGGACCCGGCGGCGGTCGCGGACGTGGTCGTGCGCGCCGACGATCCGCGGCGCCCGGCCTGGAGCGGGGCGGGGCGGCTCTCCGCCGAGTGACCGAAAGAGCATGCGACGGGGGGCAATCCCCCGCGGACCGCCCCGCCCCCGCCCGCGAACTGCCACACTGGGTGCCCATGTCGTCGACGCAGAGTTATCAGGGGTGGTAGCGATGGAGGACGTCGAAAGGCCGTACGACACCGAGGAAGTGCTGCACGCGGTCGCCCTGATCCAGGCGCATCTCGCGGAGGACGAGGAGGCCGTCAAGGCCCTCCAGGACGAGACGGAGGAGAGCGCCCGGCAGTGCGCGCGGTCCATGTTCGCGCTGGCGCACGTCATCGTGTTCGGCCAGATCATCCCGGAGATGTGGGTGATCAGGCAGAACATCGACTTCGGCCATACCAGCCGGGTACCCGAGCTGAACCTCGCGATCCACGTCCTGAAGCGCATGGAGGAGCGCATCGGCCTCGCCCACGTGCACCCGGTGGTCGGCGCGCTCTCCGCGGGCGACGTGATGGACCTGATCATCCAGTGCACCGGCACCACCATGGAGGAGGTGCCCGGGTTCCTCGACTCGGTGCGGGAACGGACCCTGCGCACGGCCCGCTTCTGATCACCGCGACGCATCACCGCGACGAACGCCCGCAGCCGCGGGGCCCGTTCAGGCGAGCCGCCGTATCTCCCCGCGCACCCGGTAGAACCCGCCGTCCGAGGCGTGCACCGAGTCCACGACGTACCGCGCGCCGGCCTGCCGGATCCGCCGGGGGAACTGCACGTTCCACTCCGGGTCGTAGCCGTCCGTCAGGACCCGCATCCGCAGCCGGGGACCGTCCTGCACGCACTCCACGAGCACGCCGCCGCTCGGCATCGCGGACACCGTCCGCGGCGCGGCGGCCGGCGTGTACGTGGGCAGCGCCGCGGCCGACTTCACGTCCAGCGCGGTGGGGACCCGGCCGTTCTGCGCCGCCGCGATGGCCGCCTCGCTCGCGTCGATGCACGCGAGGGAGCCGTCGGTGGTCACCACGAACAACTGCTCGTTCAGGTACTGCATCGACAGCGCAGAGCCCGCCCCGGTGCCCAGCTTCCACAACCGCGTGCCGTCCTGCGCGAAGCAGTACACCGACGAGGCGCTGTCGCCGGCGAACACGTACCGGCCGTCGGGCGCCGCCGCGCACGAGTACACGACCGTGTCGCACGCGTACGTCGCCTCCACCCGCCCGCCGCGCTTGGCCAGCCGCTGCACCACCCGCCGGTCGGTGCCCGCGTACACCGCGTCGTGCTCCTGCCAGCCGAACAGCACCGCGCCCCTGGTGGCCGTGTGCCACAACTCCCGTCCGCCGTCCGGTGAGTAGGCCGTGACCCCGCGTCCGTGGCCGTGGTACACGGCCCCGGCGTCCCGGCGCACCATCCAGGCGTGGTCCCCGGTGCTGCGCCGCGACCACTGGAACTCGTCCTCGTGGTCGATGACCGTCAGCCCGCCCTGGCGGTCCGCCACGTTGAGCACACCCTCGTGGATGTCGAGCCAGAAGATGTCCACGTCGGCCGCTATCTCGTAGGCGGCGAAGGGCAGTTTCGACGACAGGTCGTACACCGTGCCGTCGTCGCAGCCCGCGTAGATCCAGAAGTCGTCCGCCACGAGGCACTTCACGCCGTCCGGCAGCCGGTAGTGGGCCAGCACCTCGCCGTCGTGCGCCAGGGTGTGCACGTCGCCGTGCTGGTTCCCCACCCAGCAGCGGTCCTCGTCGATGTGGATGCCGAACGCGGCGGCGCCGGTCCTGAACCGCCAGAGCACCGGCGCGACCGCACGGGCCGTTGAGGGCGCCGAGGTCACCTGGCGCCGCGTCACCGGCCGCGCCGCGCGCCCTCCCCGCACCGCGGGCTCGTACCCCTTGCGCACCTTCTCGCCGATCTTCCTGGCGGCGGCGTCCCTGGCCTTCTGCGGTGTCGCGAACGCCGTCGTCCGCAGCTGCCCCTCCGTACCGATGCGGCCGTAACGCACGGACACCTCGGTCCCGTTCACCGACACCTCGTAGAACTTGTGCGCACCGCCGCCGTCCTCGGACAGTTCCAGATAGGTGGTCTCGGGCACGGCAGGCTCCTTCCCCCTCCGGCCGCCGGTGCGGCCGGACTCGATGCGGGAAACGTTAGGTGACGCCACTGACAGCCCCGGCGGCGCACCACGACCCGCGGTGCTGTCGGCGGGCGGCGATACGGTGTTCGCCATGGACCGCATGGACACAGTCCGCATACCGGGGCGCGGCGGCCCGGCCGCCACCGTCGAGATCGCGCCCCGCGCCGTCGGGCCGGTGCGCACCGCGTACGCCCCCGAGCCGGACGGCGATCCGGACCCCGGGGAGATCGTCTGGACCTGGGTGCCCTACGAGGAGAACGACGGGCGGGGCAAGGACCGCCCCGTCCTGGTCGTCGCGCGGGAGGCGGGACGTGACACGCTGCTCGCCGTTCAACTCAGCAGCCGCGGGCGGGCGCAGGGCGACGCCTGGCTCCCGCTCGGCACCGGTCCCTGGGACCGCGCCGGGCGCGACTCCTGGGTGGACCTCGACCGGGTGCTGCGCGTGCACCCGGACGGCATGCGGCGGGAGGCGTGCGCGCTGGACCGCGCGCGCTTCCACCGTGTGGTGCACAGCCTCCGGCTGCGGCACGGCTGGCGCTGACGGGATGGCCACGGGAGGGGATTCGGCCGGTGGACCGGTGAACCCGCGTGCGGGCGCGGGGAGTTGCGCGGGCGGCGCGCGCGGGACTGGGGCCGGGCGGGGCGCGCCGGCGTCCCGGCGTCCCCCGCTGGGGCCGGGCGGTGCCCGATGAGCTGGCTCGACGAACCCCTGATGGCGTTCGATCTGGAGACCACGGGGACCGACGTCGAGGCCGACCGCATCGTCACGGCGGCGGTGGTGCGCCTGGCGCCCGACGGCGCCGTCTCGGACGAGCGGACCTGGCTGCTCGATCCGGGAGTCGCGATACCCCGGCAGGCGTCGGCAATCCACGGCATCTCGACGGAGCGGGCCCGCGCGCACGGGCGGCCGGCCGCCGCGGCCATAGCGGAGATAGCCGGGGCGGTCGCGGAGGGGCTGCGTTCGGGGACGCCGCTGGTGGTGATGAACGCGCGCTACGACCTGTCGCTGCTCGACCGCGAGTGCCTGCGGTATGCGATCGCGTCGGTCACCGAGCGCCTGGGCGAGGCGCCGCGGCCGGTCATCGACCCGCTGGTGATAGACAAACATGTCGACAAGTGCCGGCGGGGGAAGCGGGCGCTCCACGCGCTGTGCGCCCACTACGGGGTGCCGCTCGACGCCGCCCACGACGCGCGTGCGGACGCCGTGGCCGCCGCTCTCGTGGTGCGCCGCATGGGCGAGCGGCACCGGCCCGTCGGGACGATGCCGCTGTCCGACCTGCACGCCCTCCAGGTGCGGGCGGCGGCCGAGCAGTCGGTCTCCTTGCAGGCCCACCTGCGGCGCACAGGGAAGCCTGCGGCCGTCGTCGAGCCGGCCTGGCCGCTCATCCCCCGGCGGGGGTGACCGCGCCGGCCGCCAGGACCGCGGGCGGCGGAGCGCCGTGCCGGTCGGCCGGGGTGACGCGCCCCTCGCGGTCCGGGGACGCCGGCGTGGGAGACGGCTTAGGGTGACAGGCCGGAGGACGAAGATCAGCGACCGGATCAGCGAGGAGACTTCGCGGTGACCGAGCCCCTGGCCCCCATGCCCACCGACTGGCGGCGCGCGCTTGCCGTCGTCGCGCACCCGGACGACCTGGAGTACGGCGCGGCGGCGGCGGTCGCCGAGTGGACGGACGCCGGCCGGGAGGTGGCCTACCTGCTGGTCACCCGGGGCGAGGCGGGCATCGACACCATGCCGCCCGAGGAGAGCGCGCGGGTGCGGGCGGCCGAGCAGCGCGCGAGCGCCGCGCTCGTCGGCGTCGAGTCGGTGACCTTCCTCGACCACAAGGACGGCGTGATCGAGGGGGGCGTCGGACTGCGCCGGGACCTGACCGCCGCGATCCGGGCGCACCGGCCTGACCTGCTGATCACGCTCAACCACCACGACACCTGGGCCTGGGACGGCCGCGTGTGGAACACGCCCGACCACCGGATCGTCGGCCGGGCCGTGCTCGACGCGGCGGGGGACGCGGGGAACCGCTGGATCTTCCCCGAGCAGCTGGGCCAGGACGGCCCCGGCCCGTGGGACGGGGTGCGCTGGGTCGCGGTCGCCGGGTCGCCGCAGGCCACCCATGCCCAGGCCGTCGGGGAGCCGGCCCTGGAACGCGCCATCGCCTCGCTCGCCGAGCACCGCGCCTACCTCACGGCGCTCGGCGACCAGGAGCCCGCGGCCTACGCCCGTGAGCTGCACACCACGATGGCGGACGAGGCCGCGGCCAGGTTCGGCGGGCGGCGGTGCGTTCCGTTCGAGCTGTTCACACGCTGACGGCGTGCGCCCGCCCGCGCCCCGGCGCAACGGCGCGCACCCCGGGCCGTGACGCTCCTCACCCCGCCTCCCGCGACTACGAAGCACCTTCGCAGCGGCGGGAGGCCAAGGACCCAGGACCCAGGTCCCGAGCGGCCGGGACCCATGCCGCAAGGCGCCGGCCGACCTGGTGCCCGGGGGCGCGCCGTGCCAGGTCGCGGGCCCGCTGCCCCGGGGTCCCAGGACCGCGGGTGGCGCGCCCCGGCCGGCGCGCGAGCCCCCGTATTCCGCCGGGCGCGGCTACGACCCCCCTTCGTGGCGCGGTCGCTTGCCGGGTTCGGGCGCCACCGCCTACCCAGGAGATTCACCCGGCCGGGCAAGGCCGGAACCCCGACTCTCCCGAGGTGGTCCCCATGACCGAGCACGTCACGCACCGCGCCCGCGGCCTCCACCGCTTCCGCACCCGCGCCGTCGCCGTCGTCACGGCCAGCGTGTGCGGGTCCGTCGCCCTCACGGGTGCCGCCGCTGCCACCGGTGGCGGCCCCCTCACCACCGAGGCGCCCTCCGCCGTGTCCGGGGCCACCGCGGGCGAGCCCGCGGCCGAGCGGACCGGCTCCTGGGTCGCGCCGATCGAGGAGGACTACGCGCTGACCGCCACGTACGGCAACAGCGGTGACCGCTGGGCGAGCAAGCACAGCGGCCAGGACTTCGCCGTGGACGTCGGCACCCCCGTGCGCGCCGTCCACGAGGGCACCGTCGTCAAGGCCGGCGGCAACGGCGCCGGCGACGGCCCCGCCTACGGCAACGCCGTCGTGGTCAAGCACGACGACGACACGTTCACCCAGTACGCGCACCTCTCCGAGGTCGGCGTCGAAGCCGGGCAGAAGGTCGGCACCGGCGAGGAGATCGCCCGTTCCGGCAACACAGGAAACAGCAGCGGCCCGCACCTGCACTTCGAGGTCAGGACCGCGGCGGGCTACGGAACGGCCATCGACCCCATGGCGTTCCTGCGGGAGCAGGGCGCGGACGTGTGACCCGACGGCGCACCCGCGACTCGCGAACCCGAGGGGCGCTCGGCACCTCGCCTGCGCCCCACCGCAACGCAACGCTCCGCCCGGCGCACCCCCGCGCCGGGCGCATCAGCGCGTCAGCGCGGCGGTCCGCTGCCTGCGGCACTCCGGTTCCAGCGCCGGATAGGCGGCCGTGATCGCTTCGAAGATCCGTTCGGTGAGGAGCCGGCGACCCTCGGCCCTGCACGCCCCGGGCGGCAGCGCCTCAAGCAGTGCCCCGTGACCGGCCAGCACGTGCCGCAGGTACTCGACCTGCCAGCGGGCCAGCTCCCCGGGCCGCGCACCGGCCGCGCTCGCGGCCCTCGGCCGGTACCCGAACGACGCGACCGCGCGCTGGGCCTCCCGCAGGTTCCGGTGCACCACCGCGCGCTCCGCCAGCTCGGCGGGCGACAGCGCGGGCAGGTCGAGGCCGGCCTCGCGGATCGCCGCCAGGGCGCGCTCGCGCCGCCCGGCCCGCGCCCGCCGCAGCACGTCGGCCCGCCGGCGCCCCAGGGCGCGCGCCGCGACGAAGTCGGGCCTGCGCTCCGCGTCCAGCACGCGCGAGGCCAGGAAGAGGCCGGTGGGCGTGGCCAGGTCGGGCCCGCCGAGGAACGCCCGCACCAGCCCCGGCGTCCAGCCGCGGGCGCGCAGCGCCTTCCACGTGAGGGCCGCCGCGGGCCGGGCGGGCGCAACCATCGGGGCCTCCTCCTGGCGGTGCCGGGCACGCCGCCGAAAGGGGTGATGCCCACGCCGCCCGGCCGCCATACGTCGGCGCGGGGCCGTCAGCCGTCGAGTGCCGCGCGGACCACGTCGGGGAAGTTGCTGATGATCCCGTCCACGCCGAGATCCGCGACGGCCCGCGCGGTGGGGCCGTCGTCGACCGTCCACGTGTGGACCTCGACGGGGCGCCCGTGCGGGCCCTCGGCGGCCTGGATGCGCGCGACGTAGTCCGCGGTGAGGTCGCGGTGCCTGGGGTTGATCTGGTCGGCCCAGGTCGCGTACGCCGGGATGTCGGCGACGGCCGGGGTGCCGATGAACCCGGTCTCCAGCTCCGGCGCGAGTTCGTGCACGGTCCTGACCGAGCCCGCGTCGAAACTCTGCACGACCAACCGCTCGCCCGGGTGCTGCTCGCCGGGCCAGCCCTTCGCGGACAGTTCGGCCAGGATGTCCGCTTCGATGCCCGGGTAGAGGTGCGGCGCCTTGATCTCCAGCAGCAGCCGCTGGTCGTTGCGCGCGAGGCGGTCGAGGAAGCGCGCCAGCGTCGGCACCGGCTCACCGGCGAACTCCTCGCCGAACCAGCTGCCCGCGTCCAGCCGCGCGATCTCGGCCGCGGTGAAGTCGGACACGTTCCACGGCGCCCGGTCGGGGAAGACCTGCTCGACGTTCGTGGTCCTGGCGAGGGTCGTGTCGTGCACGAGTACCAGCTCGCCGTCGGCGGTGCGCTGGACGTCGGTCTCCACCCAGGTCGTGCCGAGGCGGTCGGCCGCGTCCGCCGCCGCCAGCGTGTTCTCCGGGGCGTGCCCCGACGCGCCGCGGTGCGCGACGACGAGCGGCCCCTGGCCGGCGCCGGCCGGCCGCGCCCACTGGACCGGCGCATCGCCCTGGTCCGCCGAGGCGGTGGGGGCCAGGCCGAACGCGGTCAGCGCGAGGCCGGCCAGCCAGCCGACCCAGCCGATCCAGCCGGCGGATGTGGTGAACGGCATGGGGGGGACTCCTTGGGTTCTTTGAGACCGGACGGGGGGAGGCTGCCCGGCCGGCGGAAACGAGCGGGGAGGGGGCCGGTGACCGACAGTTGAACAGCGGACGGCGGACGGTAGGCGGTCCCCGGTTGTCAGTGGCGAGCCGTACGGTGGAGGACATGCGGCCCGTTTCAGAGATCGAACGCACGGTGGCGCCCTTCGAGGTCGTCAGCCCGTATCAGCCCAGCGGCGACCAGCCCGCGGCCATCGCCGAGCTGGAGAAGCGCGTGCGGGGGGGCGAGAAGGACGTGGTGCTGCTCGGCGCCACGGGCACGGGGAAGTCCGCGACCACCGCGTGGATGATCGAGCGGCTCCAGCGCCCGACGCTGGTCATGGCGCCGAACAAGACGCTGGCCGCCCAGCTGGCCAACGAGTTCCGCGAGCTGCTGCCGAACAACGCCGTCGAGTACTTCGTCTCCTACTACGACTACTACCAGCCCGAGGCGTACGTGCCGCAGACGGACACGTACATCGAGAAGGACTCCTCGATCAACGAGGAGGTCGAGCGGCTGCGGCACAGCGCGACCAACGCGCTGCTGACCCGGCGCGACGTGGTCGTGGTGGCCTCGGTCTCGTGCATCTACGGCCTGGGCACCCCGCAGGAGTACGTGGACCGCATGGTGCCGCTGAAGGTGGGCCAGGAGATCGACCGGGACGCGCTGCTGCGTCGTTTCGTCGACATCCAGTACACGCGCAACGACCTGGCGTTCACCCGGGGCACGTTCCGGGTGCGGGGCGACACGATCGAGATCTTCCCCGTGTACGAGGAGCTGGCCGTCCGGATCGAGATGTTCGGCGACGAGATCGAGGCGCTGTCGACGCTGCACCCCCTCACCGGCGAGGTCATCTCCGACGACACGCACCTCTACGTGTTCCCCGCCTCGCACTACGTGGCCGGGCCCGAGCGCATGGAGCGCGCGGTCTCCGCCATCGAGGCCGAGCTGGGCGGCCGGCTCGCGGAGCTGGAGCGGCAGGGCAAGCTCCTTGAGGCGCAGCGGCTGCGGATGCGCACCACGTACGACATCGAGATGATGCGCCAGATCGGTACCTGCTCCGGCATCGAGAACTACTCGCTGCACATCGACGGCCGGGACACCGGCTCGCCGCCCTACACGCTGCTCGACTACTTCCCCGAGGACTTTTTGCTGGTCGTGGACGAGTCGCACAACACCGTGCCGCAGATCGGCGCCATGTACGAGGGGGACGCCTCCCGCAAGCGGACCCTGGTCGAGCACGGCTTCCGGCTGCCGTCGGCCATGGACAACCGGCCGCTGAAGTGGGAGGAGTTCCAGCGGCGCATCGGCCAGACGGTCTACCTCTCGGCGACTCCGGGCGCCTACGAGCTGTCCCGGGGCGACGGCGTGGTGGAGCAGATCATCCGGCCCACCGGCCTGATCGACCCCGAGGTGGTCGTGAAGCCGACCGAGGGGCAGATCGACGACCTGGTGCACGAGATCCGGGTGCGCGCGGAGCGCGACGAGCGGGTCCTGGTGACGACCCTGACCAAGAAGATGGCCGAGGACCTGACGGACTACTTCGTGGAGCTGGGCATCCGCGTGCGCTACCTGCACAGCGATGTCGACACGCTGCGGCGCGTGGAGCTGCTGCGCGAGCTGCGCTCGGGCGAGTTCGACGTGCTGGTGGGCATCAACCTGCTGCGGGAGGGGCTCGACCTGCCGGAGGTGTCGCTGGTCGCGATCCTCGACGCGGACAAGGAGGGCTTCCTGCGCTCGGGCACGTCGCTGATCCAGACCATCGGCCGCGCCGCGCGGAACGTCTCGGGGCAGGTGCACATGTACGCCGACCGGGTCACCCCCGCGATGGAGAAGGCGATCGAGGAGACCAACCGGCGCCGGATCAAGCAGATCGCCTACAACGAGGCGCACGGCATCGACCCGCAGCCGCTCCGGAAGAAGATCAACGACATCGTGGCGACCATCGCCCGCGAGGAGGTCGACACCAGGGACCTGCTCGGGACCGGCTACCGGCAGGGCGCGGAGAAGGGCAGGGCGCCGGTGCCCTCGGTCCCCGCGGGTGGCGGGAAGAAGGACGCGAAGGAGCTGACCGACCGGCCGGCGGCCGAGCTGGCCGAGGCCATCGAGCAGCTGACCGAGCGGATGCGGGCCGCGGCGGCCGAGCTCCAGTTCGAGATCGCCGCCCGGCTGCGGGACGAGGTGTCCGACATGAAGAAGGAGCTGCGGCAGATGCGGGAGGTCGGCCTCAAGTGACCCCGCGGGGCCGGCACCGCCGCCGGCCCCGCGGCCGGCGTCAGCCGGTGACCCGCAGCCGTGTCGACTCCCGCGTGTCGCCCACGGTGGCCTGGAGCGTGACCGTGCCGGCGCGCAGGCCGGTCAGCTCCCCGGTCGCCGGGTCGAACGCGGCGACGTCGCGGGGGCCCGCCTCGTCGGCCGCGCCGACGTGCAGCCCGCGCGAGCCCGACCAGTCGGTGCTCACCCGCGAGGCCGCGGGTACCTCGCGGCCGTCCTGGGTGACCACGGCCCCGGCATCTGCGGTCTCGCCCACCCGCAGGGCGGTGGGGGCCTGGAGCGCCAACGCGTCGACGTGCGGCCTGGTCTGCACCGTCAGCCAGTCGGGCAGGGCCTCGTAGGGGTGCTGCCTGGCCCACATCTGCTCGCCGCGGGACACCTCGTCGACCCCGACGAGCGCCCACCCGGTGAAGCCGCCCTCGGCCGCGGGGGCCGACGGGTTCTTGCCCGCGTTGCCGCCGATGAAGTACGGCACGCCGGACTGGTGGTAGGAGTCGAAGAGGCCGACGTGGGCGCCGAAGTAGGCGGCACCCTTGCCGGTCTCCCTGCGGAACTCGGCCAGCCAGTCCTCCAGGAGGTCGGCCTCCAGCCGGTCCGTCAGCTGGCTCGCCGGCTGCGGCGTGGTGTCGCGCGGCGGCACGTGGCCCATGACCACGACCGACCCGACGGACCGGTCGGACGCCGCGTCGTCGAGTTGCTCGCGCAGCTCGTTGACCTGGTCCCAGCCGCCGCCGCGCAGCGACAGCGACGAGGTGTCGAGGGTGATGAAACGCGTGCCCTCGTGGTCGAACGTGTGCGGGCTCTCGCCGAACTCGGCCTCGAACGTCTCGATCGAGCCGCCCATCACCTCATGGTTGCCCGGCAGGTAGTACCAGGGCAGGTCGTCGCCCAGCTCCTCCTCGATCATGTCCCGGGCGAACTCCAGATCGGCGGGTGAGCCCTCGTCCACCCAGTCGCCGTTGATGACGACGAAGTCCGGGTCGGCCGCCCGCGCCTCGCGCAGCGTGCGGCGGGCCGCGGCGACCAGGTCGCTGTCGGGGTTGCGGGCGACGAACTGCGCGTCGGAGACGACGGCGAACTGCCAGTCGCGCGCGGCGGCCTCGGCGCCCGTGCCGATGAGCGGGTCGTCGAAGGGCGCGGCGGGCGGCAGGTCGACCGCGGGCGGCGTCTGGGCCCGCAGGTCGTCGATGACGACCTCGTCCGCGTACGCCGCGTCCTGGCGGGTCTCCGCCAGGTAGAAGCGGCGCACCGACAGCGGGTACGCCACGCCCTCGGGCACGTCGAAGGTGAGCTGGCGCCAGCCCTCCCAGGTGACGTGCTCGGCGCGCAGCACCTGGCTGGTGCCGTGGGCGTCCGTGAGGTGCAGGGACGGCCAGGAGCCGTGGCCGTCCCCCTCGACCCACAGGGTGAAGCTCTGCGGCTGGCCGGGCACGGGGATGTTCGCCGGCGGCGTCGCGTAGGCGGCCCGGGTGGCGGTGCTCAGCCCGAAGTCGTAGCTCATGCGGAGCGCGGTGCCGTCGTACCCCTCGGGCTCGGCGGCCAGGGAGCCGGCGGCGCGGGCGTGGCTGAACGCCCAGTCCTCGGCGTCCTCGAAGTCGGCGACGACCGTGTCCTCCAGGCCGACGGTGATGGCCAGGGCGGTGGTGACGCCGCCCACCGAGACCTCGACGACGCCGGAAGCGGAGGCCGCGGAGGAGAGCGAGGAGACGCGGAAGCCCCCGGCCCCCGGGTCCGGCTCGATGCTGAACAGCGAGGTGTCGTACGAGAGTTCCGCGTCGGCGGGCTCGATCGGCGCGGAGTTGCCCGCCGCGTCGTAGCCGAGCAGCCCGAAGGAGCCCTCCGCCTCGGGCCCGGCCAGGCCCACGCGCTGCGTGGTCGGCTCGACCCGCCGCAGCTCTCCGAGCACGGTCAGCTCCATGGCGCCGCGGGCGAGGTGCCGGGTGGCGGTGACCTGCGCGGTGCCGGAGCGTTCGGCGTGGAAGACGCCGCCGGCGTCGACCGTTCCCACGTGGGGGCGCGCGGAGCGCCAGCGGGGCGCGGGGGAGTCGGCGGGCCCGTAGGTCTCGTCGTGCGCGATCGCCGTCAACTGCCGGGTGAGGCCGGGGAAGACGCGGTCGGGGTGGCCGCCGGCCACGGTGTCCCCGGTGGGGGAGGCGGCCGGGTCCGCGGTGGTGGTGACGCGGAAGCCCGTGACCTCACCGCTGCCCCGGGGCGCGGTGATGGCGAGGCCGTTGGGTACGGAACGCTGGTGGCCGTCCGAGGGGCTGCCGACGACCTCGGGCGCGGCGTCCCCCGGTTCCCGCGCGAGGAACGTGGTCGAGCCGCCGCCGTCGAGGTTGAGCGCGTTGTGGGCGCCGAGGTCGGCCATCATGACGGCCAGTTCGGTCAGGGTCACGCCGCCCGAGTGGGACTGCCGGCCGTCGACGGTGAGGATGTACATGTCCTGGCCGTCGCGCGAGAAGCCGACCGCGGTGCGGGGCGCCGTGGCGTTGTTCGGCCGGCCCTCCCAGTTCTGCGGCTCGCCGTCGACCACGAGCAGCCCGCGACCTCCGACGGCGGTGTGCGGAACGGGACCGCCGTCGCCCGTGCGCGGCGCGTACTCGGTGGTGACCGCGTCACCCGCGGCCAGCGACGCGAGGGTCGCGGCCCCGGAGTCGCGGCCGAGCAGCACGAACGCGCCATCGGGTATCGGGCCGCTGCCGGGCTTGTCCGCGACGGACGTCACCAGGCCGTCCTCGACGACGACTTCGGTGACATCGGCCGCGGACTCCGTGGCCGGGGCGCGGTCGGCCTCGCCCCACCGGGGGGTGTAGAGGCCGATGCCGCCGGCGGGCAGGCGGGCCGCGTTGTAGGCCGCGAGCGGCGCCTCGCCGTCCGGCAGGGTGACGGTGCCGTCGAAGTACAGTTCCAGGATGCGGCCCGCGCTCTCGGGGCCGATGCCGACGGCCTCGGTGACCGGAGTGCCCGCGCCGCGGGGGCTGGGGGACTGCACCAGTTCGCCGCCCGAGATGCCGGCGCCGAGCGGCGCCTGGGTGGCGTTGATGTCGAAGAAGTCGCCGTTGATGGCCGCGACGGTGGTGCGGCCCTCGCCCGGGTCGTGGGCGGCGGCGAGTTCACCGACGGGCGCGGACGCGGCGACCTCGTCGCCTGAGAGGTAGTCGACGCGCAGGTCGCTGGTGAGGTCGACGGTGAGCGCCTGCGCGCTCAGCCACTTGTCGGATTCGAGGCTGCGAAACGTCGTCAGCTCGGCGCCGGGCGCGACGGGGTGTTCGGTGCGCGACAGTTCGAGACCGTCGCCCTCGGCCACTCCCGTCGTTGCCGCGGCGGGCGCCGCCGCCGCGACGGCCGCGGCGGAGGCCGGCGCGGCCGTCGCGCCCGGCGGGGCCAGGCCGACGGCCAGGGCCGAGGCGGCCCCCACCGCGATGAGCGAACGTGCGCCCAGTCTTCGGCGCACCACCAGTCGTGACACAGGAACTCCCTTGGAACGCTTGCCGTGGCCGCGCGTTCACACGGCCGGCGGTCAGCGTTCCAAGGGAGTGCGTCCCCCGCCAGGGTGCCGTCGGGAACTTCCGGAGAACAACTGCCCTATATCAGCCCTTGCGTGACGACCGGGCACGTCCCGCGGACCGCTTCCCCGCGGTCCCGGCCCCGCCTGCGGTGCCGCCGGTCCCCGCGGCCTTGCCGCGCGCGGACCCTCCCGTGCCGTTCGGGGCCGGGCGCAGTCCCGGGGAGTCGGTGACGGCGTCGCCGAGCAGGTCCCGCAGGAACTTGCCGGTGTGGCTGGACGGGACGGAGGCCACCTGCTCCGGGGTGCCCTCGGCGACGACGAGGCCGCCGCCGCTCCCGCCCTCGGGGCCCATGTCGATCACCCAGTCCGCGGTCTTGATCACATCGAGGTTGTGCTCGATGACGATCACTGTGTTGCCCTTGTCGACCAGGTTGGACAGGACGCCGATCAGCTTGCGGATGTCCTCGAAGTGCAGTCCGGTGGTGGGCTCGTCCAGCACGTAGGCCGTGCTGCCCGTGGAGCGCCGCTGCAACTCCGCGGCCAGCTTGACGCGCTGCGCCTCGCCGCCGGAGAGCGTGGGGGCCGGCTGGCCGAGCCGCACGTACCCGAGGCCCACGTCGTTCAGCGTGCGCAGGTGGCGGGCGATGGCGGGCACGGCCTCGAAGAACTCCACCGCCTCCTCGATGGGCATGTCCAGCACCTCGGCGATGGACTTCCCCTTGTAGTGCACGTCCAGGGTCTCCCGGTTGTAGCGGGCGCCGTGGCAGACCTCGCAGGGGACGTACACGTCGGGCAGGAAGTTCATCTCGATCTTGATGGTGCCGTCGCCCGAGCAGTTCTCGCAGCGACCGCCCTTGACGTTGAACGAGAAACGCCCCGGCAGGTAGCCGCGGACCTTGGCCTCCACCGTTTCCGCGAACAGCTTGCGGATGTGGTCGAACACGCCCGTGTACGTCGCCGGGTTGGACCGCGGGGTCCGGCCGATCGGCGACTGGTCGACGTGCACCACCTTGTCCAGCAGCTCGTCCCCCGTGACCCGGGTGTGCCGCCCGGGCACCGCCTTCGCGCCGTTCAGCTCGCGGGCCAGGTGGGTGTACAGGATGTCGTTGACCAGCGTGGACTTGCCCGAGCCCGAGACCCCGGTGACCGCGGTGAGCACACCGAGGGGGAACGAGACGTCCACCCCGCGCAGGTTGTGCTCGCGGGCCCCGTGCACGGTGAGCCGCCGCCCGGGGGCGACCGGGCGCCGCAGCTCGGGCGTCGGGATGGACCGGGCGCCCGACAGGTACTGGCCCGTCACCGAGTCCTCGTTGGCCAGCAGCTCGGCCAGCGGCCCGCTGTGCACGACGCGACCGCCGTGCTCGCCGGCGCCGGGACCGATGTCGACCACCCAGTCGGAGGTGCGGATGGTGTCCTCGTCGTGCTCGACGACGATCAGCGTGTTGCCCAGGTCGCGCAGCCGGACCAGCGTCTCGATCAGCCGGTGGTTGTCCCGCTGGTGCAGCCCGATCGAGGGCTCGTCCAGGACGTAGAGCACGCCCACGAGGCCGGACCCGATCTGCGTGGCGAGCCGGATGCGCTGCGCCTCGCCGCCCGAGAGCGTGCCGGCGGCGCGGTCGAGCGAGAGGTAGTCGAGGCCGACGTCGACCAGGAAGCGCAGCCGCTCGTTGACCTCCTTGAGGACGCGCTCGGCGATGGTCTTCTCGCGGTCGGACAGCCGCAGGCTCCGCAGGAAGTCGGCGCACTCGCTGATCGACATGCCGGCGACCTCGGCGATCGACCGGTCCTGCACGGTGACCGCGAGGATGAGCGGCTTCAGCCGGGTGCCGTGGCAGGCCGGGCAGGGGGCCTCGCGCATGTAGCCCTCGAAGCGCTCGCGCCCCGCGTCGCTCTCGGCCTCGGCGTGCCGCCGCCGGATGAACGGCAGCACCCCCTCGAACGCGGTCGTGTAGGCCCGCTCCTGGCCGTGCCGGTTCTCGTAGCGGACCTCGATCTTGGTCTTGTGGCCGTTCAGCAGCGCCTTCTTCGCGCGCTGCGGCAGGCCCTGCCACGGAATGTCGGTCCTGAAGTTGAGCGCGTCGCCGAGCGCGCCGATGAGCAGGTTGAAGTAGCCCTTGGTCTGCCCGTGGGACCACGGGTGGATCGCGCCCTCCTCCAGCGTCTTCTCCGGGTCGGGGACGATCAGCTCCGGGTCGACCTCCATGCGGCTGCCGATGCCGGTGCACTCGGGGCAGGCGCCGAACGGGGAGTTGAACGAGAACGACCGCGGCTCCAGCTCCTCGAACGACAGGTCGTCGTAGGGGCAGTACAGGTGCTCCGAGTACATCCGCTCGCGCTGCGGATCGTCCTCGGGCAGGTCCACGAAGTCGAGCACGACCATGCCGCCCGACAGGCCGAGCGCGGTCTCCACCGAGTCCGTGAGGCGGCGCTTGGCGCTGTCCTTCACGGTCAGGCGGTCCACGACGACCTCGATGGTGTGCTTCTCCTGCTTCTTCAGCTTCGGCGGGTCGGTGAGCTGCACCGTGGTGCCGTCGACGCGGGCCCGGCTGTAGCCCTTGGTCTGGAGATCGGCGAAGAGGTCGGCGAACTCGCCCTTGCGCTCGCGCACCAGCGGGGAGAGCACCTGGAACCTGCTGCCCTCCTCCAGGTCGAGCACCTTGTCGACGATGGCCTGCGGCGACTGCCTGGCGATGGGCCGCCGGCACTCGGGGCAGTGCGGCTTGCCGATGCGGGCGAACAGCAGCCGAAGGTAGTCGTAGACCTCCGTGATCGTGCCGACCGTGGAGCGCGGGTTGCGGGAGGTCGACTTCTGGTCGATCGAGACGGCGGGTGAGAGCCCCTCGATGAAGTCGACGTCGGGCTTGTCCATCTGCCCGAGGAACTGCCGGGCGTACGCGGACAGCGACTCCACGTAACGGCGCTGGCCCTCGGCGAAGATCGTGTCGAAGGCGAGCGAGGACTTCCCCGATCCCGAGAGCCCGGTGAAGACGATGAGCGAGTCGCGCGGAAGGTCGAGCGAGACGTTCCGCAGGTTGTGCTCGCGAGCGCCACGAACGATGAGTCGGTCGGCCACGCCGAAGGGCACCTTTCTTGTGTGGTCCGGGGGCTCCCGGGAGCGGGGGACCCCCGTCCCAGGGTATGGGTGGCGTCGGACAAACGTCCCTCGAACGGCCACGCCCCTGCTCTCCGCACCCTATAGCACGCCCGTTCGATTACCGGCGCTTTCGTGCCACCTTCCCTCGATCGGGTGACTCGGCTAGCGTGACGATCATGACCGGACCCGAGGCGGACCTCGCCGCACTCAAGGACGCGACCGAACGCCTTCTCGCCGCCGTCGAGCCCCTGGACGACGACGCGGTGGCGGCTCCCTCGCGCCTCCCGGACTGGACCCGCGGCCACGTCCTCGCCCACCTCGCCCGCAACGCGGACGCGCTGGTCGACGTCATCCACGGACGCCCGATGTACCCGAGCGAGGAGAGCAGGAACGCGGACATCGAGCGCGGTGCCCGCCGGCCCGCCGCCCTCCACCGGGCGGACCTGCGCGAAAGCGCCGCCCGCTTCGCGGAGACGGCCGCCGGGCTCTCCGGCCCGGCGTGGCAGCGCACGGCGGCCCTGCGCAACGGCGTCGTCGACACCCTGGCCGGCCTCCCGTTCCGCAGGCTGACCGAGATCGAGCTGCACCACATCGACCTGGACATCGGCCGCACGGTCGCCGACCTGCCCGGCACGTTCGTCGACCGGTCCGTCGAGCAGCTGGCCCGCCGCTTCGCCGGCCACCCCGCCCTGCCGCCGCTCGAACTGCGGGCCGAGGACGGCCGCCACTGGCGGACCGGCGCCGCGGAGGGCGAGCCGCGGGTCGTGGCCGGCACCCCCGCGGCCCTGGTCGGCTGGCTCACCGGGCGCACCTCGGGCAGCGGCCTCACCAGCGGCGGCCCGCTGCCCCAGCCGCCGCCCCTCTGACAGACTGCCGCCATGACCTACACCGGCACTGTCACGGTCGGCGGCCCGGCCGACGTCCACGAGCTGGCGAAGTTGATCATCACCAAGGTCGCGGTCGGCCCCATGGAGAACAACGCCTACCTGCTGCGCTGCCGTGATACCGGCGAGCAGCTGCTGATCGACGCCGCCGCGGAGCCCGACACCCTGCTCGGCCTCATCGGGGACGACGGACTCGCCGGCGTCGTCACCACCCACCGGCACGGCGACCACTGGCAGGCGCTCGACGAAGTGGTGCGCGCCACCGGCGCGCGCACGTACGCCGGGCGCCCCGACACCGAGGGCATCCCGGTGCCCACCGAGCAGCCGCTCGACGACGGCGCGGAGCTCGCCGTCGGCGTCTGCCGGCTCGCCGTGCGGCAGCTCGTCGGCCACACGCCCGGCTCCGTCGCGCTGGTGTACGACGACCCGGAGGGGCACCCGCACGTCTTCACCGGCGACTCGCTCTTCCCCGGCGGCGTCGGCAACACCCGCGGCGACGCCCGGGCGTTCGAGCAGCTGCTCGGCGACGTGGAGGCCAAGCTGTTCGCGCCGCTGCCCGACGAGACCTGGGTCTACCCGGGACACGGCGCCGACACGACCCTGGGCGCGGAGCGGCCCCACCTCGGGGAGTGGCGCCAACGCGGCTGGTGACACCGTCACTCGCCGTCAGTGCGCGGCAGTAGGGTGGCGTTCATGGCCGACCCCTCAAGCTACCGCCCAAGGCCGGGCGAGATTCCCGACTCGCCCGGGGTCTACCGTTTCCGCGACGACCACCGACGGGTCATCTACGTCGGCAAGGCCAAGAGCCTCAGGCAGCGGCTCTCCTCCTACTTCCAGGACCTGGCGGGCCTGCACCCCAGGACGGCCAGCATGGTCACCACGGCCTCGTCCGTGGAGTGGACCGTCGTCTCGACGGAGGTCGAGGCCCTCCAGCTCGAATACTCCTGGATCAAGGAGTACGACCCCAGGTTCAACGTCAAGTACCGCGACGACAAGAGCTATCCGTCGCTCGCCGTCACGATGAACGAGGAGTACCCGCGCGCCCAGGTCATGCGCGGGCCCAAGCGCAAGGGCGTGCGCTACTTCGGCCCCTACGCCCACGCGTGGGCCATCCGGGAGACCGTCGACCTGCTGCTGCGCGTCTTCCCGATCCGCACCTGCTCCGCCGGCGTCTTCAAGCGGGCGCGGGCCGTCGGCAGGCCCTGCCTGCTCGGCTACATCGACAAGTGCTCCGCGCCCTGCACCGGCCGGATCGACCCCGATGAGCACCGCGCGCTCGCCGAGGAGTTCTGCGACTTCATGGCCGGCCGCACCGGCGCCCACCTCAAGCGCCTCGAAGAGGAGATGCACCGGGCGGCCGAGGCACTGGAGTACGAGCGGGCAGGCCGGCTGCGCGACGACATCGAGGCCCTGCGCCGCGCCCTGGAGAAGAACGCGGTCGTGCTCGCCGACGCCACCGACGCCGACCTGATCGCCCTCGCCGAGGACGATCTTGAGGCGGCGGTGCAGATCTTCCACGTCCGCGGCGGCCGGGTGCGCGGCCAGCGCGGCTGGGTCACCGACCGCGTCGAGAACGTGACCACGGCCGACCTCGTGGAGGCGGCGCTCCAGCAGCTCTACGGCGAGGAGAGCGGCGAGAGCGTGCCCAAGGAGGTGCTGGTCCCGGCGCTGCCCGAGCCCTCCGAGCCGCTGGTCGAGTGGCTGGGGGAACGCCGCGGCTCACGCGTCGGCCTGCGCGTTCCGCAGCGCGGCGACAAGCGCGACCTGATGGCGACCGTGCAGCGCAACGCCCAGCAGTCCCTGGCCCTGCACAAGACCAAGCGCGCCTCGGACCTGACGACCCGCTCGCGCGCCCTTGAGGAGATCGCCGAGGCCCTGGGGCTCGACTCGGCGCCGCTGCGCATCGAGTGCTTCGACGTCTCCCACCTCCAGGGCGACGACGTGGTCGCCTCGATGGTCGTCTTCGAGGACGGCCTGGCGAGGAAGAGCGAGTACCGGCGGTTCCAGATCAAGGGCTTCAGCGGCCAGGACGACGTCCGCGCCATGCACGAGGTCGTCTCCCGCCGGTTCCGCCGCTACCTCAGGGAGCGGGAGAAGACCGGTGAGTGGGCCGTCGAGGAACCGGAGGAGGACGCTCCGGCGTCTCCCCGGGACGAGGACGGCCGCCCCAAGCGGTTCGCCTACCCGCCCCAGCTCGTGGTGGTGGACGGCGGGCAGCCGCAGGTGGCCGCCGCCCGCAGGGCGATGGACGAGCTCGGCGTCGACGACGTCGCCGTGTGCGGACTCGCCAAGCGCCTTGAGGAGGTCTGGCTGCCGGGCGACGACGACCCGGTGATCCTGCCCCGTTCCAGCGAGGGGCTCTACCTCCTGCAACGGGTCCGTGACGAGGCGCACCGCTTCGCGATCCGCTACCAGCGGGGCAAGCGGTCACAATCGATAAGGAAGGGTCCCCTCGACGCCGTACCCGGCCTCGGGGAGACCCGGAAGAAGGCCCTGCTCAAGCACTTCGGATCGGTCAAGCGACTGCGCGCCGCCACGATCGAGGAGATCTGCGAGGTACCGGGAGTGGGCCGCAGGACCGCGGAGACGGTCGCCGCGGCCCTGGCCGGGGACCGCCAGGCCGTCCCCGCGGTCAACACCGCGACCGGCGAGATCATCGAGGACTGAGCGGGAGAGCGAACCCACCCACTTCACGCACGGAAACAGACACGCGGGGGACTGCGATGATGAGCGAACAGAGCAGAGGAGCCGAGCAGCCGGGCACGCCGCCCGGCGGCGAGGAGACCCTCACCACCCCGGAGCTGGTGATCATCTCCGGCATGTCCGGGGCCGGGCGCAGCACCGCCGCCAAGTGCCTTGAGGATCTCGGCTGGTTCGTCGTGGACAACCTGCCGCCCGCCCTGATCCCCACCATGGTCGACCTCGGCGCCCGCTCCCAGGGCAACGTGGCGCGCATCGCCGTCGTCGTCGACGTCCGCGGCCGGAGCTTCTTCGACAGCCTCCGCGAGTCGCTGACCGACCTCGACACCAAGGGCGTCACGCGCCGCATCGTCTTCCTTGAGGCGTCGGACAACGCGCTCGTGCAGCGGTTCGAGTCCGTCCGCCGCCCGCACCCGCTCCAGGGCGACGGCCGGATCGTCGACGGCATCGCGGCCGAGCGCGACCTGCTGCGCGAGCTGCGCGGCGACGCCGACCTGGTGATCGACACCTCCAACCTGAACGTGCACGAGCTGCGCGCCAAGATGGACGCCCAGTTCGCCGGCGGCGACGAGCCGGAGCTGCGCGCGACGGTGATGTCGTTCGGGTACAAGTACGGCCTGCCGGTGGACGCCGACCACGTCGTCGACTGCCGCTTCCTGCCCAACCCCCACTGGGTGCCCGAGCTGCGCCCCTACACGGGCACGAGCGAGGAGGTCTCGGGCTACGTCTTCAACCAGCCGGGCGCCAAGGAGTTCCTCGACCGCTACGCCGAACTGCTCCAGCTGATCGCCACCGGCTACCGCCGCGAGGGCAAGCGGTACGTCACGATCGCCGTGGGCTGCACGGGCGGCAAGCACCGCAGCGTCGCGATGTCCGAGCGGCTGGCCCGCAGGCTCGCCGCGGAGGGAGTCGAAACGGTCGTCGTCCACCGGGACATGGGGCGCGAGTAGATGCCGCGCAAGGGCCTGTGGCACCGCAGGGGCGCCGAGAGCCGGCCGCTCGGCCGCACCACCGCCCGCCCGCCGCGCGGCGGGCGGCGTGGCGCCCAGCCCAAGGTCGTGGCCCTGGGCGGCGGCATGGGGCTCTCCGCCTCGCTGACCGCGCTGCGCCGCATCACGGGCGATCTCACGGCCGTGGTGACCGTCGCCGACGACGGGGGGTCGAGCGGCAGGCTCCGCGACGAGCTCGGCGTCCTGCCGCCCGGCGACCTGCGCAAGGCTTTGGCCGCGCTCTGCGGCGACGACGAGTGGGGCCGCACGTGGTCGGAGGTCGTGCAGCACCGCTTCACGAGCGAGGGGGCGCTGCACGACCACGCCGTGGGCAATCTGCTCATCGTCGCGCTGTGGGAGCAACTCGGCGATCACGTGCGGGCGCTCGACCTGGTCGGCAAGCTCCTCGGCGCGCACGGCCGGGTCCTGCCGATGTCGGCCGTGCCGCTCGAACTCGAGGCACTCGTCCGGGGCCACGACCCGCGGCACCCGGGGGAGCTGAGCCGGGTCCGCGGGCAGGTGGCCGTCGCCCTCACCCCCGGCGAGGTGCAGCGGGTCGTGCTCGTTCCGGGCGACCCGCCGGCCGTTCCCGAGGCCGTCGAGGCGGTGCTCGACGCCGACTGGGTGGTGCTCGGACCCGGCTCGTGGTTCTCGTCCGTCATCCCCCACCTGCTGGTCCCCGAGCTGCTCGACGCCCTCGTCGCCACGAGGGCCCGCCGCGTCCTCTCCCTCAACCTGGCTCCGCAGCCGGGCGAAACTGATGGCTTCTCCCCGCAGCGTCATGTGGAGGTTTTGGTACAACACGCCCCTAAACTCGCCTTTGACGTGGTGCTGGCAGACCAGGCCGCCGTTCCGGACCAGGAGAGTCTGCGCCGGGCGGCCGAGCGGCTGGGAGCCGGAGTCGAGCTGGCGCCGGTGGCCGCCCGCGGCGACCGCTCGGTTCCGGGTGGTTCTCCCCGGCACGACCCGGAGCTGCTCGCCGCCGCGTACGACCGTATTTTTCGGATGCATGGAAGGATCGGCCCATGGCGATGACGGCTGCGGTGAAGGACGAGATCTCCCGGCTCCCCGTCACCCGCACCTGCTGCCGCAAGTCGGAGGTGTCGTCCATCCTGCGCTTCGCGGGCGGCCTGCACCTGGTGAGCGGGCGGATCGTGATCGAGGCGGAGCTGGACACGGGCATCGCCGCGCGGCGCCTGCGCCGGGACATCCTGGAGATCTTCGGCCACTCCTCCGACCTGGTGGTGATGGCGCCCGGCGGGCTGCGCCGCGGCAGCCGGTACGTGGTCCGCGTCGTCGCGGGCGGCGATCAGCTGGCCCGCCAGACCGGCCTGGTCGACGGCAGGGGCCGCCCGATCCGCGGCCTGCCGCCGCAGGTGGTCTCTGGGGCGACCTGCGACGCCGAGGCGGCCTGGCGGGGCGCGTTCCTCGCCCACGGCTCCCTGACCGAGCCGGGGCGCTCCTCCTCGCTCGAAGTGACCTGCCCGGGACCCGAGGCCGCGCTCGCCCTGGTCGGGGCGGCCCGCCGGCTCCAGATCGGTGCCAAGGCCCGCGAGGTGCGCAGCGTGGACCGTGTCGTCGTGCGCGACGGCGACGCCATCGGTGCGCTGCTCACCCGCCTGGGCGCCCACGAGTCGGTGCTGGCCTGGGAGGAGCGCAGGATGCGGCGCGAGGTACGGGCCACGGCCAACCGCCTGGCGAACTTCGACGACGCCAACCTGCGCCGTTCGGCCCGGGCCGCGGTCGCCGCGGGCGCCCGCGTGCAGCGCGCCCTGGAGATCCTGGGCGACGAGGTGCCCGACCACCTCGCGGCGGCGGGCCGGCTGCGCATGGACCACAAGCAGGCGTCCCTGGAGGAGCTGGGCGCGCTCGCCGATCCGCCGCTGACCAAGGACGCGGTCGCGGGCCGCATCAGGCGGCTGCTCGCGATGGCGGACAAGCGGGCCCAGGACCTGGGCATTCCCGGCACCGAGGCGAGTCTCACCGAGGAGATGGTCGGCTGAGCCGACCGGTGGGAAAGGCCGTTCGGGCCCGTATTTCCGGGCCCGAACACGCCTGGCCGATGTCACCGGGGGAACCCGGGCGCGGTAGGGTCGGAAGTGGTCGGGGACATCCCAATACAGCATCGCCGGTGCTCGATTCGCCGGCGTACCAACGAGGAGATCGGTTCGTGACGATCCGCGTAGGCATCAACGGCTTCGGCCGCATCGGTCGCAACTACTTCCGCGCGCTCCTTGATCAGGGAGCGGACGTCCAGATCGTCGGTGTCAACGACCTGACCGACAACGCCACCCTGGTGCACCTGCTCAAGTACGACACCATCCTCGGCCGCCTCAAGGAAGAGGTCACCCACACCGAGGACACCATTTCCGTCGGCAACCAGACGTTCAAGACGTTCGCCGAGCGCGACCCGGCCGCGCTGCCGTGGGGCGACCTGGGCGCCGACATCGTCATCGAGTCCACCGGCATCTTCACCAAGCGTGACGACGCCGCCAAGCACCTGACCGCCGGCGCCAAGAAGGTCCTGATCTCCGCGCCCGCGAAGAACGAGGACCTGACGGTCGTCATGGGCGTCAACCAGGACGCCTACGACGCCGGCACGCACCACGTCATCTCCAACGCCTCCTGCACCACCAACTGCGTGGCGCCCATGGCCAAGGTGCTCGACGAGAACTTCGGCATCGTCAAGGGCCTGATGACGACCGTCCACGCGTACACGAACGACCAGCGCATCCTCGACTTCCCGCACAAGGACCTGCGCCGCGCCCGCGCCGCCGCGCAGAACATCATCCCCACCACCACCGGCGCCGCCAAGGCGACGGCCCTGGTGCTCCCGCAGCTCAAGGGCAAGCTGGACGGCATCGCCATGCGCGTGCCGGTCCCGACCGGCTCCGTCACCGACCTGGTCGTCGAGCTGGGCCGCGAGGCCGACCGCGACGAGGTCAACGCGGCCTTCCGCGCGGCGGCCGAGGGCGAGCTGAAGGGCATCCTTGAGTACACCGAGGACCAGATCGTCTCCTCGGACATCGTCAACTGGCCGGCCTCCTGCACCTTCGACTCCTCGCTCACGATGTCGCAGGGCACGCAGGTCAAGATCGTCGGCTGGTACGACAACGAGTGGGGCTACTCCAACCGCCTCGTCGACCTGACCCGTTACGTCGGCGAGCGGCTCTGACCCGTCCGCGCCCGCAGGGCCCGCAGTGTGCTCCACCGCCCGCTGCGGGCCCTCGTGCCATGGCAGAGCAGCCTGTAGGAGTTCAGACCCCAGGAGTCCGGACAAGCATGAAGACGATCGAAGATCTCCAGGTCGCGGGGCGGCGGGTCTTCGTCCGCGCGGACCTGAACGTTCCGCTCGCCGACGGGACCATCACCGACGACGGCCGAATCCGGGCCGTGGTGCCCACCCTCAAGAAGCTCGTCGAGGCCGGCGCCCGCGTGGTCGTCGCCTCGCACCTGGGCCGGCCCAAGGGGGCGCCGGACCCGCAGTACTCCCTCGCGCCCGTCGCCGGGCGGCTCGGTGAACTGCTGGGCGCCCCGGTGGCGTTCGCGACCGACACGGTGGGCGACAGCGCCAGGGCCGCCGTCGCAGGACTGGCCGACGGCCAGGTCGCGCTGCTGGAGAATCTGCGCTTCAACGCGGGGGAGACCAGCAAGGACGAGGCCGAGCGCGGCGCGTTCGCCGAGCGGCTCGCGGACCTGGCCGACGTGTACGTCGGCGACGGATTCGGCGCGGTGCACCGCAAGCACGCCTCCGTCCACGACCTCCCGGCGCGGCTCCCGCACGCGGCGGGCGGGCTCATCGCCACCGAGGTCGGTGTGCTGGAGAAGCTGACCGAGAACGTCAGCCGCCCCTACGCCGTGGTCCTCGGCGGCGCGAAGGTCTCGGACAAGCTCGGTGTCATCGAGCACCTCCTCACCCGGGCCGACCGCATCCTGATCGGCGGCGGCATGGCCTACACGTTCCTGAAGGCCCAGGGGCACGAGGTCGGGGATTCGCTGCTCCAGGAGGACCAGGTGCCCACGGTGCGCGCGTACCTGCGCCGGGCGGACGAGCTCGGCGTGGAGTTCGTGCTCCCGGTCGACGTCGTCGCGGCCAAGGAGTTCCCCGACCTCAGGACGAAGGCGCCCGCGGACCCGGTCGTGGTGCCCGCGGACGCCATCCCCGCCGGTCAGCAGGGCCTGGACATCGGCCCCGAGACGCAGGCCCGTTACGCCGCCAGGCTGGCCGACGCGGCGACCGTCTTCTGGAACGGGCCCATGGGCGTCTTCGAGCACCCCGACTTCGCCGCCGGCACCCGGGCGGTGGCGCAGGCGCTCGCGGACAGCCCGGCGTTCACCGTCGTCGGCGGTGGCGACTCGGCGGCGGCGGTGCGCCTCCTCGGCTTCGAGGAGTCGGCATTCGGCCATATCTCGACCGGCGGCGGAGCGAGCCTTGAGTACCTCGAAGGCAAGACGCTCCCCGGCCTCGCGGCACTGGAGGACTGACACGATGGCTGCACGCACTCCGCTGATGGCGGGCAACTGGAAGATGAACCTCAACCACCTTGAGGCCATCGCCCACGTCCAGAAGCTCGCCTTCGGCCTGTCGGACAAGGACTTCGCCGAGGTCGAGGTCGCGGTGCTGCCGCCGTTCACCGACCTGCGCTCGGTGCAGACGCTGGTGGACGGCGACAAGCTCAAGATCAAGTACGGCGCCCAGGACATCTCGGCGCACGACTCGGGCGCGTACACCGGGGAGATCTCGGGTCCGCTGCTCGCCAAGCTGAACTGCGCGTACGCGGTCGTCGGGCACTCCGAGCGCCGCCAGTACCACGGCGAGGACGAGGCCATCTGCAACGCCAAGGTCAAGGCCGCCTACCGGCACGGGCTCACCCCGATCCTGTGCATCGGGGAGCCGCTCGATGTCCGCAAGGCGGGCGGGCACGTCGCGCACACCCTCGCCCAGCTCGACGGCGGCCTGAAGGACGTGCCGGCCGAGCAGGCCGCCACCGTGGTCATCGCCTACGAGCCGGTGTGGGCCATCGGCACCGGCGAGGTCGCCACGCCCGATGACGCCCAGGAGGTCTGCGCGGCCATCAGGGGCCGGCTGGCGGAGCTGTACGACGACGCGGTGGCCGACGCCGTCCGCATCCAGTACGGCGGCTCGGTGAAGTCGGGGAACGTGGCCGCGATCATGGCGCAGCCGGACGTGGACGGCGCCCTGGTCGGCGGGGCCTCGCTCGACGCGGAGGAGTTCGTGAAGATCGTCCGCTTCCGCGACCAGTAGAGACCGGCGCGCGAGCGAGCGGTACCCTGTCCGGGGGCCGGCCCACGCCGGCCCCCGGCAATACGTTCATCCGTCCCTCAGAGAGTTGGTCCAGTCGTGGAAACGGCGTTCCAGATCGCCCTGATCGTGTTCAGCGCCCTGCTGGCGCTGCTCGTGCTGATGCACAAGGGCAAGGGCGGCGGCCTCTCCGACATGTTCGGCGGTGGCATGCAGTCCTCCGTCGGCGGTTCTTCGGTCGCCGAGCGCAACCTGGACCGGATCACCGTGGTCGTCGGCCTCATGTGGGCGGCGATCGTCGTGGTCCTCGGTCTGCTGATGAAGTCCTGATCCTGTCGCCCAGCCGAGACCTGTCTCAAGTAACTCCCAGCACTGGACGTGCGTTGAGCCTTGCATAGACTGAGGACTTCGCAGGATGTCAGGCAGGAGTAACGACCGTGGCAGGTGGCAACGCGATCCGGGGCAGCCGGGTCGGGGCGGGGCCCATGGGTGAGGCCGAGCGCGGCGAGTCCGCGCCTCGGCTGAGGGTCTCCTTCTGGTGTGCGAACGGGCACGAGACACAGCCCAGCTTCGCCAGCGACGCACAGATCCCGGAAACGTGGGACTGCCCGCGTTGCGGATTCCCGGCGGGCACACAGCGCGACGCCCCGCCGGACCCCCCGCGCACCGAGCCCTACAAGACGCATCTCGCCTATGTGCGCGAGCGCCGCAGCGACGCCGACGGCGAGGCGATCCTCGCCGAAGCCCTGGCGAAGCTGCGCGGCGAGATCTGACGGGGGCACGACCGGCCCGAACACGCGACCGGCCAGTGGCACGCCGCACGGCGCCCACTGGCCGGTCGCGTGTCCGGGGCCGGCCGCGTCCCGGCCCGGCCGTCCGGCGGTGGCGCGGCGGCGATCGACTAGGGTCCGTTGTCAAGAGGGGCGTTCGATCAGCGAGCCGGGCGGCTCCTCGCGAAGGCGGGCCCCGGCGTGGGACCGGCCTGGAAACTTCACTGCGACGGATGGGCTGAGGGCGAGATGAACGTGGCCGGCCGAGACAGGCTCGATCGGATGACCGAGTGGAGCGCGCTGGGCAAGCACCGCGACGAGCTGGGGGAGGTGCACCTGCGCGAGCTGTTCGAGCGGGACCCGGACCGGGCCGGGCGGTACGTCCTGCGGGTCGGGGACCTGCACATCGACTACTCCAAGCAGCTCGTGACGGACGAGACCCTCGCGCTGCTCCGGCGGCTCGCGACCGCGACGGGCGTGGCCGGTCTGCGGGACGCCATGTTCCGCGGGGAGCGCATCAACGTGACCGAGGACCGCGCCGTCCTGCACACCGCGCTGCGGGCACCCGCGGACGCGGTCGTCGAGGTGGACGGCGAGAACGTCGTGCCCGCGGTGCACGCCGTGCTCGACCGCATGGCGGACTTCGCGGAGCGGGTGCGGTCGGGGGAGTGGAAGGGCCACACCGGCCGGCGCATCCGCACGGTCGTCAACATCGGCATCGGCGGCTCCGACCTCGGCCCCGCGATGGCGTACGAGGTGCTGCGCCCCTACACGGCGCGGGACCTGGCGTTCCGCTTCGTCTCCAACGTGGACGGCGCCGACCTGCACGAGGCCGTGCGCGACCTCGACCCGGCCGAGACCCTGTTCGTCGTGGCCTCCAAGACGTTCACGACCATCGAGACCATCACCAACGCCACGTCCGCGCGCCGCTGGCTGCTCGACGGGCTCGGCGGCGACAGCGCCGCCGTCGCACGGCACTTCGTCGCGGTGTCGACCAACGCCGGGAAGGTCGCCGAGTTCGGCATCGACACGGCCAACATGTTCGAGTTCTGGGACTGGGTCGGCGGCCGGTACTCGTACGACTCGGCCATCGGCCTCTCCCTCATGGTCGCGATCGGTCCCGACCGGTTCCGCGAGATGCTCGACGGATTCCGGCTGGTCGACGAGCACTTCAGGACCGCGCCGTTCGAGGAGAACGCGCCGCTGCTGCTCGGCCTGCTCGGCGTCTGGTACGGCGCGTTCTTCGACGCCCAGTCGCACGCCGTCCTGCCCTACAGCCACTACCTGTCCCGCTTCACCGCCTACCTCCAGCAGCTGGACATGGAGTCCAACGGGAAGTACGTCGACCGGCAGGGCCGCCCCGTCGCCTGGCAGACGGGACCCGTCGTGTGGGGCACCCCGGGCACGAACGGGCAGCACGCCTACTACCAGCTGCTCCACCAGGGCACCAAGGTCATTCCCGCCGACCTCATCGGCTTCGCACGGCCCGTCGCGGAGCTGAGCGACGACCTCGCGGCCCAGCACGACCTGCTGATGGCCAACCTGTTCGCGCAGGGGCAGGCGCTCGCCTTCGGCAAGACCGCCGACGAGGTTCGGGCCGAAGGAGTCGCGGAGGAACTGGTGCCGCACCGCACCTTCCCCGGGAACCGGCCCACCACCACGATCCTCGCCCGCGAGCTGACGCCGTCCGTTCTCGGGCAGCTCGTCGCGCTCTACGAGCACAAGGTGTTCGTCCAGGGCGCGGTGTGGGACATCGACTCCTTCGACCAGTGGGGCGTCGAGCTGGGCAAGGTGCTCGCCAAGCGCGTCGAGCCGGCTCTCACCGAGGGCGGCGAGGTGGCCGGGCTCGACGCCTCCACGGCGTCGCTGGTCGCCACGTACCGCGAGCTGCGCGGGCGCTGAGCCCGGGCCGTCCCCGCGAGGGGGAGGCGGCCCGGGCCCGGCGCCCGGGCCGTCAGGCCCCCGGCAGGCGGGCCGCCGCGGCCTCGTCGAGCAGCCACAGCGTGCGCTCGCCGGCCACGGCGGCGGCGGGCGCACCGCTCGCACGGCCCTCGGGGCCGAGCGCCGTGCCCACCGCCTCCGCCTTGTCCTCCCCGGCGGCGAGCAACCACACCTCGCGCGCCGAGTTGATCACCGGCAGGGTGAGCGACAGGCGCGTGGGCGGCGGCTTGGGCGCCTCACGGACCGCGACGACGGTCCGGTCGGCGACGCCGGTGGCGGCGTGCCCGGGGAACAGCGAAGCGACGTGCGTGTCCGGCCCGACGCCGAGCAGCAGCACGTCGAACGGGCCTGCCGCGGCGGCCAGTTCCTCCGCGTAGCCGGCCGCGGCCGCCTCCGGGTCGTCCCCGAAACGGCCGTCGGACGCCGGCATCGGATGGACCCGTTCCGGGTCGAGCGGCACCGCGTCGAGCAGTGCCGCCCTGGCCTGGGTGTCGTTGCGGTCCTGGTGGCCGTGCGGCAGGAAGCGCTCGTCCCCCCACCACACGTCGAGCCGGCCCCAGTCCACCGCGTCCCTGGCCGGCGAGGCCGCGAGCGCGGCCAGCAGGCCGTTCCCGTTGCGCCCGCCGGTCAGCACCACAGAGGCCGCGCCGCCCGCGGCCTGGGCGTCGGCCAGGGCGGTGACGAGCCGGGCCGCCGCCGCGTGCGCGAGCAGCTCCTTGTCGCGGTGGATCACGACCGAGAGCCCGGGGGGCGGCGTGGGCGTCATGACGGCTGCTCCGCCTTCCTGCCGCCCTTGCTCCCCTGCGCGGGCTTCTGCTCGGACTTCTGCTCCGGCTTCCCCTGCGGGCCGCCGGCCGCTCCCTTGCCGGAACCGGCCGCGCCCTTCCCGGCCACGGGCCGCTCGGTGCCCGGCGCGCCCGCCGACCCGTCCGGCGCGGTGCTCGTCCCGCCGCGCCGCTTGTGCAGCTGGCCGACGCCGTGCCGTACCGCCTGGGCGTACGCCTCGTCCGGGTCGAGACGGCGCAGCTCCTCGGCGATCAGCTCGGCCGTGCTGCGCCGGTGCAGGGCCACCTGCCGGTCGGGCTGGCCCGGCACGGCGAGGGTGGCGAGGGAACCGCTGGGGCGGTCGAGGCGGATCACGCCGTCCGCCACGTTCAGCCGGACGGCGGTGATGCCGGGTCCCGGCGAGATCACCCGCTCCACGGGCACGCACAGGCGTTCGGCGAGCCACAGCGCGAGCAGTTCCGTGCTCGCGTTGTGCTCCTCGCCCTCCACCTCGGCCGAGACGATCTCCGTGTGCTTCTGGTCCAGGGCCGCCGCGAGCACACTGCGCCAGGGGGTGACCCTGGTCCATGCCAGGTCGGTGTCGCCCGGCGCGTACACCTCCGCCTGCCGGCACAGGGCCGCCACCGGGTCCTCCGCGGCGGCCGTGTCGGTGATCCGCCGCTGCGCCAGGGCGCCGAGCAGATCCTCCGCCGGCCGTTCCGGCGCCTCCTCGGGCCACCACACCACCACCGGGGCGTCCGGCAGCAGCAGCGGCAGCACGACGCTGTGGGCGTGCGCCGCCAGTTCGCCGCGCAGCCGAAGCAGGACCGTCTCGCCGTTGCCGACGTCGCCGCCGACACGCACCTCGGCGTCGAGCCTGGCGGAAGCGCGCTCGCGCGGCGAGCGCCCCGGGCGTTTGATGACGACCAGGATGCGCGACGGGTGCTCCTTGGAGGCGTCGCTCGCCGCCTTCAGCGCGTCGTAGTGGTTTCCCTCGTCCGTCACGACGACCAGGGTGAGCACCATGCCCACGGTCGAGCCGACTGCTCGCCGTGCCTTGACCAGAGCCGCGTTGATCTGGCTCGACGTGGTGTCCGTCAGGTCGATGTTCATGGCCGTCGCCAGCTCCGTCCGTCGCGCCCGAGCATCTCATCCGCCGCCTTGGGGCCCCAGGTGCCCGCCGTGTACGGCTCCGGCCTGCCGTGCTCCGCCCAGAACTCCTCGATCGGGTCGAGGATCTCCCAGGAACGCTCGACCTCCTGGTGCCGGGGGAAGAGGTTGGCGTCACCGAGCAGCAGGTCGAGCAGCAGCCGCTCGTACGCCTCGGGGCTCGACTCCGTGAACGACTCGCCGTAGGCGAAGTCCATGGTGACGTCCCTGATCTCCATCTGCGTGCCCGGCACCTTGGAACCGAAGCGCACGGTGACGCCCTCGTCCGGCTGCACGCGGATGACCAGGGCGTTGTGCCCCAGTTCCTGGGTGTCGGTGGTGTCGAACGGCGAGTAGGGCGCCGTCTGGAACACCACCGCGATCTCCGTCACGCGCCGGCCGAGCCGCTTGCCGGTGCGCAGGTAGAACGGCACGCCCGCCCAGCGGCGGTTGTCGATCTCCAGCCGCATCGCCGCGTAGGTGTCGGTCACGGAGGCCGGGTCGATGCCTTCCTCCTCCAGGTAGCCGGCCACCTTCTGGCCGCCCTGCCAGCCCGCGGTGTACTGCCCGCGCACGGTGTGCCGGCCCAGGTCCTCCGGCAGCTTCACCGCGTCGAGCACCTTCAGCTTCTCCGTCACCAGCGCGTCCGCGTCGAAGGAGGTCGGCTCCTCCATCGCGGTCAGCGCGAGCAGCTGGAGCAGGTGGTTCTGGATGACGTCGCGCGCCGAGCCGATGCCGTCGTAGTAGCCGGCCCGGCCCCCGATGCCGATGTCCTCACCCATCGTGATCTGCACGTGGTCCACGTACGACCGGTTCCAGATCGGCTCGAACATCGTGTTGGCGAACCGCAGGGCCAGGATGTTCTGCACCGTCTCCTTCCCCAGGTAGTGGTCGATGCGGAAGACCTCGTGCGGCGGGAAGACCTCGTGCACCACCTGGTTCAGCTGCTGCGCCGAGGCCAGGTCGTGCCCGAACGGCTTCTCGATGACCGCGCGCCGCCAGGAGTCGGCGGGCGGGTCCGACAGGCCGTGCCGCTTGAGCTGCTGCACGACCTTGGGGAAGAACTTGGGCGGCACCGACAGGTAGAAGGCGAAGTTCCCGCCCGTGCCGCGCTCCTTGTCCAGGGCGTCGATCGTCCCGCGGAGGTTGACGAACGCGTCGTCGTCGTCGAAGGTCCCCGAGACGAACCGCATCCCGTCGGCCAGCTGGCGCCACACCTCCTCGCGGAACGGCGTGCGCGCGTACCGCTTGACGGACTCGTGGACGACGGCGCAGAAGTCCTCGTCCGCCCACTCCCTGCGGGCGAAGCCCACCAGGGAGAAGCCCGGCGGCAGCAGCCCCCGGTTCGCGAGGTCGTACACGGCGGGCATGAGCTTCTTGCGGGACAGGTCACCGGTGACGCCGAAGATGACCAGGCCCGACGGCCCCGCGATGCGCGGGAGCCGCCGGTCCTGCGACGAACGCAGGGGGTTGATGTGGTTCGCGCTGCCGCTCACCGGTGTTCAGTCCTCCCCGCCGGCCAGACGCTCCAGCTCGGCCTGCGTGGAGTCGAGCAGCCCGGTCCAGGCCGTCTCGAACTTCTCCACGCCCTCGTCCTCAAGCAGCTGCACCACGTCGTCGTAGGACACGCCGACCCGCTCAAGCGCGTCCAGGTCGGCGCGGGCCTGCTCGTAGGTGCCGCCCACGGTGTTCCCCGTGATCTCGCCGTGGTCCTCCGTGGCCCGCAGCGTGGCGTCCGGCATGGTGTTGACGGTGCCGGGGGCCACCAGCTCGGTGACGTACAGCGTGTCGGCGTAGGCCGGGTCCTTGACGCCGGTGGACGCCCACAGCGGGCGCTGCGGGTTGGCGCCGGCCCGGGAGAGCACCTGCCAGCGTTCGCCGGAGATGACCTCCTCGTACGCCTGGAAGGCGAGCCTGGCGTTCGCGACGGCGGCCTTGCCGCGCAGCGCGGTGGCCTGCTCGGTGCCGATGGCCGCCAGCCGCTTGTCGATCTCGGTGTCCACGCGGGACACGAAGAACGACGCCACCGAGTAGATCGTCGACAGGTCGAGGCCCTTGGCCTGCGCCTGTTCCAGACCCGCCTGGTACGCCTCCATCACCTCGCGGTAGCGCTCAAGCGAGAAGATCAGCGTCACGTTGACGCTGATGCCCCGGGCGATGGTCTCGGTGATCGCGGGCAGCCCGGCCCGGGTCGCCGGGATCTTGATGAACGTGTTGGGCCGGTCGACCAGCCACGCCAGCTGCTTGGCCTCGGCCACGGTGGCGCGCGTGTTGTGCGCCAGGCGCGGGTCGACCTCGATGGACACCCGGCCGTCGAGCCCGCCCGTGGCCTCGTAGACCGGGCGCAGCACGTCGGCCGCGTCCCGGACATCGGCGGTGGTGATCATGCGCACCGCCTCCTCCACCGTGACCCGGCGCGCGGCCAGATCGGCCAGCTGCTCCTCGTAGCCCTCGCCGGCGGAGATCGCCTTCTGGAAGATCGAGGGGTTCGTGGTGACCCCCACGACGTGCTGCTGGTCGAGCAGTTCGCCGAGGCTTCCGGACGTGATCATCGAGCGGGACAGGTCGTCCAGCCAGATCGCGACACCCTCCTGCGAGAGGCGCTTCAGTGCGTCGGTCATGGGATTCGCTTCTCCTGCTGTCTCGTGTACCGGTGTCAGCGCCCGGCGGCCGTCAGAGATTCCCGCGCCGCCTGGGCGACCGCCTCGGGCGTGATGCCGAACTCGCGGTACAGCGTCTTGTAGTCGGCGGAGGCGCCGAAGTGTTCGAGCGACACGATGCGTCCGGCCGTTCCGACGTAGGCGTGCCACGTCAGCCCGACGCCCGCCTCGACGGCCACCCGCGCCTTCACGTCCGGCAGCAGCACGTGGTCCCGGTACGCCTGGTCCTGCTCCTCGAACCACTCCACGCACGGCATCGAGACCACGCGGGTGGGCACGCCCTCGGCCTGGAGCTCCTCGCGGGCCCGCAGCGCGAGGTGCAGCTCGGAGCCGGTGGCGAGCAGGATCGCGCGCGGCGCGCCGCCCTCGGCCTCGGTGTGCACGTAACCGCCCTTGGCCGCTTCCTCGTTGGCGGCGTACGTCGGCACGTTCTGCCGCGTGAGGGCGAGCCCGTGCGGGGCGTTGTCGCGCCGGAGGATCTCGCGCCACGCGATGACGGTCTCGTTCGCGTCGGCGGGCCGCACGATGTTCAGGCCGGGGATGGCCCGCAGCGCCGCGAGGTGCTCGACGGGCTGGTGGGTGGGGCCGTCCTCGCCGAGGCCGATGGAGTCGTGCGTCCACACGTAGGTGACCGGCAGCTTCATCAGCGCGGCCAGGCGCACGGCCGGGCGCATGTAGTCGGAGAAGACGAGGAACGTGCCGCCGTAGACGCGGGTGTTGCCGTGCAGCGCGATGCCGTTCATGGCCGAGCCCATGGCGTGCTCGCGGATGCCGAAGTGCACGGTCCTGCCGTACGGGTCGGCCTCGGCCAGCGGGTTGCCCGCGGGCAGGAACGACGAGGAGGCGTCGATGGTGGTGTTGTTGGAGCCGGCGAGGTCGGCCGAGCCGCCCCACAGCTCGGGGATCACCGCGCCGAGCTTCTTGAGCACGGTGCCGGACGCCTTGCGGGTGGCCACGTCGGTGCCGGGGTCGAAGACCGGCAGCGCCTTCTCCCAGCCCTCGGGCAGCTGCCCGGCGCGGATGCGGTCGAACTCCGCCGCGCGCTCCGGGTTCGCCTGCCGCCAGGCGGCGAGGCGCTTGTCCCATTCGGCGCGCGCGGTCTGCCCGCGCTCGACGGCGCTCCTGGCGTGCGCGAGCACCGCGTCCTCGACCTGGAACTGCTGCTCCGGGTCGAAGCCGAGCACCCGCTTGGTGGCGGCGACCTCGTCGGCGCCGAGCGCGGAGCCGTGCGCGGCCTCGGTGTTCTGGGCGTTCGGCGCGGGCCAGGCGATGACGGAACGCGCCGCGATGATCGAGGGCCGGTCCGTCTCGTCCCGCGCGGCGGTGAACGCGGCGTGCAGGGCGCGCGGGTCGAGGTCCCCGTTGTCCTTGGGGGCCACGCGCTGGACGTGCCAGCCGTACGCCTCGAAACGGGCGAGGACGTCCTCGGAGAAGGCCGTCTGGGTGTCGCCCTCGATCGAGATGTGGTTGTCGTCGTACAGCAGGACCAGGTTGCCCAGCTTCTGGTGCCCGGCCAGGGAGGCGGCCTCGGCGGCCACGCCCTCCTGGAGGCAGCCGTCGCCGGCGAACACCCAGATGGTGTGGTCGAACGGCGAGGTGCCCGGCTCCGCGTCCGGGTCGAAGATGCCGCGCTCGTAGCGGGCGGCCATCGCCATGCCCACCGCGTTGCCGATGCCCTGGCCCAGCGGTCCCGTCGTCGTCTCGACGCCGGCCGTGTGGCCGAACTCGGGGTGGCCGGGCGTGCGCGAGCCCCACGTGCGGAACGACTTCAGGTCGTCGAGCTCCAGGCCGTAGCCGGCCAGGTAGAGCTGCACGTAGAGCGTGAGGCTGGTGTGACCCACGGACAGCACGAAGCGGTCGCGCCCCGTCCAGGCGGGGTCGGACGGGTCGTGCCGCATCAGCTTCTGGAACACCAGGTAGGCGGCGGGCGCCAGGCTCATGGCCGTGCCGGGGTGGCCGTTACCGACCTTCTGCACGGCGTCGGCGGCCAGGAGCCGGGCGGTGTCCACGGCCCGGTCGTCCAGATCCGTCCATTCGAGGTCTGAGGTCGTCGGCTTGCTGCTCACCCTGCGTCAGGGCTCCTCTCCGCATAAGGCAGGCCGGTGATGGGGCCTCTCCGCCGGGTGGCGGATACGGCTCACGGGCGCTGTCGAGCCTACCTCCGGCGGGCCGGCCGACCCGGGGGGACGGGCTCCGATGTCAGGTCGCAGTCGGGTCGCGTCCAGGTCGTGGTGAGGGCGTGGTCAGGTCGTGGTCAGGGTGGGGCCAGGGCGGGGAACGGCGTGCGGGCGGCTCCCGGCGCCGTGCCGCTGCGTCGCGCCCTCCGGGCGCGTTCCCCGGTGTGAGCGCCGACACGGGCGCCCCCGCAGCGGTACCCCGCCGCCAAGGTGGGCAAGCCGGGCGTCTAGAGTGACGACGTACGCGCGAGTTCCGACCGCCGCCGGTCCGCCCGGGGCCGGGACCCGCCCTTTCGCCCGCAGCGCCAATCGCTGATGTCGCATGATCAGGGGTGTCCGTGACGGCCGTCGATTCCCGTCCCGTGGCCGGGCCGGTTCCGGATTCCGCCCAGTGGACGGCGGGAGACCGGGTCAAGGCGTTCATCGCGCTGACGAAGCCCCGCATCATCGAACTGCTGCTCATCACGACCGTTCCGGTGATGTTCCTCGCCGAGCAGGGCGTGCCCGACCTGTGGCTGGTCTTCGCCACCTGCCTCGGCGGCTACCTCTCGGCGGGCGGCGCGAACGCGCTGAACATGTACATCGACCGCGACATCGACGCGCTCATGGAGCGCACCCGCAACCGGCCGCTGGTGACCGGAGTCGTGCGGCCGGGGGAGTGCCTGGCGTTCGGCATCCTGCTCGCCGTGGTCTCGACGCTGTGGTTCGGGCTGACGGTGAACTGGCTGTCGGCCGGCCTCGCGCTGGGCGCACTGCTGTTCTACGTGCTCGGGTACACGATGCTGCTCAAGCGCCGCACCGCGCAGAACATCGTGTGGGGCGGCATCGCCGGATGCCTGCCGGTGCTCATCGGCTGGTCCTCGGTCACGAACTCGCTCTCGTGGGCGGCCGTGATCCTCTTCCTCGTCATCTTCTTCTGGACGCCGCCGCACTACTGGCCGCTGTCGATGCGGGTCAAGGAGGACTACGCCCGGGTGGGCGTCCCCATGCTCCCGGTGATCGCGGCCAACACGGTCGTCGCACGGCAGATCGTCGTCTACAGCTGGGTGATGGTCCTCGTCTCGATGGCCCTGTGGCCGCTCGGCTACACCGGCTGGTTCTACCCGGTGGTCGCGGGCCTGGCCGGCGGGTGGTGGCTGTGGGAGGCGCACAGCCTGCTGGCGCGGGCGCGCGCCGGGCAGCGGGGCGCGAAGCTGAAGGAGATGCGCCTCTTCCACTGGTCCATCACCTATGTGTCGGTGGTGTTCCTCGCGGTGGCGATCGACCCGTTCCTGCGCTGACCGGTGCGGCCCCCGGGCCGCTCCGCTCGCCGCGGCCTCGGGCCAAAGAGGCTACCGGCCAGTAGGATGCGGACATGGCTGACGCTGAATCCGCGAAATCCCCCGCCGCCGCACCGGAGGCCACCGGCCCCGCAGGGAGCCGTGAGGCCGGCCGGGACGAACGCCGCGTGGCCCGGCTGACCAAGCGCATCCGATCCTTCGCCGCCGCGCACGGCGGCGGCGCCGAGGGCCACGTCGCCCACCTCGGTCTCCGCGGGCACCGGCTGGTGCTCGTGGCCGCCGACGGCGCCTTCGGCGACCTGGTCGACCGGGACCGCGCGGCGCTGGCCGCCGCGGCGGCCCGGGCGGGCGTTCCGCTCAGGGACGCGCTGGACGGGGAGATGGCCGCGCGGCTGCGGACCGGCCGCTACGAGTGGGAGCGGATGGCGGGCAGCCAGCTCGGCGGCCCCGGCGAGGCGACGGCCGGCGCGGCGCCCGCCGCGGCCGTTCCCGACGCGACGGAACGCGCGGGGCGGGACGGCGCCGGTGACGCGGACGGCTCCGGCGGCTCTCATGGTGCGGACGGGGCGTCCGGCGGTTCCGAGGGGTCGGGCGGCGCGGGCGCGGACGGCGGTGGTGGTGGCGGCGGTGGCGAGTGAGGAGACGGCCTGACGCCCGCCCGGAGCCCTCGGGTCAGGAGGGGCCCAGGGCGGGCGTCAGGGCCGGTGTCAGGAGGCCGGGGCGGGCTCGGGCTCGGTGCGCCGCTCGGCCGCCCGCGACCGCGCCGGGTCCCGCGGCGACGGCGTGTCCGCCGGGGCGGGCGCGGGACCGCGGTCGCGCGTGGCGAGCAGCAGCCTGAGGGTGAAGATCCACACCAGCGCGGAGCCGAACAGGTGCACGCCGACGAGCAGTTCGGGCTCGTCGAGGGCGTACTGCGTGTAGCCGATGACGCCCTGCGCCATCAGGACGGCGAACAGGTCCCTGGCCCTCGCCCGCACCGCGTGCGGCGCGTCCGCGCGGCGCAGCGCGAACCAGATCGCCGCCGTGGCCAGCACGACCGCCCAGGCGAGCGCCGAGTGGACGCGGGTGATGGTCTCCCAGTCGAACGGCATGCGCTCGATGTCGCTGCTGTCCCCCGCGTGCTTGCCGCTGCCCGTGACCCCCGTGCCGACGACGATCAGCGCCGCGGTGAGCGCGGTGAGCCCGAGGACGGCCCGCCGCAGCCGCACCCCGACCAGCGGGCGGGGCGCCTCGTCGCCCTCGCGCGTGCGCTGCCAGGTGACGGTGGCGGCCGTGATCAGCGCCGTGGCCGCCAGGAAGTGCGCGGCGACGATGAACGGGTTCAGCTCGGTCAGCACGGTGATGCCGCCGAGGATGCCGTTGCCCGCGACGACCCAGAACTGCGCCCAGCCGAGCCGGGTCAGTCCGCGGCGCCGCGGCTTGGCCGAGCGCGCGGCGACGATGGTCCAGCCCACGGCGGCGCTCACCACGTACGTGAGCATGCGGTTGCCGAACTCGATCAGCCCGTGCCAGCCCATCTCGGTGGTCGCGACCAGGCTGTCGTCGCTGCACTTGGGCCAGGTCTCGCAGCCGAGCCCCGAGCCGGTGAGCCGGACCGCGCCGCCGGTGACGACGATGCACACGCTCATGACGAGGGCGGTCAGGGCCGCACGGCGCACGGTGCGCGGGTGCGGCGTCCAGCGGCCGGCGATGAAGGCGAGGGGGTTTCGCACTGCTTTCAGCACACTCTCATGCTAGGCCCCCGCTTGTGCGCGCTTTCACGAGGGGGGCCGACCGTCCGCGCCGCAAGCGCGTCCCAGCAGGTCGGGGGCTTGGCGGGGGCGCAGGGCCGGCCGGGCGCGCGCGGCCCGCGGGGGTCACTCCCAGCGGAAGAAGCGGGCCGCGGCGCCGAGGCCGAGCACGGCCCAGCAGGCGAGGACCGCCGCGTCCCCCCACGGCATTCCCGCGCCCTCGCGCAGCACCGACCGCAGGCCGTCCGACAGGGCGCCGACGGGCAGCAGCCCGAACACGTCGCGCAGCGCGCCGGGGAAGTCGTCCAGCGGGATGATCACGCCGCCGAAGAACAGCAGCAGCACGAACACGAGGTTCGCCGCGGCGAGCGTCACCTCGGCGCGCAGCGTGCCCGCCATGAGCAGGCCGAGACCGGAGAACGCGGCGGCGCCGAGCAGCATCAGCAGGGCCGCCGCCGCCGGGTTGCCCCGCGGGTCCCAGCCGAGGGCGAGGGCGACGCAGGTGAGCAGCACGGTCTGGAGCGCGAGGGTCACCAGGACCGCGCACGTCTTGCCGCACATCAGCCCCCAGCGCGGCAGCGGCGAGGCGCCCAGGCGCTTGAGTACCCCGTACCTGCGTTCGTAGCCGGTGGCGATGGCCTGGCCGGTGAACGCGGTGGACAGCGCCGCGAGCGCGAGGATGCCGGGAGCGAGGAAGTCCACGCGTTCGCCCTCGCCGACGTCCACGACGTCCACGCTGCTGAAGAGCACGAGCAGCAGCGTCGGGATGACCACCGTGAGCAGCAGCTGCTCGCCGTGGCGCAGCAGCATCCTGGTCTCCAGGGCGGCCTGCGCGGCGATCATGCGGGGCAGCGGCGCGCCGCCCGGACGCGGGGTGTGGCGGCCGGTGCCCCGGTCGGTCTCGGCGCTCACGGCCGCAGCTCCTTGCCGGTCAGTTCGAGGAAGACGTCCTCAAGGGTGTGCCGCCTGGTGGTGATCCGGTCGGCGAGCACGCCGTGCTGGGCGCACCAGGCGGTGACGGTGGCGAGCAGGCGCGGGCCGACGTCGCCGGTGATGCGGTAGTTGCCAGGACTCGGCTCGGTGGCCTCGCTGCCCACCGGCAGCGCCTGGCGCAGCGAGACCAGGTCGAGGCCGGGCCTGCCGGTGAAGCGGAGCACGTCCGAGGCACCGCCGCGGCTCAGCTCGGCCGGGCCGCCGTGCGCGATGACGCGCCCGGCGTCGACGATGGCGACCTCGTCGGCCAGCTCCTCCGCCTCCTCCATGTGGTGCGTGGTGAGCAGCACGGTCACCCCGTCGTCGCGCAGCTCCCTGATCAGCGCCCACGTGGCGTGCCTGGCCTGCGGGTCGAGTCCCGCGGTCGGCTCGTCGAGGAAGACCAGCTCGGGGCGGCCCACGAGGGCGAGCGCCAGCGCGAGCCGCTGCCGCTGCCCGCCCGAGAGCCGCCGGTAGGTGGTGCGCCCGAAGCTGTCGAGGCCGAGCCGGCCGGCCAGTTCGCCGACGTCGAGCGGGTGCGCGTGCAGCCGCGCCACGTGGCGCAGCATCTCCATCGCGCGCACGCCCGGGTAGACCCCGTCGCGCTGGAGCATCACGCCGATGCGCGGGCGCAGCGCGGCGGCCTGCGCCACGGGGTCGAGCCCGAGCACGCGCAGCCGGCCGGCGTCGGGGACGCGGTAGCCCTCGCAGGACTCGACGGCCGTCGTCTTGCCGGCCCCGTTCGGCCCGAGCACGGCCGTCACGGTCCCGCGGCGCACGGTCAGGTCGAGACCGTCGAGCGCGGTCGTGCGGCCGTACCGTTTGACCAGGCCGACTGCTTCGACGGCCGGTCCGGCCCCTGGGGTGTGCATGCAGGGGAGTCTAGAAAGGCCGCGGCCCCGGTCCGCAGGCCGCCCCCGGGAGCCCGGGCGCGCGCGGCCGGCGCGCGCCCGGGGAAGTAAGGTTCGCCTTACGTGATGCACTGCATTCGGCCAGGTCAGGACCGAGCTTGCTCGCGCCGCTCGAATTACGCAACAATGGCGTTGTGAAAAAGCGGAGCCAGCGCATGGAGGTGCCGGGGGCCACCGAGGCCGTCGGCGGACCCGCGCTGCCCGCCGCGCCCGAGGAGCAGTCGGGGACGCGGCGTCGCGTCGCGCGTTCCATTCTGGACCACGGCCCGTCCACGGCGGCCGACCTGGCCGGCCGGCTCGGGCTCACCCAGGCGGCCGTGCGCCGCCACCTGGACGCACTCGTCGCCGACGGACTGGTCGAGCCCCGCGAGAAGCGGGTGCACGGTTCGCGCGGCAGGGGCCGCCCCGCCAAGGTCTTCGCGGTCACCGACTCCGGCCGTGAGGCGTTCGGCCACGCCTACGACGAGCTGGCCGTCGAGGCGCTGCGCTGGATCGAGCGCGCCGCCGGCGACCAGGGGGCGGCGGCCGTCATGGCGTTCGCCCGGGCCAGGGCCGAGGCGCAGGCCGAGCAGTACCGCCCGTTCCTGGAGCGGGCGGCGCCCGAGGACCGGGCCCGCGCCCTGGCCGAGGCCCTGTCCCACCACGGCTACGCCGCCGTGGCGCGCGGGGTCCCCGCGCCCGCGGGGGAGCAGCTGTGCCAGCATCACTGCCCGGTGGCGCACGCCGCCGCCCGCTATCCGCAGCTGTGCGAGGCGGAGACCGAGGTCTTCTCCCGCCTGCTGGGCACCCATGTGCAGCGCCTGGCCACCATCGCCCATGGTGACGGTGTCTGCACGACCTTCGTTCCCCGCTCCGAGCAGGCGGCCGGGGCCGCGGAGGGCACCGAGACCACCGCACCACCACGCATCGCCGGGAGGAACCCCGCATGACGCTCCCCACGGAGACGGCACACCCCGAACTCGAGGGTCTGGGCAAGTACGAGTACGGCTGGGCCGACTCCGACACGGCCGGTGCCGCCGCCAGGCGCGGCCTGTCGGAGGACGTCGTCCGCGACATCTCGGCCAAGAAGTCCGAGCCGGACTGGATGCTCAAGCTGCGCCTGAAGGGCCTGAAGCTGTTCGGCAAGAAGCCCATGCCGAACTGGGGCTCCGACCTCAGCGGCATCGACTTCGACAACATCAAGTACTTCGTGCGCTCCACCGAGAAGCAGGCCCAGAGCTGGGAGGACCTGCCGGAGGACATCAGGAACACCTACGACCGGCTCGGCATCCCCGAGGCGGAGAAGCAGCGCCTCGTCGCCGGCGTCGCCGCGCAGTACGAGTCGGAGGTCGTCTACCACCAGATCCGCGAGGACCTGGAGCGGCAGGGCGTGCTTTTTCTCGACACCGACACGGCGCTGCGGGAGCACCCGGAGCTGTTCCAGGAGCACTTCGGCACCGTGATCCCGGCCGGGGACAACAAGTTCGCCGCGCTGAACACGGCCGTCTGGTCCGGCGGATCGTTCATCTACGTGCCGCCGGGCGTGCACGTGGACATCCCGCTCCAGGCGTACTTCCGTATCAACACGGAGAACATGGGGCAGTTCGAGCGGACGCTGATCATCGTCGACGAGAACGCGTACGTGCACTACGTCGAGGGCTGCACCGCGCCCATCTACAACTCGGACTCGCTGCACTCCGCGGTCGTGGAGATCATCGTCAAGAAGGGCGGCCGCTGCCGCTACACGACCATCCAGAACTGGTCGAACAACGTGTACAACCTGGTGACCAAGCGCGCCGTGGCCTACGAGGGCGCCACCATGGAGTGGGTCGACGGCAACATCGGCTCCAAGGTCACCATGAAGTACCCGGCGGTCTACCTGATGGGCGAGCACGCCAAGGGCGAGACGCTGTCCGTGGCCTTCGCGGGCGAGGGGCAGCACCAGGACGCCGGCGCCAAGATGGTGCACATGGCGCCGCGCACCTCCTCCAACATCGTCTCCAAGTCGGTGGCCCGCGGCGGCGGGCGCACGTCCTACCGCGGCCTCATCGAGATCAACGAGGGCGCCGAGGGCTCGAAGTCCAACGTGCTGTGCGACGCGCTGCTCGTCGACACCATCTCGCGGTCCGACACCTACCCGTACGTGGACGTCCGCGAGGACGACGTGACGATGGGGCACGAGGCGACCGTCTCGAAGGTGAGCGACGACCAGCTGTTCTACCTGATGAGCCGCGGCCTGTCCGAGGACGAGGCGATGGCGATGATCGTGCGCGGCTTCGTCGAGCCGATCGCCAAGGAGCTGCCGATGGAGTACGCCCTTGAGCTGAACCGGCTGATCGAACTCCAGATGGAGGGCGCCGTCGGCTGACCCCGGCGTACCCGCGGCACAGCGGAACCAGACTGAAGCAGACCTGAAGCAGATTCGAAGCAGACCTGGGGCGGACAGAGCCGTTCAGCAGGCCGATCAAGAGAGTGAGCACGACGACACCCATGGCTGAGGCCCAGAGCACCCCGGCCGGTGCCGGCTCGGGAGGAGCGGTCGCGGTGGCCGCGGAGTCCACCGTGGCCACCCGGATGAGCGCGCCGCCGTCCTTCGACGTGGCGGACTTCCCGGTGCCCCACGGGCGCGAGGAGGAGTGGCGCTTCACTCCTCTGGAGCGGCTGCGGGGGCTGCACGACGGCACCGCCACCGCGGACGGATCGATCAAGGCGGAGATCACCGCCCCCGACGGCGTCACCGTCGAGACCGTGGACCGCGACGACCCGCGGATCGGCCGGGCGGGCAAGCCCGCCGACCGGGTCGCCGCGCAGGCGTTCAGCGCCTTCGAGAAGGCCACGGTCGTCACGGTGGCCGCGGAGGCCGTCCCGGCCGAGCCGGTGCGCGTGAGCCTGCACGGCGAGGGCGGCGTGACGTTCGGGCACACCGTCTTCGACGTCGGGCGCTTCGCCGAGGTGGTCCTCGTCCTCGACCACACCGGCGACGCGGTGCGCGCGGCCAACGTGGAGTTCCACGTCGGCGAGGGCGCGAAGGTGACCGTGGTCTCGGTGCAGGACTGGGCGGACACGGCCGTGCACTGCTCGCAGCACAGCGCGCTCGTCGGGCGCGACGCCTCGTTCAAGTCCGTCGTGGTCACCTTCGGCGGTGACGTGGTGCGGCTCCACCCGCGGGTGGACTTCGCGGGCCCGGGCGGCGAGGCCGAGCTGTACGGGCTGTACTTCACGGACGACGGCCAGCACCAGGAGCACCGCCTGCTGGTGGACCACTCCGCCCCCAACTGCCGCAGCAACGTGGCGTACAAGGGCGCGCTCCAGGGCGAGCGGGCGCACGCGGTGTGGATCGGCGACGTGCTGATCCGGGCCGCGGCCACCGGCACCGACACCTACGAGCTGAACCGCAACCTGGTCCTGACCGACGGGGCGCGGGTGGACTCCGTCCCCAATCTGGAGATCGAGACCGGTGAGATCGCCGGCGCGGGCCACGCCTCGGCCACGGGAAGGTTCGAGGACGAACAACTGTTCTATCTGATGGCCCGCGGCATCACGGCCGAGGAGGCCCGCCGCCTGGTCGTGCGCGGCTTCTTCGCCGAGCTGGTGCAGCAGATCGGCGTCCCGGACGTCGAGGAGCGGCTGATCGCGCGGCTCGAAGCCGAGCTGGCGGAGTCCATCGCATGAGTGGCACCGAGGGATTCGTTCCCGTCTGCACGGTGGGCGACCTGGAGGAGGACGTCCCCCGGCGGGTCGAGCTGGGCGGAGTCCCCGTGGCCGTGGTGCGCACCGAGGGTTCGGTGTTCGCCGTCGACGACACCTGCTCGCACGCGAACGTCTCGCTCTCCGAGGGCGAGGTGACCGACTGCCGGATCGAGTGCTGGCTGCACGGCTCCAGCTTCGACCTGCGCACGGGCGAGCCCTCGGGCCTGCCCGCGACCCGCCCCATCCCCGTTTACCCCGTCAAGATCGAAGGAGACGGCCCCGGCGCCGCCGTGCTCGTCTCCGTCACCCAGGAGTCCTGAGGCATCCCCATGGCAACGCTTGAGATCCACGACCTGCACGTTTCCGTCGACGGCGAAGGCGGCCCCAAAGAGATCCTGCGCGGGGTCGACCTGACCGTGAAGCAGGGCGAGACGCACGCCATCATGGGCCCGAACGGCTCCGGCAAGTCCACCCTGGCGTACTCGCTCGCCGGCCACCCCAAGTACACCGTCACCGGCGGCACCGTCACCCTCGACGGCGAGGACGTCCTGGAGATGTCCGTCGACGAGCGCGCCCGCGCCGGCGTCTTCCTCGCGATGCAGTACCCCGTCGAGGTGCCCGGCGTCTCCGTCTCCAACTTCCTGCGCACCTCGGCCACCGCCGTGCGCGGCGAGGCGCCGCGCCTGCGGACCTGGGTCAAGGAGGTCAAGGAGGCCATGGAGCGGCTGGAGATGGACCCCGCGTTCGCCGAGCGCAACGTGAACGAGGGCTTCTCCGGCGGTGAGAAGAAGCGGCACGAGATCCTTCAGCTCGAACTGCTGAAGCCGAAGGTCGCCATCCTGGACGAGACCGACTCGGGGCTCGACATCGACGCGCTGCGCATCGTCTCCGACGGCGTGAACCGGGTCAGGGAGAGCGGCGAGGTCGGCACCCTGCTGATCACGCACTACACGCGCATCCTGCGCTACATCAAGCCCGACCACGTGCACGTCTTCGCGGGCGGCCGGGTCGTGGAGTCCGGTGGCGCGGAGCTGGCCGACAAGCTTGAGGCCGAGGGCTACGAGCAGTACACCAAGGGAGGCGCCTCATGACCGAGGCGATTCCGGCGGCACCGCCGGGGCTGCTGGACACCGAGGCGATCCGCAAGGACTTCCCCCTGCTGGACCGCACCGTGCACGGCGGCAAGCGGCTGGTGTACCTGGACAACGCGGCCAGCTCCCAGAAGCCGCGCCAGGTGCTCGACGCGATGAACGCCTACTACGAGCGCCATCACGCCAACGTGCACCGCGGCGTGCACGTGCTGGCCGAGGAGGCCACGGCCCTCTACGAGGGGGCGCGGGACAAGGTGGCCGCGTTCGTCAACGCGCCGAGCCGTGACGAGGTGGTCTTCACCAAGAACGCCTCCGAGTCGCTCAACCTCGTGGCCAACATGCTGGGCTGGGCCGACGAGCCGTACCGGGTGGACTCCGGCACGGAGATCGTCATCACGGAGATGGAGCACCACTCCAACATCGTGCCGTGGCAGTTCCTCGCGCAGCGCACGGGCGCGAAGCTGAAGTGGTTCGGCCTCACCGACGACGGCAGGCTCGACCTGTCCGACCTCGACCAGGTCATCACGGAACGGACCAAGGTCGTCTCGTTCGTGCTGGTGTCCAACGTGCTCGGCACCGTCAACCCGTACGAGGCGATCATCCGCCGCGCCCAGCAGGTCGGCGCCCTCGTGGTGATCGACGCCTCGCAGGCCGCGCCGCACATGCCGCTCGACGTGCAGGCGCTCCAGGCGGACTTCGTCGCGTTCACGGGCCACAAGATGTGCGGCCCGACCGGCATCGGCGTGCTCTGGGGCCGCCAGGAGCTGCTTGAGGACCTGCCGCCGTTCCTCGGCGGCGGCGAGATGATCGAGACGGTCACGATGAGCGCCTCGACGTACGCGCCCGCGCCGCACAAGTTCGAGGCGGGCACGCCCCCGATCGCGCAGGCGGTCGGCCTCGGCGCGGCCGTCGACTACCTGTCCGGCATCGGCATGGACCGGATCGCCGCGCACGAGCACGCGATCACCCAGTACGCGCTCGAACGGCTCTCGGAGGTGCCCGACCTGAGGATCATCGGCCCGGTGTCGGGGGAGGACCGCGGGGCGACGATCTCGTTCACGCTCGCGGACATCCATCCGCACGACGTGGGCCAGGTGCTCGACGAGCAGGGCATCGCCGTGCGGGTCGGGCACCACTGCGCCCGGCCGGTCTGCCTGCGCTACGGAATTCCCGCGACCACGCGGGCGTCGTTCTATCTGTACTCCACGCCGGCCGAGGTCGACGCCCTCGTCGCGGGCCTGGAGTACGTCCGTGGCTTCTTCCGATGAGGGCGGTTTGACGACGTGCAGCTGGAATCCATGTACCAGGACGTGATCCTGGACCACTACAAGCACCCGCACGGGCGCGGCCTGCGCGAGGGCGACGCCGAGGTGCACCACGTCAACCCGACGTGCGGGGACGAGATCACGCTGCGGGTCCGCTACGAGGGGGAGGTGCTCGCCGACGTCTCCTACGAGGGGCAGGGCTGCTCGATCAGCCAGGCGAGCGCCTCCGTGCTCAACGAACTGCTGGTCGGCAAGGACCTGGCGCACGCCCGGGACATCCAGGAGACCTTCCTGACGCTGATGCAGTCCCGCGGCCAGGTCGTGCCGGACGACGCGATGGAGGAGGTGCTTGAGGACGCGGTCGCGTTCGCGGGCGTCTCGAAGTACCCGGCGCGCGTCAAGTGCGCCCTGCTGAGCTGGATGGCATGGAAGGACGCCACCGCCCAGGCGTTGGGCGAGGGCCCGGTGAAGGAGAAGCTGTGAGCGAGACGACGACCGCGCCGGCGGGCGAGGAAGAGATCCGCGAGGCGATGATGGACGTCGTCGACCCCGAACTCGGGATCGACGTCGTCAACCTCGGGCTGATCTACGGCGTCCACGTCGACGAGGACAACGTGGCGACGGTGGACATGACCCTGACCTCGGCCGCCTGCCCGCTGACCGACGTGATCGAGGACCAGGCGAGGACCGCGACGGAGGGCCTGGTCCGCGAGCTGAAGATCAACTGGGTGTGGATGCCGCCGTGGGGCCCCGACAAGATCACCGACGACGGGCGCGAGCAGTTGCGCGCCCTCGGCTTCAACGTCTGAGCCGCCGCCCGGCGGGCGGGCCGCCCGGCCCGCCCGCGCGGCACGCCGCGGCCCGGGACGGCGTTCAGGCGTGGTCGACGAGCTGCGCGTGGCCCTGGGCGCGGGCGCAGTGCGCGCAGCAGTAGAAGTGCCCGTCCTCCGTCTCCAGGCCGTGGCCCAGGATGCGGCACTGGCAGTTCTCGCAGACCGGCGCCATGCGCTGGGCCGCGCACTCCAGGCTGTCGAAGACGTGCACCTCGCCCGCGGCGCGCACCTCGAACGCCATCCGGTAGTCGTTGCCGCAGACCTCGCATTCGGCCATGTATGTCTCCTTCGGTGAGAACGGTGAAAACCGTATGAGCTGAACGGTGCCGTGCGCCGCAAGGATCGCCGCCGCCCGCTCCCGGCAGAAGCCGACGCGCAGGCGCGGTCACTCCTCCGGCGCTCCGGCCGCCCGGACGCGTGGCTCCTGAGGAGTCTGGGCGACCGCTTCCCGGGACCGGTTCGCCGCCGCGGCCACCCACCGGTTAGCGTCGGACCCATGACCGACACCACCGCCGCCACGACCACCAGCGGCGCCATCGCCGCCGGGCTCGCCACGATCACCACGGAAGGCGCCGTTCTCGACACCTGGTACCCCGCCCCCCGACTCGACGAGGCGCCCGGCCCGGCCGGCACCGAGCGACTGAGCCCGGAACAGGCCGCCGAACTGCTCGGCGAGCACGCCGCCGGCGCCGTCGGCCCCGACCCGGCGCGCGGCGTCGAGGTCGTGGCGGTGCGCACGGTCATCTCAGGACTCGCGGAGAAGCCGCTCGACGCCCACGACGTCTACCTGCGCCTGCACCTCCTCAGCCACCGCCTGGTCCGCCCGCACGGCCTCAGCCTCGAAGGCATCTTCGGCCTGCTCGCGAACGTCGCCTGGACCAGCGCGGGCCCGGTGCCCGTGGACCGCGTCGAGCAGGCCAGGCTCGCCGTGCGCGCCGCGGGCGGGCACCTCGCGGTCACCAGCGTCGACAAGTTCCCCCGCATGACCGACTACGTCACGCCGTCCGGCGTCCGCATCGGTGACGCCGACCGGGTCCGCCTCGGCGCCCACCTGGCCACCGGTACGACCGTCATGCACGAGGGCTTCGTCAACTTCAACGCCGGCACGCTCGGCGTCTCGATGGTCGAGGGCCGCATCAGCGCGGGCGTCGTGGTGGGCGACGGCTCGGACATCGGCGGCGGCGCGTCCATCATGGGCACCCTCTCCGGCGGCGGCAAGGAGGTCGTCTCGATCGGTGAGCGCTGCCTGCTCGGCGCCCAGGCCGGCATCGGCATCTCGCTCGGCGACGACTGCGTCGTGGAGGCCGGGCTGTACGTCACCGCGGGCACCCGCGTCACCCTCCCCGACGGGTCCGTGGTCAAGGCCCGCGAGCTGTCCGGCGCGCACAACCTCCTCTTCCGCCGCAACTCCACCACGGGCGCCGTCGAGGCGTTGCAGCGCACCGGGGCCTGGGGCGGCCTGAACGCGGCGCTCCACCAGCACAACTGACCGTCCGCGCCCGGGCGTCCGCGGCGGCGGGCGCCCCCGTCCCGCCGGGCGTACGCGGTGCGGGACGGGGGAGCGGGCCGGATAATCTTGCCGCCGTGAGAGATTTCGCGGCGGGGATACGGTACGTGGTGCGGGGCCAGGCGTGGGTGTTCACGCACCGGCGGTGGCTGGCGTGGGGCCTGCTCCCGGCCCTCATCACCCTGGTGCTCTACGCCGCGGCGCTGGTCGTCCTCGCCCTGTACGCGGGCGACGCCGCGGCCTGGGCCACCCCGTTCGCCGACGACTGGGACGACACCTGGCAGGCGGTGCTGCGCACCACGTTCGCCTTCCTGATGTTCGCCTTCGGGCTGCTGCTCGCCGTCATCACCTTCACGGCCGTGACCCTGCTGATCGGCGACCCGTTCTACGAGTCCCTGTCCGAGCAGGTCGAGCGCGACGAGGGCCACCTCCCGGCCGGTCCCGACCGGCCGCTCGTGGTCGAGCTGTGGATCTCGCTGCGCGACAGCGTGCGGGTGCTGCTCCGGGTCCTGATGTTCACGCTGCCGCTGTTCGTGCTCGGCTTCGTCCCCGTGCTCGGGCAGACGGTCGTGCCCGCGCTCGGCTTCTCCGTCTCCGGCTTCTTCCTGACCGTGGAACTGGTCTCCCTCGGCATGGAACGGCGCGGCATCCCCCTGGAGCACCGGCTGCGGCTGCTGCGCGCGCGGCTCGGGCTCGCGCTCGGCTTCGGCGTGCCGCTGGTGCTCGCGTTCCTGGTGCCGCTGGCCGCCGTGGTGCTCATGCCGGGCGCCGTGGCCGGAGCCACGCTGCTGACGCGCGACCTCGCCGCGGCGGCGCCGCCCCGGCCGGAGTGAGGCCGGGCGCGCGCGCCGCCGTTTCACCCCTCCGCGCCGCCGAGCACGTCGGTGAGCACACCGGCCAGCCGGGCCGTCAGCTCCTCGCCTGCCGGCAGCAGCGGCCCGCGCACCGGGCCGCCCGGCAGCCCCGCCGCGCGGAACAGCGCCTTGACCGCCACCGTGCCAGGCACCTCGTTCATCAGCGCGTCCACCAGCGGGAGCAGCGCGAGGTGCCGCCTGGCGGCTCCCTCGGTGTCGCCCGCGGCGAACGCGTCGATGACGCCGCGCACCTGAGGACCCGCGACGTTCGCCGCCGTGCTGACGCAGCCGGCGGCGCCGAGCGCGAGCAGCGGCAGGGTCAGCTCGTCGCTGCCCGCGTACACGGCGAGGCCGGTCTCGCGCAGCACCAGGCCGGCCTTCAGCAGGTCGCCCGAGCAGTCCTTGACCGCCACGATGCGCGGGTGTTCCGCGAGCGCCCGCAGCGAGTCGGCGGTCAGGGCCGTGCCCTCGCCGGTCCTGACCGGGTTGTCGTACAGCATCACGGGCAGGTCGGTCGCGTCCGCCACCGTCCGCAGGTGGTGGACGATCGCCTCCTGCGGGGGGCGCGAATAGTACGGCGTCGCGACGAGCAGGCCGTGCGCGCCGGCGCCCCGCGCCGCGCGCGCCAGCGCGACGGTGTGCGCGGTGTCCGCCGTGCCCACCCCGGCCACCACGGCGGCCCGGTCGCCCACGGCCTCGGCCACCGTCGCCACCAGCGCCGTCTTCTCCGCGTCCGTGGTGGTCGGCGATTCGCCCGTGGTGCCGCTGACGACCAGGGCGTCGCAACCGCCCCGGTCCACCAGGTGGGTGGCCAGCCGCCCGGCGCCGGCCCGGTCGAGCGTTCCGCCGTCGGCGGAGAACGGGGTGATCATGGCCGCGGCGCACCGGCCGAACGGCGCGCCCGGCGCGGCCACGGGAGCCGGGGCGGGCGCGGGTGTCGTTGTCGCATCGTGCATGCCGGGCAGTCTCCCGGTGCGGCGCGGCGCCGGTCCACTCAGTAGACGGCGCCGCGACCGTTCAGCACCGCTGCACGGTCAGGGCCGCATGCGCAGCACCTGCGGGTCGTGGTCGCTGGCCTGGTCGGCGAACTCGGCGTTGATGTGCACGATGTCGTACTCGAAACGGCGGATCGCCGGCGATACCAGGATCTGGTCGAGCACCTGCGAGTTGCCCTGGAACACGTAGGTGTACCGCTCGGCGGGCGGCAGCGTGAGCACCGCGCTGCGCAGCGCGCCGCCCGCCGTGAGCGTGCGGGTGACCGGCGAGAACTCGAAGTCGTTGATGTCACCGAGCACCACCACGCGGGCGTCCCGCTCGACCCGGCGCAGCTCCCGCACGAACGAGTTGACCTCCCTCGCCTGCGCGACGCGCTGCTCCTCCGTCACCCGCGCCGGAGGCTGGAACCGCGCGTGCAGCGGCTGGTCGCCGCCCTTGGACGCGAAGTGGTTGGCGACCACGATGACGGTCTCGCCGCGGAAGACGAACTCGCCCGCCAGCGGCTTGCGGCTGTCCGCCCACGCCTCGTCCTCCGGCGTGACGCGCCCGGGCGAGTGGCTCAGGGCCGCGCGGCCGTCGACGGAGACCGCCTCGGTGCGCGTGGTGGCGCCGCCCCCGGGCCGGTCGGTGAACGACACCCGCTCGGGGTTGAACAGGAAGGCGTTGCGGATGTTCCCGCCCGGCTGCCCGCCGTCCCTGCCGTCCTCCGGGTCGATGCCGCGCCACGCGTAGCGCGGGCCGCCCGCGGCGACGATCGCGTCGGTGAACCGCCGCAGTGTCTCCTCCGCCGACACCGTTCCGTCGTCGCTCGGGCCGCTGTCGTCCTGGATCTCCTCAAGCGCGATGATGTCGGGGGCGGCGAGCGAGGTCACCACGCCCGCCGCGAGCCGGTCGAACTTGGCCTGGCCGCTGCGCGGGTGCAGGTTCTCCACGTTGTAGGCGGCGACGGCCAGTTCGTCGGGGGCCTGCGGCCGGGTGGCCTCGGGGGCGCGACCGCCGTCCACCACCTCCCCCAGTTGCCGCGCGGCCAGCGTGTAGCCGCCGAACTCGTCGTAGTCCAGCGGGCCTTCGGTCGGTCCGGTCAGGACGTCACCGACGTCGGCCGAGGGGAACGGCACCTGGGAGACCGGCACAAGCGACTCGATCTTCAGCCGGCCCGGGTTCTGCGCGTCGTAGGAGGCGTACCGGGTGCCGCCGCCCGCCGTCCGGTTGCGGTGCGGCTCCAGCGTGACCCACAGCTCGTAGTAGGCGGTGCTCGGGCCGACGACGGGCGCGTCGCCGATGGAGACGTTCATGCCCTCAAGCGACTCGTAGCGGTCGAGCGCGTAGTACTCGGGCCGCAGCGGCAGATGCTCGATGCCGTCGGCGCCCGAGGGGGCGTAGTGGCGCGGCAGCGAGCGCGCGTCGAGAACGACGGGCGGGGGCAGCGCGTTGCCCGAGGACAGCACCGTCACCCGCGGCTGCGACAGCTGGGTGACGGACTGGCCGCCGGCGCCCTCGCCGCCGTAGTAGTACTCGCCGACCAGGCCGGTGACCAGGACCTCGTCGCCCGTCTCGACTCGCGGCGCCGACCCGGTGAAGACGAAGATCCCCTCGCTCGTGGCGGCGGAGCCGTCGGGCTCGGGGTCCTGGAGCCAGAAGCCGCGGGAGCCGTAGCCGCGCACACCGGTGACGATGCCGGGCACGTCGGTGACGGTCTCGCCCTCGAACGGCGAGAGCCGGGTGTCGCCCTGGATGTCGTGCACGCGCAGCCCCTCGCGCGCGCTCGCGGCGGAGGCGGCGGCCGGCGCCGGGCCGGTGAGCAGCGTTCCGCAGAGCCCGGCGGCGAGCAGCGCGGCGGCGGTGCGGCGCGGCCGGTAGGGGGACGGGGCGGTCGGTGCAGCGGTCACGGAACCCTCCGGAGCGGGGAGAACAGCCTCTACGCGCGTCAAACTCCCGCAGCGCGCCCGGCGTTGTCAACGGCCGCCGGCGGTCGGGCCCGCGACGTTCCGGTGAACGGCAAGGCCGCCGCCCCGCCGGGGCGGCGCTCAGGCACCTCACGATTGGTGCCCGCGCGGTGACGCCAGGTGGCGAAACGGGCCGCGCGCCGCGCGAGTTGCCGCCCGCGAGCGCGGTCGTCGCGCACGGGGGTGCCGGCTGATCTAGGCTGGTGATCTGCCAGGCCGCCGCGTCAAGGAGCCTTCGTGAACCCCGGTGACGACCGTCCCGCCATGCCGCCCGTGCGGCTGCCATCCGAGGAGGAGCTGGCCCGTGAGGCGCTGGCCTCCCCCCTGTTCGCGCGTGCGGTGCGCCTGGCGCGCTGGGTGGAACCGGGCACGGAAGTGGGCGCGAGCGGCGAGCTGCCCGACGACCTGCTGCTGTCCGCCGTTTCCGAGCTGGGCCTCGAAGGCACCGAAGGGGGCCAGGAGTTCGCCGCCGACGCCTGGCACTTCGCCATCGACACCGGGCTCGTGGAGATCACCGGCGCCGCGCCCGACGACGACACCGAGGCCATCGGGAACGCGTCGCCCGGGCCCGACCTGGAGCTGGTGGCCGAGGGCGACCCGGGGGAGATCCTCGACCTGTGGTCCGTCGGCCTCGACGCCGTGCTCGCCGACGCCGCGGCCCCGACCTTCGAGGAGCTGCTCGGGGAGATCGGCGTCCTCGACGGCTCGTTCGGCGCCGACGGCGAGATCGACCCGGACACCATCGACGCCGACGCGCTCGAATGGGACCAGGAAGAGGCCGCGGGGCACCTGGACGCGGCACTCGGCAGCCTGTATCTGTTCGCGGTCACGGACGAGGCCGGGCAGGCCGCGTCCATGGTGCCGCTGCCGATGGTCGCCGCCGCGTCCGTCGTGCCGGAGGACATGGACGAGCTGTCCCCCGAGGCACTGGACGAGCTGTCGGCCGCCGTCCTCAAACTCGACGGCCAGTTCGGCGCGCTCTCGGGGACCGGGCTGCTCGAATACCGGCCGGTGGACGACTCGGTGCTCGAAGAGGCCGAGGAGGGCGACGCGGGCGGGCACCGGTTCGCCGAGGACGAGCGGCGGGGCGACGAGGACGGCGAGGACGACGAGGACCTGACCCGCTACGGGCTCGCGCGCCTCACCCCGCTCGGCCTCTACGGAGTGCGCCGCCGGATGCTGGACGCGGGCCTGGACGTTCCGCTCATCGGCGAGCTGGCGGAACGCGACGCCACCGTGCTGCTCGCCGTGCTGCCCCACCGGCCCGAGCCCGCGGCCCGCGAGGAGGCCGAACTGTGGCTCGCGCGGCGCGAACCCGCCGACGCGGCGCGTTCGCTGCTCGCCGCGGCACGCGGAACCGACTCCGGCGGCCCGGGGCGCCGCCTCGGCTGCCAGCTGGTGCTCTCGATGCTGGACGGGCGGGCCGAGCCCGCGCTCCGCGAGGTGCTGGACGACGGCGAACTCGGCGGCCTGGCGCGGGTCTGGCTGGCCGACAGCGGCGCGGCCGACGTGCCGCCGCCGGACGAGACGATGGTCTTCTGGCTGACCATCGACACGCTGGCCGCGCAACTCGGCGACGGCGTCGCGGAGGAGGAGGCCGACGAGCTGAGCGGGCTGGTCGGGGACCTCGTCGGGCAGCACAGCGGGTTCTTCGACCGGGCCTGGCGCACCGGCCACCCGGCGACGGCGGACGTGCTCGAAGCGGTCGGCCGGCTGCACCCCGACAAGCAGCTCGCGAAGCAAGCGCGCAAGGCGGCGTTCAAGGCCAGGTCACTGCACTGACCCGGGGCGCCGCCCGGCGTCCGTCGCGGGCCCTTCCCATGGGCGCCCCGCCCGCCTTCGCCGCCCCGGGGCGCGCGTGGTCCGCGCCGGTGGCCGGGGGGAGGGCCCGGTCACTCAGCCGCGCTGGAGAAACGTGGCCGGCTCACGGAGGACGGACGCCGCCCCTTCGAGATCGGCGAGCCGGTTGGCGAGCGTCAGCTCGGCGAGACGCCGGGGCAGGGCGGCATTGAACTTGAGACCGGCCACCGCACGTGGATCCACGGCGGGCAGAGCGAGGTGCCGTGAGTGCTCACGGACGGCTTCGCCCCATTCCCCGGGGGAAAGATCCTCACGTAGCCGAATGTAGGCGTCGGTCGGACGTTGAAGTGGATCCGCGACGGTATGCAGCGTCGCGGCGAGCGTGGCGTTGGCCCGGTAACCGGCCCATGTCCACCATCGGACATTGGTGTCCCGGCCACCTCTCGTCACGACCGTGCCGTCCGGGACGACCAGGTCGGAGAGTTCCTCTCGTAGCTGCTTCAGCGCGTTTCCCGCGCGCCGGGTGAGGACGACGGGAGGTTGCCTTCCGAGGGCTACCTCACGTGCGGCCCTGGTCAGCGCGTAGGACATGCCCCGTGCGGCCTGGCCGGATGACCAGCGGGCACGCCCCCCCGAGTCCACCGGTTCCACGAAACAGCGGCGACGCGACCAGTCGATGTAGGTGACCTGCCAGCTCCGCCCGGCAAGCAACAGTCTGCGGGGCCCTGGGACCCGTTCCGTCAGCAGAGACGGGTCGGTTCTGCCGATCTCCGTCCGGCCGGACAGCACGGTGAATTCCGGTGCTGCCGTGAAAACGGCGGTAAGGTCCATGAAGTGGCGGAATCCGAAACGCTGCTCGGCTTCCGGGCCGATGAACAGCATGCCGTCGTCCTCGCTGAGAAAGCCGGCTTCGAGCAAATGACGCACGACCGGAGCGGCAGCGCGTCCGAACGGGCCGAATTCTCCCCACCAGGCGTACCACTCCCGCGTGCCGACCCGCTTCTCCTGGAGGCACAGCGCCAGGAGTTGCTGCGCGACGATGTGCCGAGGCTCCGGTGGTGCCGTCACCGGCTCGACCCAGTGGCGTGACCAGAGCAGCAGCAGAGCGGCAGCCGCCAGCAGACCGTCCGGGGCTGTGGCCAGGAACAGGCAGTTGCGACCGCTTCCGGGACGGCGTCCGGTGCGCCCCAGACGTTGCAGAAACGACGCGACGGTCACCGGGGCATCGATCTGGATGACACGGTCCAGATCGCCCACGTCGATGCCGAGTTCGAGGGTGCTGGTGGACACGATCACGCAGTCCCTGGCCTCGGCGAACGCCTCTTCCGCCCGCCGCCGCTCCGCGGCGGCCAGCGAGGCGTGGGACAGGAACGTGGTCACCCCTCGGGCCTGGAGCGCCGTCCCCAGCTCCTCGACCTCTTTCCGCGACTCGCAGAAGACCAGGCGCTTCTCGCCGCGATGCAGGGCGGCGATGATGGCGGACGCGTTCGCGAGAGAGCCGACGTAATCCAGTTCGACGTCCGCGTCGGGCGGCCCGACCGGGCGTGTCGTGTGGCGAGCGTGCGGCGCGACGACGACCGCGTCGCGCTGTCCGGCGCCCGGCCCCTGAAGCCAGGCCAGGAGCCGGTCAGGGTTTCCGACTGTCGCCGACAGGCCGACACGCTGTACCGGGCGTCCTGCGACGCGGGACAGACGCTCCAGTACCGCCAGGAGGTGCCAGCCACGATCGTCGCCGGCGAACGCGTGCACCTCGTCCACCACGATGGCCCGTAGACCGGAGAAGAAGGAACGATGCTCGACCTTGGTACTGACCAGCATCGCTTCCAGAGACTCCGGCGTGGTCAGCAGGACATCGGGGCGCTCCGTGAGGATGCGGGCGCGTCGCGACTGCGGCACGTCGCCGTGCCAGAGCGCGGCCGTGCGCCCCAGCCAGGCCGCGTAGGTCTCCACCCGCGGCAGCAGGTTGTTCAGCAGTGCCTTCAGCGGACAGACGTACAGGACCGATGTCCCGGCCCACTGTTCCCGCGCCATTCTCGACAGCAGCGGGAAGCACGCGGCTTCTGTCTTACCGCCGGCCGTGGGTGCCAGCAGGAGGGCATCGGCGCCCTTGAGGAGCGGGTCGACGGCTTCCTGTTGCAGAGGGCGGAGACCTCGCCAGCCCAGTGAGTTGACGAGATGGTGGATCAGCCCGGGATGCAGCAGATCGACCGGGTCCGGACCGGTGGTCACGGCAGGTCCGGGTCAAGCTCGATGTCGTCGGCGCGAGCCCCCGCCGCGGCATTGCGTTCCACCTGGCTCAGCTCATCCGTCCGCACGGTGAGCGCGTAGTGCCTCCTGGGGTCGAAATCCTCGAACTGGTCGATGCGGTCCAGCACATCGCCGACCAGCTTCTTGAGGTACAGCCGCGGCGCCACCCCGACCTTTCCGCCCAGCGCTCCGCCGACGGCCTGGGCAAGTTCGTGGAGGTAGGCGTCATCGGCCAGCGTCCTGACACGTTCGGGAGCCGACGCCCCCGTCACGTACAGATCCCGCATGCGCTCCCCGAGTCCGGCGAGGGAGGCCAGATCGAAGCCGGGCAGCCGCAGCTGCACCGCGCGGGGGTTGTCGAAGCGGGGGTCGGTGGTGAAGTCGGTCGCCAGCCGCTGGGCGAGTGGAGCGAGCCGCTGGACCCCCTGCCTGCCATCGAAGAAGGCGGGCGTTCCGGTGATGAGTACGTACAAGCCGGGGAAACGCCCGGAGTGCACCTCGTCGATCAGTTGCCGCAGCGCGTTCAGGGCTTTGTCCCTGGCGTCCGAGCGGACGCGCTGCAAGGTCTCCACCTCGTCGAGCACGACGAGCAGCCCCGCGTGGCCCGAGTCGCGCAGTACGGTGAGGAGACCCTGAAGGAATCCGAGGGCACCGAAGTGATCGAGGTCTCCCCGGACGCCGGCGGCGCGGCGCGCGGCGGCGGGTACGTGTGGCTGGCCGCCGAGCCAGGCCAGCACCGCGGCTGCCGTGGCGTCGTCCCCCGCGGCCAGGGCCGCACGGTAGCCCCTGAGCGCGGTCGCGAACGCCGGCGCGTGCCGTGAGACCTCGGTGAGCCGTGCCGCCATCAGCCGTTCCACCTCGGGCGCGAGGTCCTGTTCCGCGACGCCGGCGGCCAGCGAGTCCTCCTCCAGGGCGTAGAACCAGGCATCCACCACGGGACGCAGCGCGCTGGGTGGGAAGCCGGACGTGGTGAGCCGTTCGGTGAGGCGGCGGTACACCGTCTCCAGCTTGTGCAGTGGCGTCTCCGTCTCGGACACCTGGATCTCAGCCACGGCGAAGTTCCGCCGCTTGGCACGTTCTCCGAGCCAGCGGGTGAAGAAGGTTTTCCCGGAGCCGTATTCCCCCCGGACCGCTTTGAAGACCGCCGCGCCGCGAGCCACCGCGTCCAGTTCGGCGTCGAGCGCGCCCTGGAAGCGGTCGAGGCCGGTGGCGAGCAGATCCAGGCCCGTCTCCGGAACGGCTCCGCGACGCAGGGCATCGATCACATCACGACGGCGCGCGGCGCTGACGGCATCGGTCATGCCAGAGCGGTCTGTCCTCACGCGGACAGTCTCGCATCCGGCGCCGGTCACCCGGCGACGCAGGGCACTCACCAAGTGACTTGACGCATAGGCGTTTGCTTGCTGCAATCGTCCGTTACACCAACTTCGGCTCTTGGTGGGGGATTACGCGACGTGGGAATCGACACGCAGAAACTGGGCGACGTGCTGGGCGATGTCGCCTCGGGCGTCCTACAGCTTCCCGACTTCCAGCGCGACTGGGTATGGGACGACGAGCGCATCAAGGCGCTCATCGCCACCGTGACGCTGGACTACCCGTTGGGCGTGGTGATGGCGTTGCAGACAGGAGGCACGCCCCCGTTCAAGGCACGCCCGCTCAATGGCGCCGAGGCGGTGGAGAACCGGGTGCCGGATCTTCTGCTCCTGGATGGGCAGCAGCGGCTCACCTCGCTGTTCCAGTGCTTGCATCGCGACGAGCCGGTGAGCACGAGGGACGCTCGGGGCAAAAGCATGAAGCGCTGGTACTACGTCGATATCGCCAGGGCGGTCGGCTCGCCGGCCGACCGGGACGAGGCGATCGTCTCGGTGCCGGAGAACCGGGTCCTGACCTCGAACTTCGCGAGGGACGTGGTCCTGGACCTGAGTACGACGGAGCTGGAGTGCGCCGCCGGCTACTTCCCGCTGCACATCGTGTTCGACACGCATCGGGTGAGTGCCTGGCACCGGGCGTTCGTGCAGCGAGACGACGCCAACTGGGACCTGTGGCCCCAATTCGAGGACCAGGTGCTCAAGCGGGTGGAGTCCTTCCCCGTGCCCATGATCAAACTGGACGCGTCGACGACGATGGACGCGGTTTGCGCCGTCTTCGAACGGGTCAACACCGGCGGGGTGCCCCTGAACGTGTTCGAGCTGCTGACCGCCACTTACGCGGGCGATCAGCAGCATGTGGCGGAGCACGGCGACTACTACCGGCTGCCCGACGCCTGGAAAGGCATCAAGCAGGAACTGACGGGCTTCCACCCCGTCTTCGGCCGCATCGAGGCCGGTGTGGAGGACGGGCTCAGCAGCAGCGACTTTCTTCAGGCGGTAGCCCTGGTCCGTACGTGGGAGCGGAAGCAGGAAGGTCTGGGCATGGCCGTGTCGTGCAAGCGCCGCGACCTGCTCGATCTGCCGCTGGCCGATTTCCGGCGGCTGGCCCCTCGTGTGACGGAAGCGTTCATGTGGGTGGGCGCCTTTCTGGAGAAGCAGTGCATCGTCCGCACGACCGACCTGCCGTACCGCACACAACTCGTCCCGCTGGCCGCCGTACGGGCGTTGATCGGCGAGCGGACGGACGCGCCGGGCGCCGAGGAGCGGATCACCCAGTGGTACTGGTGCGGCGTGCTGGGCGAGATGTATGGCGGGTCCACAGAGAGCCGCTTCACGCGGGATGTGGAACAGCTGATCGACTGGGTGCGCAGGCCGGAGGCAACGCCTCCCGACACGATCACGGAGGCGGCCTTCCTCTCCGACCGGCTGGACACCCTCGCCACCCGTAACAGCGCGGCCTACAAGGGCATCTACGCGTTGCTGATCAAGCAGGGCGCGGTGGACTGGTACTTCACGGACGCCCCGCTCAATCCGGGACGACTGGTCGAGCACAACGTGGACGTGCGGCACATCTTCCCGAAGGGCTGGACCTCAAGGAACGGCATTACCTCGACCCGTGCCAATTCGATCGTCAACAAGACCCCTCTGTCCGCCCGCGCGGCTCGGAGCATGAACGGCTCGCCCGGCGCCTACGTCCGTTCGCTCGCCCTGGAGTCCGGCATGCGATCCGAATGGTACGACGATGTCATCGGCACGCACCTGATCGATCCGGCGACGCTCCACGAGAACGACTTCGAGCGGTTTTACGAGAACCGGGCCAAGCAACTTCTGGAACTGGTCATGGCCGCGATGGGCAAGCGGACCGTGTTCCGTGACACCACGGGCTGGTGACACGGTCGTGGCGCAGACACCCGACGAGGAGACGTTGCTGGCCCTCAAGGGCACCAGGATCACGGTCGCGGAGCTGCTCGCGCTCTTCGGCACTCGGGTCAGGAACGACCAGAGCGTCCTGATCATCACGCAATGCCTGCGGGACGCCGGTTTGTCGACACTGCCGGATTTCGCGAACTGCAACAAACAGACGGATGTCCATATCGTCGCCCTCACCTCGGTCGGTGCGGCGGCGCCGGAGGAGCCGGACGACCTCGACGACGGCCTGGCAGCCGGGGCCCTGCCGCAGCACTCGTTCCGTATCGGCGATCTGCCGGCCGCGCGTGGCGGTGTCGAATCCGTGCCGCCGACGGCATCGCTCACCCAGGCCACGTATCTGATGCGCATGAAGAACTACTCGCAACTGCCGGTCATCGAGGGACAGTCCACCTTGCGGGGCGTCGTCACCTGGAGTTCTGTAGCGCGCATGTACGAGACGGGCCAGGCCCCGCTGCTGGCCAACGCGTGGGTGCCCGACCCGCCGGTGGCTGAGAGTCACCAGGAGTTCTTCTCCCAGCTGCCGCAGGTCAGCGCGCACGGCTACCTGCTCGTCCGGGGCACCGATGGCGGCCGTTTCACCGGCATCGTCACTGCTGCGGACATCACCGAACGGTTCGACGCGACGGCTTGGCCCTTCTTCGTCATCGGTGAGATCGAGTACCGGTTGCGCAAGTGCCTGGGCACGAAGCTCAGCGCGGACGCCATCCGGGCCGTGCAGGAGAAAGGCGCCGGACAGCCGACAGGCCAGATCGCGGATCTCATGTTCGGTGGCTATGTGAAGTTGCTCGACGGCGATCAGAAGAGCACGAGCCTGCGGGCCGCGGCCGACCAGAACTGGGCCGCACTGGGCTGGGGCGGCGTCGACCGCATCCAGTTCGTGCACCAGCTGGACCGGGTGCGCCGCATCCGCAACAAGATCGCGCACTTCGACCCGGAACCGCTGTCGCAGCAGCTGAACGACGAGCTCCGCCAGTTCGTCGGACTGCTGCGGCAGTTGTCTCCCTGAGCGCGCTCAGTCCAGCTCGAACTGCTCCCGGAGCAGGGCGGCGTGCAGCCGCACCGTGCGGCCGTCCGGCAACGGCTCAAGCACCTGCACGCTGTCCCGGTTCAGCACCTGCCGTAGCTTGGCGGCGAAACCGTCGGCCCGGGTGGGAGGCAGTCCCACGCGCTGGGCGAGGGCGGTCACAGGCAGGGTGCCGCCCGCGTCCAGCAACGCGTGCACGGCTCGCTCCACCTGGTGCGGCGACGGCGCCCGGGCGATCATCTCGCGTTGCTGCCCGAGGACATCGGAGGTCAGCAGAGCGGCGGCGAGCGCCGCGTGCGGATCGACTGGCGTCGGCGTGAGGAGGGCGCCGTCGTGGGCCGGGGCGAGCGTCATGTCGAACAGCGAATCGTGGCTCCGCGCGACAGCCGACGTGCCCCTGGCGCGCCTGCCCCTCGACGACCTGCGGCGCGCCTGGACCACCTCCGAGACGCTTCGGTCGGGCTGCGTCGGCTGCGGGGAGGCGGACCCGTCCAGCCGCCACCAGGCGGGTTGCTGACTGCCCAGCTCCCGCCACCCCGCCGGGGGTTGCGCTCCCAGTGGCAGGAACGCCAGCACCGGAATGGCCACCTCGGCGAGGGCCGCGCCGCCGTGATAGCCGGCCCGCCGTTCGCCGTAACGGGCGTCCGTGTCCCAGAGCGCGACGATGTCCCCGCCGGGGTCGGATGTGACCACCCGGGGGCCCGTGAGCCGGACCTCGGACGCGGAGGTGGAGCCGTCCGGGAGGCGATGGCGTGCCGAAAGGGCACGTTCGGTGTCGACCCGGCCGCTGTTCCGGTCGACGACATGCCCGTGGTCACTGGTGAGGAGAACCGCGCGGCCGTGCGTGGCGGCTGCTCGCAGCAACTCGGGAAGTTTCCCTATGTCGCCGACCCGCCAGGCACCGTCGACTGCCCGGTCTTCCGTGGCCAGTCGGTCGTCGATCGTGTTGAGGACGACGGCGACATGCGTGTGGTCCCCAGCCAGCGCCTCGGCCAGCTCCGGGCCGAACGGCGCTCCTCCGGAGTCGGCGCGTAGGTCGCTCTTGTGGAAAACGGCCGCGTCCTGGCCATTCCAGAACGCGTGTGCGGGGAAGTCGCGCTTTTCGTCGGCCTGACCACCGGACGCCAGCCGGCCCGCGAACAGCGATGTGCGGGATACGGCGGTGACCGTTGGCAGGGCCGCGGCCATGCCACGACGGCGCGGCAGGTCCCGGGCCTTCGGCCACGGATCGTACTCGGCCCACTGCTCGCGCAGTTCTTCGCCCAGTTCGGCCGCGACCGCGGCGCTCATTCCGTCCAGTACGAGCAGCAGCAGCCGGCGGCTGCCCGAGGCGACGAGCGGAGCCACGACATCGGGCAGGAAACGTTCCACGGTCAGCATGGCGCCGGAAGAACCGCCGCTCGCTGTCCACGTCGCGAGGGTGCCGGCGAACCGCTCGTCGATGGCGCGGCGATGCCGCCGCACGGAGGCGCACACCCTGTCGTACGCCGCCCTGAGTGCCGGATCGGAGTCACCGGCGGATTCGACGTGTTCGAGGGCGAGGTCCACCCAGCCGGTCTCGGCGATGTGCCGCCCGATGCCATCGGCGACCGAACGGCAGCCGGCCTCGGGCTCCATGGCCAGCCACCGGGACAGACGCCGGGCCATGTGCGCCCGCCGGACCCGCGGCCGAATGTCATGCTGCGTGCTGAGCGCGTGCGCGTTCAGCTCCCGCACCGATGCGTCGGCCCGTACCTGGTCGTTGTCGAGCAACGCCGCGCCCAGAGCGGAGAAGCGCGCTTCGAGACCTTCGAGCAGCACCGGGCTGTACCGAGCCGCCGTCTCCGCACCGAACTGCCGGACGAACGAGGACGCCCGGCCGAGCACGCCCGTGGTCAGCCGGCGGATGGCTGCGTCCGCATCGTCCGCGGCGGACCGGCCCGTGAGCAACTGGCCGTTGAAAAACTCCTCGCACGACCGGCCGAAGGCAGTCGCGAGCGCGTCGAGCTGTCCTCCCGCGACCGGCGGTTCGTCCCCGAACCAGCGTTCGGCGCGCCCCCGTACCCGGCTGATACCGGCATCGGACGCCTCCTCGGCGTGGCACCACAGGGCGGCGCACACCAGCCCGAATGCCACCGCGTCCTGGCCGTGCTCCGCGTGGACCAGAGCGAGTAGTGCCTGCCCCGCCAGGCCGGCCTCCTCTCCGAGGAACCGGGTCAGACCGGCGCGTTCGGGAGCCCGTAGTGCCAGCAGACGTTCGGGGCCGCCGGGCGTGAGGGACCAGCGCAGCAGCGTGTGCGAGTCCAGTTCGTCGGCGTGTGGCCGCCCGGGAGCCGCGGCGGCCCGCTCCGGCTGGTAACGGCCCATGCCGAGCCTGCGGAGGGCCAGCGCGCTCAGCGCCTCGCGGCGTGAGAGCGTCTGCTCGCCTGACAGCGCGGGCCAGCCCCCCGGTGGCGCGGCGTCGAGCAGCGCCTCGGCGGCCCAGTGCTCTTCGACCAGCCAGTGGTCGACGCCCTGGGCACCGAACGCCTCCCGCACCACATTCCAGGTGTCGACCGTGTTGACCCGCTGCTTGTAGACCTTGGCCAGCAGATCGGGGCCGAGTTCGGCGTCCTCGCGGTCGGTGAGGACCACCAGGACATCCGGCCCCCGGCCCCCCCTCCCCAAATGCGCGAGCACGAGTTCATGCACGGCGAGTGGCGACGGCGCGGCGGCCACGGAGGCGAACCGTCCATCGCCCCAGGGCAGGTCCTTGGGGCCGTCCCAGACGGGCTCCGCTCGCAGCAGCACGACACGTCGTTTGCCGGGCACCAGTCCTGACCGCGATGCCAGGTACTGGGTGATGGTCGCGTTGTTGAGCCGCAATCCGTGTGTGGTGGCCGCCGCCCCCGCCGGACCATTCACTCGACGACCCGCCAGCTGATCTCGATGGTGGCGTCCGGCTCGGCAGCGGCGAGGGCGGCCAGTTCGGCGCGAAGTTCCGCGACCGCACGGGCCGCGGTGGTCCGTCCTCCGCCGGAGCGTCGCGCCGAGCCGCCCGGAATCGGGTGCCGGGTCGACACCGGGGGGCGAGCCGTGTCGGTGGCCAGGCTGATGGCGTCGGGGGAAGTGACCGCCGCGGGTCTCGGCTCGGGAACCGCCCGCGGTGGCTCGGTGACCACCCGGCTGCGTTCGATGACCGCGACGACTCCGCGCCTGGCCTCCCGCAGGGCCGCACCGAGATCCGTAGTGCGCTGGTCGACGCCGGCCGCGCCGCGCAGCGCCGCCAGGACCGCCTCGCCCTCGGGTCCGTAACCGGAGGCGAGCTTGAGCATGTCCCAGGCGCCGCCGGCGAGCGCGGCGGCCACCGGCTCGGCCTGCTTGATGGAAGCGCCGTAACGGCTGGCGGACGCCTCGCCGAGGTCGAAGTCGGCGAAGGCGGTGATGACACGCTTGGCCGCGGACGAACCACCGGAGGTGCTTCGGTCGAGGCCGGCCAACTCGGTGAGCAGGTCCCGCGACCGGCGGGCGAGGAACAACCGGCCCGACTCGTCCTCCCCGTCCAGATCAAGGACAGCCGCGCGTTTCTCCAGCTCCTTGACGAGATCGGCGGTGTGCGGCTGATAGCGCCTGGCCTTCTCCGCGATCTGCCGGGCGAACTGGGTGACCAGCCGGCCGCGTCGGAGGGCCGGCGGCTGTTCACCGAAAATCTCCTGGAAGCGGCGGCCCGCCTCCCGCCACACCGGTTCCTCCGGCAACGGCTGGGACCGCAACGCGTCCTGGGGCTTCACGGCGGCAGGCTCGGGGGAGGGGTCGAGCAGGGCTCCGGCCCGCACCCACACCCGGTCCTCCATTTCGGCCCAGCCGGCGATGACCAGGTGGGCGAGCAGCGGGTCGAGTCCCATCGGGCGTGGCTCGTCCAGCCAGGAGGCCAGCTGGACGACGCTCAGGTCGCCCGGCCGTCCGTCGTTGCGGGCCTGGAGGGCGAAATGGTCGGGCCAGTGGCTGGTGAGCCGGAAGTACGCCTCCTTCTGCTGTCCGATGTTCAGCGGCACCGCCAGGCGACGCATCGCCGCCCGGTCCTTGGCGGGAATCTCCGCCTGCCGGTCGCCGGATTCGGCGGCGGCCCTGATGTGCCCGAACACAGTCCGCACGTCACCCGGCTTGTAGGCCGTGCCGGTGCCGTCCGGGTCGAAATCAGGGTGCGCCGGGTACTGGAAGGCCAGCAGCTTGCCCGCGATGTGCCGCACGGCGTCGTGCAGCGACTGCCCGATGGACACGCGCAGGTCGGGCACCTCGGGCAGTGGCTCGAAGTGCTGCTCGATCCCGACCTCGACATCGCTCGGCTTCTTCTCGGCGCAGCCGTACGCCTGCCGGAACGCGGATTTCACCTTGCGGATCAGTGACTCGCGCTGCCCCTCGAGCAAGGCCCGGGCGCGTGCCCGGTTGTCCGCGTTCAGGTGCTGGGCGTACACCGTGTCGAAACGGCGCTGGTCGGCGAGGGCGTAGTCGATGACGACGAGCCGCTGGAAGTCCTGGAAGCGTGCGGCGGACAACTGGGCCGGAATCCACGCGACCGTCCTCGGCCGTTCGCTGGCACGCTCCCTGAAGCCGCGCACCCGGTGCCCGTCCTCGGCGAAGCCGAACTCGCCCTCCCGGTAAGGCAGCCCGATCAGCAGCCGCCACTGGCCCTCCTGGCTCGGGGAGAACTCGTGGTCGGCCAGGTCGTCCGGGTTGGCGATCTCGCCGAAGACGACTTCCGCGCTGCGGTGGGTGCCGCGCCACACGTGCCGCAGCTCGTCGGCGGAGAGCCGGTCCATCAGCTCGACGCCCAGCTCCTGCGCGAGGAGCCGTTTGGCGAGGGACCGCCGGTTCGCGCGGCTGTTGTTCACGTTGGCGTTGGCGATGACCGAGTCGACATCGACACCGGCGAGTTCCAGTCGTACGCCCGGGTTGACGTCGGTGCCGGTCGGCTTGATTTCCGGGAACCGTGCCGCCCAGTCCTCGACCTTGGCCTTGATGACGCCGGCCTCGGCACCGGGGATCGGGGTCAGCACCGCGCCGTGGTTCAGCGCGCTCAGCCGCCGGTTGGTCAGGTCCCGCAGCGCGGGAACACTCGGCGCCAACGCGGACAGCAGCAGCGTGCAGATCAGCCGGTCGTCGCCGATGAACCCCTCGCAGCGGCGTCGCAGCGCCTGGTCATCGCCGGGGGACTGCCGGTGGCGGAACCGTTCGATGTCCTCCTCGGTCACCTCATAGGTGGCCAGCAGGTGGGGACGCAACTTCGTGCGGTACAGCTTGTCCGCGGCCTGGAACTCGACCTTCAGACTGTCGACGAACGGGCGGTCGCCGCCGTCCGCGATCACCGGATACAGGTCGCCCAGCGGGATCACCTGGTCCAGCCTGGCGTCGTCGCGGTGCTTCGCCAGCAGCTGGCCCATGAGCTTCAGGCCGGTCCGCGACCGCTGGAGCGCGGAGGAGATGTGGACGAGAGTGTCCATGAAGGCGGGGGAGAACGGGTACGTCAGCCGGAACGCGTCCTCGTCCGCTCCGGTCGTTCCCGTGTCGGACCCGAGCAGCACGTCCCATACGTGCGGCCCTGCCCTTTTGATCCGGGTGAACGCGGCCTCGAGCTGCGCCGCCGCCCCGGCGTCCTTGGGACGCAGCAGGCGCGCGTGCGCGACCTGCGGCAGATTGCGGTCCTCAAGCGTGATCTTGTCGAACCGGCCGGACGCCAGGTTCAGGCTGTCCTGGATGGCCGTCTCGGCCGCCCCCGAGGTCTCCTCACCGACCAGCTCCCGCAGGTCGCGCTGCCTGGCGATAAACGACACCACGGGCACCGCGCGCCGGGAGTCCGCGCCCTCGACGAAATTCGTGATCTTGTCGGCCTCGCGGGACACGAACCGCTGGTCGTGGATGCGGTTGGCGAGCCACAGGATCAGCTCGTCCATGAACAGGATCAGCGCGTCGTAGCCGAGTGACCTCGTATGCTCGGCGATCACCGCGAGACCGGCGTCGAGTGAGATGAACCCGTGTTCGTCCTCCGCCGCGTTCCGGGTGAACCCGGGGAACCAGGTCGCGCTCGCCTCCTGCACCAGCTTGGCCCGCAGCTCCGCCGGTGTGACCGGATTCAGCAGGTTCAGCTCGGTCTCGCTGCCGTCCAGCTCCTCCGCCGCCAGGGCGGTGTCCAGCAGTTCCGGTGTCCACGCGAACGAGTCGCCCCACTCGTCCTCGCCGTCCGACCCGCCCAGCCCCTCGATGAACTGCTCGTCGCCCACCCGGTCCCGCAACGCCCGGATGTCCTGGAACAGCGCGTCCGTACGGTACACCTGCGGCGTCGGCGCGTCCGGGTGCAGCGCCTTCACATGCCGCACGTAATCGCCGAGCACCCGCTGCTCCAGCGACTTGGCACCCAGCATGTGGTACGGCACCAGCAGAAAACGCTTGTTCTCCGTGCCCAGCCACTCGTGCCTGGCGAGGACGGGATCGAAGTCCTGCCGACCGCGGACTGCCGTGTCACCACGCAGCAAGGCGTGCAGCACGGCCATGAAGTGCGACTTACCGGAACCGAACGAGCCGTGCAGGTACGCGGCCTTCGAGGTGCGGCCGTCCAGCGCGGCCCTGATCAGGCTCAGCGCCTCGTCGAAGTTGTCCAGCAGCCGCTCGGTGAGGACGTAGTCCCGCACCGCCTGCGCGGCGCCCTCCTCGGTCACGGCCTCGGCGAGCTTGAGGACGTAGTCGGAGGTGGAGATCGTCGTCTTGATGTCGATGACGTCCCGGAGGAGCGGCGCCTGCGGTGCTCCTTGCGTGGCCATGGTCAGCTGGTCCATTCGGTCTGCGGTCTGTCGCCCGTCAGGGGGCGGTGGCCGGGCGGGTCACCGGAACTACCGTAAGGAGGTCGTCCAATCCGGCGAAATCGGCGGGGTTCGTTGTGTACAGCGGTAGGTCCTCGGCGATGGCCACGGCCGCGATCATCAGGTCCACCACACGCCGCCGCGGCTCGCGCCCGGCGGCGATCACGCCGGCGCACACGCGCCCGTAGACGCGGGCGGCCTCGGCACCGAAGGGGATCGGGTCGAACTCGTTCTCCGCGCGTTGCAGCACGTCGAGTCGCCGCGCCCGTTCGGCGTGCTCGTCGTACGCGTCCTGCTCGTCGTTCCGTCGCACCTCGTGCGGTCCGGCGGACAGCTCGGCGAGCGTGAGCGAGCTGATCGCCATCTCGTCGGGCAGCTCCGCGGGGTCGAGCCACTTGCGGAGGATCATGATGTTGGTGTCGAGCAGGCCCTGGCGCTGCCCGGTGGGCGCGTCAGCGGGCATAGGGGTCGTCGGCCTCCCGCTCTGCCGTGGCATTCTGGTCGTCACGGAACGCGTCGAGCGAGAGGCCGGGAGCGCCGCGGGACATGGCGGCGAACTCGGCCCGGGACACGAACCGGCGCCGGCGCCGGAGTGGGATCAGCTCACCGATGCGGTGCCCGTCCCGGGTCACGGTGAACGACTGACCCGCCTGCACGGCATCCATGATCTCTTTCGACCTACTACGGAGATCGCGTTGCGTGATCTCGGGCTGCCCACTCATAACCCCACCGTATCGGCCCGCGCCGCGCGGTGCTACCCAGTAGCACCGCAGGCGGCGCGGGTCCGGATGGCTGCGCGCTGAGAACAGCCGCGCGTGGCCCTTCGAGGCGCCGGCCGGTCGCGCCGCCGACCCCTCAGCGCAGCGAGGCGAGGAACGTGTCCCACGTCTCCGCGCCGAACACGACCACCGGCCCCGCGGGCCGCTTGCTGTCCCGCACGGGTATGCGGCCCCCCGCCTGCACCGCCACCTCGACGCATTCGTTATTGCCGCCGCTGTAGGTGCTGCGACGCCATGTGCCTTGCGGTAGTTGGGATGCGCGGCTCATGCCTCATGCTCCTTTGCCCTGCGATGGATGAGCGTCCGGGACTCCGTCGGCGTCAGGGCCGACGTTCGCGCCGCGTCGAACAACTCATGGTAACGATTGACTTGAGTCGGCTGTTCCAGCCATGTGGATCCCGTCGGATTGTCCGCGAGCACAACATCGAGCGCCCCCGATTCCGGGAAGCCCAGCACCACGTAGGGCCCGAACATGCTGGCATGCGCGCCACACGAGAACGGCAGGATTTGCACCGTGACGTTGGGGCTGTCCGATGCCTCGATCAGATGCCGTAGTTGGCCACGCATGACCTCGGCGCCGCCCACTTGTTGAAGGAGCACTGCTTCGGAGAGGACTGCCCACAGCTGGAGGGGCGGCTCATCGGTGAGGCGTTGTTGCCTGGCGAGCCGGACCTGTACGAACTGCTCGATCTCATCGGCGGTTCGCCACTGCCGTGAGGCCACGGTCACCGCCCTGATGTACTCCGGGGTCTGCAAGAGCCCCGGAACCAGCTGAGCTTGAAAGGTGCGGATGGAGGTCGCCACGGCTTCGAGGCCGATGTAGTCGCGGTAGGTGTCGGCGAGGACTGAACCGTACTGACTCCACCAGCCCTGCCTACGACGGCGGTTGGCCTTTTTGGAGAGGGCGGCCAGCCGGTCGAGAGTCTCCGGTTCTCTCACCCCGTAGGCGTGGAGCATCGCCGTCAGATCCGGGAGTCGCACCGCGACGCGTCCATTCTCGATCCGGCTGATCTTGCCTTTGGTGCAGTCCAGGGCGACGGCGGCCTGTGCCGTGGTCAGGCCGGCCGACTCACGGAAGCCTCTCAACTCATCGCCGAGTTGGCGGCCCAGGACAGTGGACGGCGTAGGACTGGTGGTCTTCGGGCGCATAGCCACACCAGTAGCAGAGTCCGCGTCTTCCACAGGCGGCGGTTCACTCACAGGAGGGAAGTTTGCCCCCATCCTAGTCGGCAACGTTGCGGAAAGGCATCATCCGTGTACAAGCTGCTTCCGCGGTTTCGACGCCGCAGGCCAACCGACCTGCGTGCCGAGGAACGTCGAATGCCGACCGGCGGGAGCTGTCATGGCCGCACTGGACGAAGTCACCCTCAAGCTGTCCGCATGCCGTCAGAGCACTGGTAGGGCCCGCGCGCTGCTACGCGCGTCGCTCGCCGGGGCGGAAGCGGATGACGAGGGCATCGGAGACGCGGAGTTGGTGTTGTCCGAGCTGGTCACCAACGCCCTGCGTGCGACCGACGTGCCCGAGGGCCGGATCGAGATCCGGATCGTTCTCTCGGCCGATGAGGGAATGCTGCTGCTCGAAGTGAGCGATACGGGCCCCGGGGTACCGACGATCCGCACTCCCACGGACAAGGACACCGGCGGGCGCGGACTACTTCTGGTGGAAGCCATCGCGCACTCGTGGGGCTTCGAAAACTTCACGGACGGCTTGGGGAAGCGCGTGTGGGCCGAACTCAAGGTTCCCGGCCTCGCACCGCCTGCCCCGACCACCATCATGGCTGCTGCGGCCGTGAGCGTCGGCCAGGCCGTGCGGGTCCGGGGCGAGTGGCGCGCGATCCGTACCGTGCGCGGCGAGCCTTATGCCACCGGAGGTCTCGCCATCCTCCTCGGTCTGGAGGACGGCACCTCGCTCAGGCTTCCGGCGATCGAACCCCTCACCGTCCGGAACCCTCCGCAACCGGAAACTCCCCAACGCGACTGCCGCGCCGAGCCACACGCGGCCTCCCGGAGGGCAACGGTGGACCGGCCGTCGCGGCCGCGTTTCCCTCCGGGGTGAGCCGACATGCTGGGCCGGAGCGGTCAGGAATCACCGGCCTTTTTCCGGCCCCGGCGGGCGGCGGGCGCGGGACGCCAGGCGCGCAGATCGTCGTCGGTCAGCCCGTGCTTGCCCTGTTCGCTGGTGCGGTAGCCCTGGAAGAACGCGGCCGGGGAGCCGCCGTACAGCGGATCGAACTCGTCGTGCCACTGGCCGAGCCACGGTTGCAGTTCGAGCAGACCGGCGAGGAGCGGGGTCATCTCCTCGGCGGACAGCTCATCGTGGTTGGTGAAGTAGGTGGCGAGTGCCTGGGCCTGCTCCCGGTGGTCCCACCCGGCCCAGCCGAAGAGTTCCGGCACTCCACTGATCGCCCTGGTCGCGTACGAGATGAACCGCTCCTTGGGCACATCGAGCTTTCCGCGCGCCCGCCAGTACGACGGCTTGAGGAAGTCGGCGGAGGTGTACTTCGGGGGAACGGGGATCGAGTCCCGGATCTTCCGCTTCGCCGGTTCATCCGGCGCGGCGTCCTCTTCGCGCTGGAGCTGCCACACGTGCTCCCAGTCGGCGCGCTTCTTCATCCCCGCGGGCTTGTAGCGCAGGGCGGCGAGGAACGGCACGTGCTCGTCTGCCAACAGGTCGCTGACGACGGTCCCCAGCTCCTTGCGCGGGGCATACAGCTCGGCGACGGAAACGAAATCCTCGTCGAGGGCCAGCGCCGAGGTCAGCTGCTCCTTGGTCAGGATCGTCGGTTGCTCGTCCTGGAACCACAGCCCCCGCGACTCCATCCGGTCCAGCAGCCAGTTGCGGAGCGCCCGCTCCTGAAGAACGTCCCACCCCTCAGTCGCCCACCGCCGCTTGTACTCCGGCCGCTCGATCATCCCGATGGCACGGTTCGACTCGATGGCATCGATCCGCTTCTGGACAACTTCCTTGTAGGCGTCCGGCCAGTGCTCGGGGATCTCAGTGATCGGCGTCGACCCATGCCGCTTGAACCACTCGTCTGACGCTTCCCCCCTCGCGACGCGCCGCGCGAGAACGATCTCGAAGGCTCTTTGGCCCAGCGCGATGTCGGGTGTCTTCTCCGTCGTAACGCAAAGATCGACATCAAGTAGCCGGTAGAGTCGGTAAAACTGCCAATCCGCTTCCTCTTGGAGAGCGATGAGTTTCGCGCGGACTTTTTCCCATCTTGAGTGGGCCTCCTTGAGTTTCATGGCGAGTGGTGGAGTCGAGCGCGTAATGTGCTGTGGGGCGGAATCTGCTAGCTCAAGGGCCAGGTCCTGCATTTGCGCGGGTAGCTCTGAAGTGATACCGAAAGGGATCGGGAATTCGCCGAGTTTGGTTCCTGTGAATTCATAGAAGTCTTCAAAGGGGACCGTGGATTGTCTGGCTCCCCGGGTGTCGATCGTGCTACCCTTGTTGTGGCTGACTTGTTTGAGCCAGAAGCAGGCTGTCGAGCTATTGAGCGCGCCGAGCAATTCGAGGTAATCTTCCGTTCCGGCGTTGCCGCGCAGAATGATAGTGGGCGCTGTCCGGATGAATACTTTCTGGGTCTGATTGAGGAAGAAGTGGTTATGGGTGGCGACGAATGGGAAAGCTAGCGACATCGCAGAGTTGAAGCGGGAGCGGAAAAACATTGAGTATTCGAACCAGTTCAGTCCCCTTTCGATTTGATTTTTCCCGAAAGCCACTCGACTCCGTAGCCGTGCGCGGTAGGGCCACAGAATCCGTTCGGTGCTTGTTGACGCGTGAGGGCGCAAGGTCGTCTCGGAGTATGGCCATAGTGCCAGCACTGGATCCTTTAGCGAGTAGTCCCGTACCTCTGTGCCTTCGACGAGAAAGCGTTGGTGCTCTGGTTCAACGCGCAATCGCTCCAGTGCCGCCCTCCCAATCATGTAGACGTCATCCTCGCGTGTGACTGCCCCGGCGCCGATGACTTCAGTGATGGCGGCTAGTTTACATTTGGCACTCTTGTTTAGGGTCTCAATCATTTCCAGCCCGCCATCGGCAAGGACCCAGGGCTGCCTGTTGAAATATCGAGTACGGTCTAGGTCGTCCACCGATACCCATGCGCTCTTGCTGCCCGGAAGATCGATTTGGTGGCTGATCGCGTGCCACACAAGTCCTCTCGCAGGGTCATCAGGTACGGTCGGCTCTCCTCTAACGCTACGCACGGTCCGTACCGTCGACTCTCGCGCTGCACCAGACCGTCTGCGGCCGATCAGAATGACGGTTGGAGTCCCGTGTCCAGGGACATAGGCGCCTGAAGTGTCCACGACCTCGGTGAGCTCGACCTTGTGTGCGAAAAACTCTTCGATCAGCTTGGTCCCGAACTCCCGCTTCATAAAAGAGTTCGCTGTAATTTGCCCTACCATGCCGTATGGCGTGCCGTCGAGCGTGGCGCCTTTGGCTAGTTGGAAGAAACGTTCCGCGAAAGGCACCGAAAGAGCGTAGGAGCCAGAGCATGATTTGTATAGCTTGCGATACAGCTTGTTCAGACGGCTGTCTTTGACGGTGATATATGGCGGGTTGCCGACTACGATATCGTAGCGGCCTGGGGTGAGGATGCCGGCGTGTTCATGTGTATTCTCTGTGGAGTAGGTGAACTCTGTCGCCTCATCTGATTGATGAGTCGCGAACTCCAGCTCCCCTTGCCCCGTGGTGTTGCGTACGCCAATTTCTGTCTGGCGATCTGTGATCAGAGAGTCGCCTACCGCCATATGGATAGGCCAGTCGTACCTGTTGGCGTGTGCGAGGGTACGCACGTTCGCTGCTGCCATTCCAGCCAGCAGCAGGCGGAAGCGGGCGATCGCCACCGCGAAGGGGTTGATGTCCACGCCGTGGACCGCGTCCAGGGCCATGCGGACGCGTTCGTGGAGGTCCTGGCCCGGGCGGCGTTCCGCGAAGAGGCGGACCATGCGGCGGAACGCGCCGAGTACGAAGTGGCCCGAGCCGCAGGTCGGGTCGATCATCTTCAGTTCGCCGAAGCGGTCGCCCATCTCCCGCACCACCGGGTTCATGGTGCGGTCGAGAATGAACTCCTCGACGAACTCGGGAGTCTGCAACAGCGCGTACGTCTTCCGCGCCGACTCCGACAGGTCCTGGTACAGGTCGCCGAGGAACCGGGTGTCCCATCCCTCGGTGCCGTCCTCGTTCAGCGGGTCGGTGAAGTCGTGGACCAGCGAGCCGTCCTCGCGGCGCTCTCGCCAGAACTGCACCAAGGCCCGCGCCCCGTCGTGTGACAGAGGGATCTGGTACAGCGGGTTGTGACGGCGGTCGAACAGCAGCTTTCCGGCCTGGCCCGCCCCGATCTCGTCGAACGCCTGCTCAAGCCAGCCCCGGTAGGTGGGGTCGGGATCGACCTCGACGTACTGGGCGTAGCGGGCTTCCGCCAGGTCCCGGCGTTCCTCCTCGGCCCCCGCGAGGAACGGCTCCGGGATCAGGCGGTTGTCCTCGCAGAATCGCACGAACACCGTGCCGAGCACCCACGCCACCGCGACCTGCGTGACGCGCTCGCCGAGCCACGCCGACCAGGTCGCGCCCGTACGGCCGAGCTTGAACGCCGTGTCGTACTCGGCGCGCAGCCGCCCCGCCACCGCTTCCGCCGCTCTGAGCCGGTCCGCCCGTTCCTCGGGGACTTCGGCCAGCTTCTCCTCAAGCCACGGGCTCCACGCCCCCGCGTCCTTCAGCTCGCCGAACTCCGTACGGAGCGGCTTGAGCAGGGCCTCGCCGTCCGCGACCTGCTGGCCGAGGTCCGCCTCGGCCGCCTTCACCTGCTTGATCAGGTCGGTCAGCAGTGCCTTGCGATCGATCACTTCGTCACGTCTCCCGTCGTCCCACCACTCCGGACCGGTGCACGTTGTCCACCCACCCGTCCGTCACCACGATCCACTCGCCGAGGCCCGCCTGGTACGGCACCGCCGTCACGCCAAGACGCGGCGGGCGCGTCGGGTCGCTCTGCGGGCACAGCAGCCACAGGCCTCGGCCACCGCCACGCGCGCGTTCGGCCAGCCGGTCCAGTACGCCCATCGCGTCGTACCGGGCGAACGCGCCGGCGTCCGTCAGCAGCACCGGCGTCCGGGCCGAGGCCGTGTCATCCACGGTGAGCAACGCGCTCAGCCGCGGTTCGGCCACGCCCCACGCGGTGCGCGCGTACTCGGCGAACTTCATCGCCGCCTTCGTACCGGGCTCCGCCCCGTCCGCCTTGAGGATGGTCTCCCACGTCGGCTTCGGCCGGGCATCGACCAGTTCGTGCAGCGCGTCCAGGAACACCGCCGTCACCGACACGGCGCGGGTGATCCCGAACCGTCCGCTCTCCAGCTCCCGTTCCGCCTCACGCGCCAGGCCCGTCCGTACCGTGAGCACCCGGAAGCCGTCCCGGGGTGCCGAGGCGACCAGCTGGTCCTCCGCGGTGGCCGCGCTCGCCAGTTCCGGGTCGTCCGCGTACAGCAACGACGCGGCGGCCGTGACCAGATCCGTCTCCTGGCGGCGGACCCCGGACGACAGGTAGCTCGACTCGGTGTGCGCCCGGCGCGGCAGGTACCGCATGGTGCGGGTGTCCTCGCGAGTGGAGAGCACCAGGTCGAAGCCGGCCTCTCGGAGCGCCTTCGTGAGCTGCGCGCCCGAGGGCAGGGAACGCTCGCCCCGGTCGTTGAGCAGCTCGGGGAAACGGGAGAGAACCCGCTCGTGGATCTCGGTGACGGTCAGCCCCGGCTGGTGCGAGTCCGGCACCCCGGGGATGCGCCGCACCAGACCGGCCTGCGTGAGCCGCAGCGCCCGCACCAGCGGCAGGCGCCGCGGATAGATTTCGAGGCGTGGGGTCGTGGCGGCTTCCCGCGAAGCCGCCGCCGCGATCTCCACAAGGCGACGCTCGTCCCACTCGACGACCGCGCTCGGTGGTGCGATCGCGGCCAGTTCGCCCAGCACCGTGGCGGCCGTTGGCAGGGTCTCCAGGCGTGCCAGCCGGTCGGCGACCTTGCCCAGCCGCTGCGCGTAGTTCAGCAGGCCGGGGCCTGATGGGGTTTCCGGTGCGTCGTCCGGGCCGACCTCAAGGGCCAGCAGCCCGGCGCCGATGCTCGCGTCCACCGCGTCCCGGTTCGGCACGTGCCGGAAGCCGGCCTCCTCCGGGGCGTACTCCTCGACCTCCACCACGGCCCGTACCGCCGCCAGGCCCAGTGCACGACGCTGTTCGCGCCGCGGCAACAGGGTGCCGCGACTCAGCACGAGCGCGTCCGCGATCTCCGCGGCCGACGCGGTGCGGCCCAGGCCACGCAGCAGGTCGAGGATCTCGGCGCGCAACGCCTGCACCGGAGGCATCTTCTTCCACCGTGGGCGCTGCTTCTTCAGCATCTGCGGGATGCGGCCGGCGGAAAGGCCCAGCTTTTCCGCGACGTCCTTCTGTTTCGGCCAGACCCCTATGTCGGGGACGGCTCCGCGCTCGTCCGGCAGCCGCAGGAGGAGCCGGACCATTTCGCACTCGTTGCGGTTCGTGCCGTCCTTGCGCAAGGGCGGGACGAACAGCGTCGCCAGCGTGTCCAGGCTGATGGTGCGCAGCGTGCGTTCCGGAATGGCGGCGGCGTCGCCGTGCGCGGCCACCTCTGTCGCGATGGTGTCCGCCGCGGCGGAAAGCTCTTCCTTGGCGGCCTTCCGGCCCGCGGGGGTCAGGGGTGCGGCGGGCTGTTCCGCGAGCCGCTGCCGCCATTCCTTGATCCGGCCAAGTACCTCGTTGCGGGTCTTGGCGCCAAGGCCGGGGGCGTTGACCAACTGCCGCTGGCTGTGGTCGAGCAGGTCGCCGACGTTGTGGAGGCCCAGCCCGTACACGAACGACTCGGCGGCGGGGCTCAGGCCGGAGGCAGAGATCGGTGTGCCGCGTTCCGCCTGGGCCGCCAGACGGTCGCGCAGCTCCGCGGCGCTCTCCTCTTCGGCTTCCGGCAGAACAGGGAGGGAACCCTCGACCGACTCGGCCTCGGCCGGCGCAGAGTGAGAGGTGGGGCGGGCGCGCCTCGACGAGGGTTTGGTCTCCGACAGGTCGAGGAAGATCTTCTTCCAGGCGTCCCGCATGGGTTTGAGATCGGGAAAGCGTTCCCCCGCGTCGCGGTGCAGCGCCTTCTGGAAGAAGGCCACCAGCCCATCGCGGACCGCCGGATCGAAGGCATCCGCCATGATCCGTGGGTAGGGCTCGGCCGCCGGGTCGGTCTGCCGCGGTGACACCTTGCCGTCGCCCCACACCGGCAGTTCGCGGGACGCCATCTCGTGCAGGGTGACGGCGAGGGCATAGCGTTCGGCGTGCGCGTCGTACACCGAGCGCCCGGTGAGCGTCCCGATGAACGGGTCCAGGTAGCCGTCTGTGCCCGCCGTGGTCTCCCGCACCGGGTAACCGGCCAGGGAGAAGTCGATCAGTACCAGTTCGCGGGTGCGATTGGGGCGGACGCGGATGGCGATGTTGTCGGGCTTGATGTCGCGATGCCACACCCCCTCGCCTTCGAGGAAGTCGACCGCGCCGAACAGGTAGTCGCCGTAAGCCTCCAGCTGGTCCACCGACAGGCGCCCGAGGTCCCGCAGCTGCCGCGCGACCGTGTCCGCTCCGCGCAGCCGGGTGCGGCCCGTGCCCGACGCGGTGGATTCGGCCTCCCGCTCGTCACCGACGTACTCAAGGACCAGGACCGTCCGGCCGCCCATGGTCTGCGGCTCGGGCTCGATGAGGCGGATGATCCCCGAGTGGGGCCGCAGCCGTGCCATCACCTCCGCTTCGCGGGCCAGCACCTCGCCCCGGCTCTCCGACAGGGCGACCTTCAGTACGGCGAGCGTTCTGCCGGCGCTGTCGTCGGCCGCGAGATCCTGGACGAGGAACGCGCGGCTCGTCGACCCGGTGCCGAGCCTGCGGAGCACCGACCAACGGCCCGCGAGCACATTGCCCGCGACCGCCTCCAGAGGGTCCTTCTCGGGAGCGGCGGGCGGAGGAGGGGCCTGCGGGACGGCCGGCGCGGTGAGTTCGTCCTCGACGACCTCCAACATCTCCAGGAAGTCCTCGACCGAGGAGAGCCGCTCGTTGGGGTTGTAGGCCGTCGCAGCCTGTACCAGCTCGTCGACGTACTCCGACATGCCGTCCACCACGGCGCTCGGCCGCAGGCCCTGACCGGCCTCGAAGCGGGTCAGCAGCTCCGCCTGGCTCGCGGCCGGTGCCCTGCCCGTCGCGAGCAGATAGGTCAGTACGCCGAGCCCGTACACGTCCAGTCGCACCGGGTCGGGGCGCAACGCGGTCAGCTCCGGCGCGAGGTAGGGGTCGGAGCCTTCGGCGACGTGGGCGCCCGCGTGCGAGAACGTCGAGAAAGTGGTCGGCGCCGGAGGGCGGTCGGAGCCCGGGGCGCCCTGGTCGGGGGCGCGCTGGACCGCCACCTGCCAGTCCGAGATCTGGAGGAACGGGTGCAGCCAGCCGGCGTCCTCCGCCTCGCGGCCCGGCTGCCGGCCGCGGTCGCGAGGCACGATGTGAATGGCGCGCGCGGCGAGCGTCCGGTGGTACAGGCGCCTGCGGTGCGCCGAGTGGACCGTTTCCGCGAGCTGGCGGACCAGCGCGAAACGGCCGAGCATGTCCAGCTTGTCGCCGAACTGGGCGAGGTACTGGTCCAGCCGCAGGGTTCTGGTGTCGTAGTCGAAGATCAGCGCGGGGCCGGCGGAATGGCCCGATGGGTGGTACTGCTTCATCCGGACCACGCCCGGGTGCCGGAAGCGGCCGAGTACCGCGGCCTCCCGGCGGGCTGCCGCCTCGACCGATGCGCGCAGTCCGGCGTCAGAACCGCGCTCCCGCAGGTAGACGCGGACCCGCGCCACCTCGGGCAGCTCTGTGTGCCTGGCCTCGTAGTCCGACCAGGTCGGGCCCGAGTCGAACGCCTTGCGCTTCAGACGGTAGGGGCCGACCTGGTACTCGGCGTCGCTGCGTGCGATGCCGACCCGTTCCAGCGCTCCCTTGATCTCCCGGGACCGCGTGCGGTCGATCCGCCTCCGTTCCTCGCGAGGCGGGGCGTTCAGCGTCTCCAGCAACTGCGGCACGGTGTAGATGCCGTGCCGGTCGTGGGCGGGCAGCCGCAGGCTCAGCGAGGGTTCGGTGAAGCACACGGCCTCGGACACCCAGACCTTCGGCCCGCCGTGCCGGGCCAGCAACCCCGCCAGTTCCTTGGCCTTCTTGTTCGCCAGGTGCAAGGGGTTGCCGTGCGGGACCTGCCGGCCGCTCGGCTGCGTCTGGAACCAGGTGCCGTTGCGTGACTCGACCGAACCGTGCCAGTCCTTCAGCTCGATCAGGTAGATCCCGCCGGGGGCGACCACCAGCAGGTCCACCTCCCGGACGTGTCCGGTGGCGGCGGTGAAGGTGAAATTCGACCAGGCCCGCCACGGGTCGGCGTCCGGCAGCCGCTCCCGGATCGCGTCGAGTCCGCGCCGCTCGTGCTGGAACTCCGATTCGGTGACCGTCACCCACCGGCCGTCCCGCATGCGCCGTCCCCCGCCTCGTCCTGTCGCCGTTGGTGCCGCGCGTATCCGTTGGATCTCCCAGCCCAGATCGTAACGGGTGCGGACGACAGGTGAAGGACCTACCAAGCCGGGAGGAGCGGCCGGAAACTTCCGTGATCTTCTGTGCCGTTCCGCACACGCCGCGACCAGCCGGATGGTAGGACTGGAAGGTTCCGCATCGCCTGCACGTCACGAGGACAGGAGGGTTCGTGGGCTGGCGGGAAGAGGTCGTCACGGCACTCGACACGCAGATCGCGCGGGAAGGCACCTCCAGGCGCCGACGGTGGCGTCGCATAGGCCGAGCCGTGGCCGGCGCGGAGCCGGGCCGCTACCTGGTCGACATCCGTGGCTCCGAGGTGTCACCCGACCAGTTGGCCGGCGACGGTACCCGGCTCGCGGGGCCCGACGAGGACGAGGTCGAGGCCGGCTACCCCGTCATGGATGTCTACCAGGACGGAACGGCGCTGCGGGTGCGTGTCGCCGAGTTCGCCGACCTGCCCGAGCCGTACCTGTGGGTCAGACCCCAGCCGCCGGCGTTTCTGCTGAAGGCCCTGCGCGAGGGCATCACGGGGTTGAGTGACGCGCCGCTGGCGGAGCAGGCTGCCCAGGGCCGAGCCGGTGGCCGTCTCGCTCCGGCCGGTCTGTCGGGGGATGTCCTCCTGCCTGCCCAGGACCTGGCCTACCGGGCCTGTGCCGGGGAGGGGTTGTGGCTGGTCTGGGGGCCTCCCGGCACGGGGAAGACCACGGTCCTGCGGCGCGCGATCAGTGACCTCATCTCGTCGGGGAAGCGGGTCCTCCTGGTTTCGGCGACCAACATCGCCGTGGACAACGCCCTGCTCGGGGTGGTCAAGGAAGGACGGCACGGCGAGGGCGACGTGGTGCGGGTCGGGCCGCCGCACCTACGTGACATCGCGGAGGACGCCTCGGTGTGCCTGTCCCTCATGGTGCGTGACCGCCTGGCCGGAGTCGAGGCGCAGCGTCGTACCCTCGCCGGGCAGCTGGCCGAGATGCGTGGTCGGGAGACGGAACTCGCAGCCCTGGTTCCTCGGCTCGCGGAGTTCGACGCGGAGGCGCACGCCCGCGACGGTGCGATGCTGGCCCGGGTCGGCGGTAGCCCCGAGCGGCTACGGGCACAGTTGGCGGAGGCCGAGCAGGCCGCGGAACGCGCCGTAACCCGCGCCGCCGAGGCCCGGGCGCGCGACGAGGCCGCCCGACGTGCGCTGCGGCTGGCAGAGGCGGCGAGGCGCGACTGGGACGCACACGACGAGGCCGTCGCGCTGCTTCAGCGTGTCGAGGAGTCCGTGGCGCAGTTCGAGGCGGGAGAACTGGTCGCGCGACAGGAGAGGGACAGCGCGCAGGCGCGCCTCGATGAGCTGGAAACGCGGTCGGGTTTCGCCAGGTTCAGGACCCGGGGCTCGCTGGCGGAAGCCAGGGAAGCGGCTCGGCGGTCCCGGGAAGCCACGGAAAGCGCGCGAGCCGACGCCGAGCATGCCCGCGCGGTGCTGGTCCGCTCCCGCCCGGCCATGACCGCCGACATCGAACGGCGGCGGGCCGGGATCACGTTGTCCAGGGACGACATCGCGGACCGGGAGAAGGGTGCCCGTGAGGCGGCTGCGAGCAGTCGTGCTCGGGCCCGGGAAGCGGAGGCCGCGACATCGCGTGCCGCTGAGCTGCGTTCGATGCTGCCGGAGACCGAATCCGCGTGGGCGCGGGTGGCGGAGGCCGAACGGCGTGGCCACCCGCGCGACCACGCGCGGGTCCAACGGCTGCGCGCCCAGGTCACCGCCGACAAGGCGCACCGTGACCCGTTGGAGAAGCGGTACGCGGAGGTGCAGGAACAGTACGAGAGGCTGGCACGCGACGCGCAAGGAGAGATCATTGGCGCCGCGCGGCTCGTCGCCACCACCCTGGCCCGCTTCCGCACCAACAAGGCGGTTTTCGAGGGGGCCTACGACCTGGTGCTGGTCGACGAGGCCGGGACGGCGACACTGCCGGAGATCCTGCTTGCGGTCGGCAAGGCCGGGCGAACCGCTGTGCTGCTCGGGGACTTCATGCAGCTCGGCCCGGTCAAGTCGTCGCTCGCCGGCAAGGGCCGGGCGGACGTCAAACGCTGGCTGCTGACGGAGGTCTTCGAGCACTTCGGTATTCACTCGGCGGCGGATGCCGCCCGAGACGACGGGTGCGTGGTGCTCGACGTCCAGCACCGGTTCGGCATGGACGTCATGGCGCTGGCCAACTCCCTGGCCTACGACGGCACGCTCAAGGCGGGGCCTGGCGTGGTCCGGCGGGCACAGGCCCGGTCCGAGGACGACCCCGAGATCGTGCTGGTGGACACCGACGGCCTGCGTGAGCTCGCCCTGGTCCACTTGGTGAGCCGCAGCAGCGGCTGGTGGCCGGCCGGTGCTCTGCTGTCACGCGCCCTGGTGGAACTGCACCAGGAGGACGGCGAGGCCGCCGGCATCGTCACGCCCTACACCGCGCAGGCCGAGATGACGCTGGAGGCGCTGCGCGACATCGAGGGGAGCGGCCGGCTGCCGGCCGAGGTGGGGACAGCACACCGGTTCCAGGGCAGGGAGTTCCCCATCGTCATCTTCGACATGGTCGAGGACGACTACAACAGCGGCTTGTGGATGGCCGAGGCCACCCGCCGGCCGCCGGACGGCCCGTGGGCACGGGACGGTCTGCGGCTGTTCAACGTGGCGGTGACCCGGACGCAGACGCGTCTGTACGTCGTGGGCAGCCGGTGGCGTGTCGACAACGCGCGGCCCACCGGTGCGCTCGGGCAGCTCAGGGAGCTGATCAGGGAGCGGCGCGTCCGGACGGTGCCCGCGAGTCGGCTCGTCGCGCCCGCCGATGCTCCGGGGCCGGAGCTGGGCCCGTTCGGCTCCCGGCTGGCAGATGTTCTGGAGCGGCATGTCGAGGTCGCGACGGTGGATGACGAGCTCTCCTTCTTCGACACGCTCAGCGCCCGGATCGCCGAGGCGCGCGCTTCCCTGTGGATCTGGTCGCCCTGGACGGCCAATCGCCTGGTCACCCTGCTTCCCGTGCTGGCGGAGGCGGTGGGCCGCGGCGTGCGGGTGACCGTGTTCGTCCGCGATCCCAGTGATCACCAGCAGGGTAAGCGGACCGATCTGGTGCGGCGGTTGCGGTCCGTCGTGGACACCGTCGTGCCGGTGCACGACATGCACCAGAAGATCGTCGTCATCGACGAGCGGACCGTCTTGCTCGGCAGCCTCAACGCGCTGTCCCAGAGCCGGTCCCGCGAAATCATGCTGACCATTCGCGGAGCCCATTTCGCCCGCAAGATCCTCGCGCACGAACACGCCGAAACGTTCGCCGTACCGCCCCGCTGCGGCGTTTGCGGGGGAGACGAGGTCGACCTGCGGCGGCGAAAAAGAGGGGACTGGTACTGGCGTTGCTATGCCGCCGGCTGCACCGCCGGAAGCGGCCGGGGAGCCTGGCACGCGCCGGTCCACTTCGGTGGCGGGCGGTGAGCCCGCCCGGCGCCGCGCTGCCCGCACGGTGTCGCTCAGGGCGCACGGACAGCTACGGTGGGCGGATCGGTCAGCGGACGAGGCGACGGCGAGCACGGACAGCGGAGGTCCCGTGAGGAGCAATGGCATCCATCCGGAAGCAGCAGCGTCGGCCGGGCCGGGTGATTCCGACGAGCAGGCATTGCGCAAGGTGCTGGCGACCTGGCGCGGTTCCCTGCTCGACATGGGCGGTCGCAACAGACTGCTCAACTTCCGCCACACCAGGCGCGGCACGCTGGAGCTCAAAGCGCCGGACGCGACAACCCTGCTGGCCGGCCTGGGCCGGGGACTGACCTTCGCACCGGTACGCGAGAGCGAGGACCAGGCCGTCGAGCCCGCGCACAACCAGGCGCGCGCCATTCTCACGCAGAAGCACTCGCAAGCCGCGCTGGACGACTCGCTGAACCAACTGCGCCGCAAGGCGAGCCAGATGTACAACGACTACGGTCTGTGGGTCCTGTGGCTCGGGGTCGCCATGCTCGACTGGCGGGAAGGCGGCGCCGAGGAGACCAGTAAGGCGCCGCTTCTGCTGGTGCCGGTCGAGCTGCGCCGGGGCAACGACGGGCGGCACCGGCTGCGCGCCGCCGAGGGGCAGGAACGTGCCCACAATCCGGCCCTCGCCGTGAAACTGGGCCACCTCGGCGTGAACTGGGAGCCGGTGACCAGTGCTGACCCGGCCGAGCCGGCGAAGGTGCTGGCCGCCGCCCGGGAATGCGTGCGGGAACAGCCGGGATGGCGTGTGGAGGAGAACGTGGTCCTCGGGCTGTTCGCTTCCCACAAGGAAGCCATGTACCAGGACCTGGCGCAGAACGAGGAGCGCATCCTGCGCCACCCTCTGGTCCGCGCGGTGGCGTTGGGACCGCGTGCCCGGTCCGTCGGCGACGGCATCGCGTTCGAGCCGCCGGACGCCGACCGCATCGACGAGGTGCTGCCGCCGGAGGACACCCCGCTGGTCATGGACGCCGATGCCTCGCAACGCCAATGCATCGCCGCGGCTCTGGCTGGGCGCTCGTTCGTGATGAGCGGCCCACCTGGCACGGGCAAGAGCCAGACCATCACCAACATGATCGCCGCGCTCATGCACGCGGGGCAGCGGGTCCTGTTCGTGAGTGAGAAGGCGGCGGCTCTGGACGTCGTGCGCAACCGGCTCCGCGCAGTCGGCCTCGACGACTTCGTCCTCGCTCTGCACAGCGGTGACACGTCCAAGAAGGCCGTCGCAGGAGAGCTGGCCAGGGTGCTGAGAAGCGAGGTGCGGGTCACGGGGGCGGCGGGTCACGAGCTCGAACGGGCCCGGCGGCTGAGGGCCGAACTGTCCGCTCACGCTGCGGCCATGAATGAGGTCAGGCAGCCGTTGGGACGCACGCTGCATGAGGTGCTCGGCCGGCTGGTCCGGCTGGAACAGCGTGAGACGCCCGGCCTCGCCGTACCCGCGAGTCATCAGGCAGGCCGGGGCGGCCTGACCGCTGACGGCCTTCAGCGGGTGCTCGACGCCGCGGCGGCCATCGGCCGCTCGTGGCGACCTGCCGCCGAGGGTCCGGCGTTCGTCTGGCGCGGGCTGGTCGGTACCGCCGAGACCTCCGTGCTCGCGGAGGCGGCGGAGGCCATGAGCGCGGTGCGGGCGGTGGCACGGGAGCGGCCGTTCGCGGGCTCAGGACCAAGGCCGCGTACCGAACGGGAGCTGCGCGCCGTGGTGGACGCGTTGCGTTCCGGTCTGCCGTCCTGGACGGAGAAGTCGACGGGGGGCATGGCCGAGGGGGCGAGCGGGCCCCTCGCGCAGCTGGCCGAGGAACTGGGAGCACGCGAGCCCGCGACGCCCGGTGAAGCGCTCGCGCTCCTGCACCTCACCGACCTGGCCGGGGCCGAGTTCCGGCCGCTCGCGGAGTGGTTGCGGCCCGAGGGGCTTGACCGGGCCAGACACGCCGCGGACCGGCTCCGACGGGCGATCGTGGCGGAAACCGAGGCGGCTGCGGCGGCCGAGAAGGTGTTCGACGCGCGGGTGACCGAAGCCGAAGAACTACCCGCGATCGTCGAGCGGTTCGGTACTCAGCACCGAGGCCGCCTGGCCCGCCTCTTCTCCGACCAGTACAAGGCCGACCGCGAGGCGGTGACGGCCCTCACCAGGGACCGGGTGTGGCGCAAGGCCCTGATCGGGCAGCTCGACCAGGCGCTGGCCTGGTATCGGGCAGCCGCCGAGGTCAGGCGGCTGGCGGACGAGACAACCCCGGTGCTCGGCCGGTACGCGGCCCGGGACGCCTCGGGCGTCGCCGGCCTGGAACAGGCCCTCGCGACGGCCGAGCGTGTCCTGGAACTGAGCACGGCCGTCGACCGGCCCCAGCTCCTCGCCGCCCACCTGGCCGACGGCATGGAAGCCAGCACACTCCCTGCCCTGCTCGCGACGAGCGCGCGTGCCGCGTTGGCCGAATGGTGCGACGCGGCGGAGCGCCGAGCGGAACGCTGGACCGGGGCGGTGACCGGCATACTCAACCTTTTCGGGCAAAGCAGGAGGAGAGAACTGGCTCCCGCTCTGCTCGGCTCGTTCGAACGGGCCGAGCCGGTCATCGAGCGGCTGAGGAGCGATCCGCAGGGGCCGGCCGAGTGGCAAGCCTTCCGGCGCGGGCTGGCCGTGCTCGCGGAACACCGCATCGATCCGCTCGTGACCAGTGCCGTCGAGCAGGGCTTGCGAGGAGAGGACTTCGGCACAGCCGTTGAGTACGCGGTACTGCGCGGCTGGGCGGATGACGTGTTGGAAAGCGACGAACGGCTGTCGGCCGTCCGGTCCGCCGACCTCGATGCCCGGGTGGAGCAGTATCGGGAGGCGGACAGGCGCCTGATCGAAGCCGCGAGCGGCGCCGTCGTCGAGACGTGCAACGGCCGCCGTCCGCGGAACCTGCTCGGTGGTGCCAGCGCGGAGATCATCCGGCAGTCGGAGATGAAACGGCCCCGCATGCCGGTGCGTACCCTGCTGTGGAAGGCCAGGGACGTGGTCGGGGCACTGAAGCCGTGCTTCATGATGAGTCCGCTGACCGTCAGTGAACTCCTCCCCCCGGGATTCACCTTTGACGTGGTGATCTTCGATGAGGCGTCCCAGGTGCGCCCGGCTGACGCCATCAACTGCGTGTACCGGGCCACATCCCTGATTGTGGCCGGCGATGCCAAGCAGTTGCCTCCGACGTCGTTCTTCGAATTGGCCGTCGAGGCTGACAGCGACGGCTACGACGAGGACGCGCCGGAGGACTCGCCGAAAGACTTCCCGTCGCTGCTCAATGCCTGCGCTGCCGCGGCCCTGCGGGAGATGCCCCTGCGCTGGCACTACCGCAGCCGGCACGAGGACCTGATCACGTTCTCCAACCGGGAGTTCTACGGGAATTCGATGATCACATTCCCCGGGGCGCTCGATGCGGGGAACGACGTCGGGGTCGGTTTCTTCCACGTCGCCGACGGCCGGTACGACCGAGGGGGCCGCCAGCACAACTGGCGGGAAGCCGAGTACGTCGCCCAGCGCGTCCTCCACCACTTCGATACCAGGCCAGGCCGTACCCTCGGCGTCGTCGCGCTCTCGCAGGCCCAGGCATCCGCCATCGACCTCGCCGTGCAGCAGGCCCGCCTGAACCGACCGGATCTCGATGCGCATTTCACCGAGGACCGTCTCGGCGGCTTCTTCGTCAAAAACTTGGAATCGGTGCAGGGCGACGAGCGGGACGTCATGATCCTGTCCGTGGGGTACGGGCCGGACGAACATGGCCGATTCAGGAAGGATTTCGGGCCCCTCAACCGGGACGGTGGCTGGAAACGCCTTAATGTGGCCGTCACCAGGGCTCGCTACCGGACCGAGGTGGTCGCCTCGTTCCTCAGCGGTGCCATGGGAGACGGTGGCAGCGAAAGCGTGCAGTACCTCAAGCGCTATCTGGACTATGCCGAGCGCGGGCCTGTCGCGTTGGCACACGATTCCGGTCCGGACGCGGACGCCACGCCGGAAAGCCCGTTCGAGGAGTCTGTTTACCATGTGCTGCGCGAGTGGGGTTATTCCGTGCAGCCCCAAGTGGGAGTCGCCGGATATCGCATCGACCTCGGCCTTCGTCACCCCGACGCGCCGGGAGGGTTCGCGCTCGGGATCGAGTGCGACGGCGCGATGTATCACTCGTCGAAGGCGGCGCGTGACCGGGACCGGCTGAGGGAAGAGGTGCTGACCGGTCTCGGCTGGCAGCTCTTCCGGATTTGGGGCACCGATTGGTACCGGGCCAGGGAGGCCGCCGAGGCGCGCCTGCGGGCAGCGGTCCAGGCCGCCGTTGCGAACGCGTCCGAAGCCCGGACGCGGAATGTCGAAGCGGAGGGCGCCCGTTCGAGCCAAGAGGATGTCGTCGTCACCTCTGTGGATCAAGAAAGGGTTCCTGTCACGACGGAGCCGGACCGCGGGTGGGCCGTGGACTACGTCGTGTACGTGCCGACGTTGTCGCCGACCGCGGAATTGCACACTCCAGAAGCCAGGCCGCAGTTGAGGCAGCTGCTGATCGGCGTCACCGAGACGGAGGGGCCCGTGCACGAGGATCTTCTGGTGCAGCGGGCCCGGGAGGCGTGGGGGCTGGCACGGGCCAGTAGCCGGAGCCGCGGCAGTGTTCAGCAGGCGCTGCGTGGTCTCGTCGGCTCGGGCACGATCGCTCGGGACGGCGATTTCTACCAGCTCTCTGGCCGGGACATCGGCGTGGCCCGGCGCCCGACCAGGGCCGTCACACGCCGGGTCGGTCAGATCGCGCCCGTCGAACGCCAACTCGTGCTGCGGGAACTGGCCGCCGAAATGCCCGGGATCTCCGGCTCCGAATTGATGACGCGGGCTGGCGACTTCTTCGGCTGGAAACGGCTGGGCCCGGATATTCGCAGCGCCCTGGAAAAAGACCTCGTCGCCCTGTTCGGCCTGGGACATCTGCACGGCGGCGAGGACTCCCTCACTGCCACCTGACCGGTGCCGTGGAGCCAATTCCGCGCTGTCCCGAGCCATTCGGCAGGCATCGCATTCACGGAGGGGGACGAAGAGGGCGAGGGAATCAACTCCTCGCCACTCTTAACGTATAGCGCACCCCGGGGCTTGCGGCAAGGCCCCCGGTATGCCGCACAATCGCCCGCCAAAGCGCACTACGCGCGGAAATGGGGCGTGATGATCGATGTGATCGTGGTCGGCGCGGGGCCGACCGGGCTGATGCTGGCGGGCGAGCTGCGGCTGGCCGGGGTGGGTGCGGTCGTGCTCGATGCGTTGGCCGAGCCGACCGTGCAGTCCCGCGCGCTCGGCCTGCACGCGCGCAGCGTCGAGGTGATGGACCAGCGCGGTCTGCTGGAGCGGTTCCTCGCGCACGGCGAACGGTTCGCGACCGGCGGGTTCTTCGCCGGCATCGACAAGCCGTGGCCCGAGGGGCTGGACACCGCGCACGCGTACGTCCTCGCCATCCCGCAGCGGATCACCGAGCGCCTGCTGGCCGAGCACGCCACCGGGCTCGGCGCCGAGCTCAGGCGTGGGTGGACGCTGACCGGGCTGAGCCAGGACGGGGACGGGGTGACGGCGGAACTGGCCGACGGCACGCGGCTGCGCTCGCGCTACCTCGTCGGCTGCGACGGCGGGCGCAGCACGGTGCGCAAGCTGCTCGGTGTCGGCTTCCCCGGCGAGCCGGCCAGGATCGAGACCCTGCTGGCCGAGGTGGAGGTGACCGCGTCGCCGGAGGCGATGGCCGCCGTGGTGTCCGAGGTCCGCAGGACGCAGACGCGATTCGGCACGATGCCGCTCGGGGGCGGGGTGTACCGCGTCATCGTGCCGGCGGACGGGGTGGCGGGGGATCGCTCGGGCCCGCCGACCCTGGAGGAGCTGAGGCAGCGGCTGCGGGCGGTCGCGGGCACCGACTTCGGCGTGCACGCGCCGCGCTGGATCTCTCGTTTCGGTGACGCGACCCGGCTGGCCGAGCGCTACCGGACCGGGCGCGTGCTGCTGGCGGGGGACGCCGCGCACGTGCACCCGCCGACGGGCGGGCAGGGGCTGAACCTGGGCATTCAGGACGCGTTCAACCTCGGCTGGAAGCTGGCCGCCGAGGTCAACGGGTGGGCGCCGGACGGGCTGCTGGACACCTACCACGCGGAACGGCACCCGGTGGCCGCCGCGGTGCTGGAGAACACGCGGGCGCAGACCGCGTTGCTCTCCGCCGATCCGGGGGGCCGGGCCATGCGCGGGCTGATCTCGGAACTGATGGACTTCGACGAGGTGAACCGGTACCTCATCGAGAAGATCACCGCGATCGGCGTGCGCTACGACGTCGGCGAGGGGCACGAACTGCTCGGCAGGCGGCTGCGGGACGTGAGGTTGCGGCGTGGGCGCCTCTACGGACTGATGCACGGCGGCCGTGGGCTCCTGCTCGACCGGACCGGGCTGCTGTCGGTGGCGGGCTGGGCGGACCGGGTCGACCACGTTCTCGACGGCAGTGAGGAACTCGACGTGCCCGCGGTGCTGCTGCGCCCGGACGGGCACGTGGTGTGGGCTGGCGAGGAGCAGCGGGAGCTGTGCGACCGGCTCGACACGTGGTTCGGCACGGCGGGCTGAGGAGCCGCGCCCGCTCGCGCGCCCATGCCTCGGCGGGCCGGCCCGCCGAGGCATGGGCGCGCTCCCACCAATTTTGTCCCAGGCGTTGACGCGGCCTCCCCTCGGGCCTACCTTCGTGCGCACCGCATGTCGTACGCCATATGTCATATACGAGATGCCATATGTGAGATCCGAGGCCCCGCTGTATGAATGCACCCCTGTCCGGCTCACCGCCGGTGCCCATTCCGTCCCGGACGCAGTTCGTTCTCCAGCACCTGACGCACGCGATCCTCACCGGACGGCTGGCCCCCGGCTCCGCGCTGGTGGAGACCGAACTGGCCGCCCACTTCGGCGTGTCCAAGACCCCCGTCAGGGAGGCGCTGAAGACCTTGGCCGGCCGCGGGCTGGTTCTGATGAGCGAGTACAAGGGCGCCGCGGTGCGCACGGTGGACGCGGAGATGGCCCGTTCCGTCTACGACGTGCGGCTGCTGCTCGAACCGGAGGCGGTGCGCCGCACGGTGGCATCCGGGGCCGGTCTCGACGCCGCGCACGACGCGCTGCGGCGCGCCGACACGGCCGTGGACACGGCGGAACGCTCCCTGGCGAACCGGGACTTCCACCGTGCCCTGTACCTGCCCTGCGGGAACCCGCTGCTGGCCCGGATGCTGGACGACCTGCGCGACCAGGCCGCCCTGGTCTCGTCCTTCGCCTGGCAGGCGGACCCCACCTGGGACCGCGAGGCGGAGGAGCACCGGGCGATCCTGGCCCGCGCCGAGGTCGGCGACGCCGAGGGCACCGGCGGGCTGCTGCGCGAACACATCGAGGGCTTCGTCCGGCGGGCCTTCCCGCAGGACGGGCCGCCGGAAGACCTGGCACAGGCACAGGAGGTTCAGGCGTGAACGACTTCGCGGCACAACGCGCGGCGCTCGCCGACGTGGTGGCCATTTCCGTCAGCCCGTTCGACGAGGCGGGCCGACTGGACCGGGACGTCTACCGGGCGCTGCTGCGTCGACTGCTGGACGGGGGCGTGCGCACGCTGACCCCGAACGGCAACACCAGCGAGTTCTACTGCCTGACCCCCGAGGAGCGCCGGGTCGAGGTCGAGCTGACGGTCGCGGAGGCCGAGGGGGCGGCGCAGATCGTGGTCGGCGTCGGGCACGACCTGCCGACCGCGGTGGCCGAGGCGCGCATGGCGCGCGAGGCGGGCGCGCAGATGGTGATGGTGCATCAGCCGGTCCATCCCTATGTGTCCCAGGAGGGGTGGGTGGCGTATCACCGGGCGGTGGCCGAGGCCGTGCCCGAGGTGGGGGTCGTGCCGTACGTGCGGAACCCGGTGATCGAGGGGGAATCGATCGGTCAGTTGGGCGCGGCGTGCCCGAACGTGATCGGGGTGAAGTACGCGGTGGCCGATCCGGTGCGGTTCGCCTCGGTGGCCAGGGACGCGGGACTCGACCGGTTCGTGTGGGTGGCGGGTCTCGCGGAGTTGTCGGCGCCCGGGTACTTCGCGTGCGGCGCGACGGGCTTCACCTCGGGTCTGGTGAACGTCGCGCCGGCGCTGTCGCTGGAGATGCTGGCGGCGCTGCGGGCCGCCGACTACCCGGCCGCGATGAAGGTGTGGGAAGTGATCCGGCCGTTCGAGGAGTTGCGCGCGCGGCAGCAGTCGGCGAACAACGTCTCCGCCGTGAAGGAGGCGCTGGCCGCGCTCGGGCTGTGCCGGCGCGAGGTCAGGGCGCCGAGCGCGCTGCTGCCCGCCCAGGAGCGGGCCCGGGTGGCCGCCATGGTCGAGGAGTGGGGAGCGCTGTGAACGACGCGGAGGAAAGGAGCGAGCAGGTGCTGCGCAGTGGCCGGTGGTTCGACGGGGACGGGGTGCGGTCGTTCAGCCATCGGGCGCGGACGCGGCAGTTGGGGTTCCTGCCCGAGGAGCACGCGGGCAAGCCGGTGGTCGCGGTGGTGAACACGTGGTCGGACATCAACCCGTGCCACCAGCACCTGAGGGAGCGGGCCGAGGCGGTCAAGCGGGGGGTGTGGCAGGCGGGGGGCTTCCCGCTGGAGTTCCCCGTCGCGACCCTGTCGGAGACGTTCCAGAAGCCCACGCCGATGCTGTACCGCAACCTGCTGGCGATGGAGACCGAGGAGCTGCTGCGCTCCTACCCGGTGGACGGCGCCGTCCTGCTGGGCGGCTGCGACAAGACCACCCCCGCCCTGCTGATGGGCGCGGCCAGCGCGGGCCTGCCCGCGATCTTCGTCCCCGCGGGGCCCATGCTGCGCGGCCACTGGCGCGGCCGGACCCTGGGTTCGGGCACCGACATGTGGAAGTACTGGGACGAGAAGCGCGCCGGCCGGATCGGCGACCGCGAGATCTCGGAGCTGGAGGCCGGGCTCGCCCGGTCCCCCGGCACCTGCATGACCATGGGCACCGCGTCCACCATGACCTCGGCCGCCGAGGCCCTGGGCATCACCATGCCGGGCGCCGCCGCCATCCCCGCGGTGGACTCCGCCCACACCCGCATGGCCGCCGCCGCCGGGCTGCGCGTCGTCGAACTCATCCGCGCCGGCACCACACCCGCCGACATCCTCACCCGCGACGCCTTCGAGGACGCCATCACCACCGTCCTGGCCCTGGGCGGCTCCACCAACGCCGTCATCCACCTCATCGCCATGGCCGGCCGCTGCGGCATCACCCTCACCCTGGAGGACTTCGACCGGATCGCACGGACCGTGCCCGTCCTGGCCGACATCCGCCCCGGCGGACGCTTCCTGATGGAGGACTTCTACTACGCCGGCGGCCTGCCGGGCCTCCTGGCCCGCCTCGGCGACACCCACCTCCACCTGGACCGCCCCACCGTCGCCTGCCGCTCCCTGCGCGAACAGCTCGCCGACGCCCTCGTCCACGACGACGAGGTGATCCGGCCCCTTGAGCGCCCGGTGGCCGAGCAGGGCGGCCTGGCGGTTCTGCGCGGAAACCTGGCCCCCGACGGCGCCGTGATCAAGCACATCTCCGCCGAGCCCCACCTTCTTCAGCACACCGGCCGGGCCGTGGTCTTCGACGACTACCCCTCGATGCAGCGGCGCATCAACGACCCCGACCTGGCCATCACACCGGACGACGTCCTCGTCCTGCGCGGCTCGGGTCCGCTGGGCGGTCCCGGCATGCCCGAGTACGGGATGCTCCCCATCCCCGACTACCTGCTCAAGCAGGGCGTCACCGACATGGTCCGCCTCTCCGACGCCCGCATGAGCGGCACCAGCTACGGCGCCTGCGTCCTGCACATCGCCCCCGAGTCGCACGTCGGCGGCCCCCTCGCCCTCGTCAACACCGGCGACACCATCACCCTCGACGTGCCCGCACGCCGGCTCCACCTCAACGTCCCCGACGCCGAACTCCACCGGCGCCGCCAGGCCTGGCAGCCCCCGCCGCCCCGCTACGGACGCGGCTTCGGCGCCCTCTACGAGGAACACATCACCCAGGCCGACACCGGCTGCGACTTCACCTTCCTCTCCCGGCCAGGACACGTCCCGGAACCGCACACCAGCTGACGTTCCGGACCTGGCGAACCACTCACCCGTCCCGTCCCATCCGGGGACCCACCTCCACGCACACGCGGAAAGCGCTTCCCGCGCCGCCCGCCAGCTGAGAACGGAGAAGCGGAATGGCCGATGCCGTCAAGGAACGGACCCGGCCCCCGCGGCGCCGCCGTGGCGGAAGCTCACCACGCTCCCTGCCGTACCTGCTGATCGCGCCCGCGGGGCTGCTGATGCTGGGCTTCATCGCCTACCCGATGCTCAGCGTCATCTACTACAGCCTCCAGCACTACAACGTCACCAAGCCCTGGCGGGACGGCTTCGCCGGGCTCGACAACTTCCGGGAGATCTTCACCGACGACCCCTTCTTCTGGGACACGCTCCTCTTCAGCGCGAAATGGGTCTTCGTCGAGGTCAGCCTCCAGCTGGTCTTCGGCCTGGCCCTCGCCCTGATCATCAACCAGACCTTCATCGGCCGCGGCCTGGCCCGCGCCCTGGTGTTCTCGCCCTGGGCCGTCTCCGGCGTGCTCACCAGCACCATCTGGCTGCTGATCTACAACCCGTCGACCGGCATCAACCGGTACCTGGCCGACGCGGGCATCGGCGAGTACGGAACGTCGGTGCTCGCCGACACCGGAACGGTCTTCTGGGGCGCCGTCATCGCCGAACTGTGGCGCGGCGTCCCGTTCTTCGCCATCCTCATCCTCGCCGACCTCCAGTCCGTGTCGAAGGACCTGTACGAGGCCGCGTCCGTCGACGGCGCGAGCCGGGTGCGCCAGTTCTGGCACATCACGCTTCCGCACCTGCGGGACGCGATCGTGCTCTCCACCCTGCTGCGCGCGGTCTGGGAGTTCAACAACGTCGACCTGCTCTACACCCTCACGGGCGGCGGTCCCGCGGGCGAGACGACCACCCTGCCGCTGTACGTGGCCCAGACCGGCATCCACGGCAACGAGTTCGGTTACGCCTCGGCCCTGACGACCGTCGCCTTCGTGATCCTCCTGTTCTGTTCGATCCTCTATTTGCGCCTGAGCAAGTTCGGAGGCGACGACAAATGACCGCCGCAGTCATCGACCGGGAGACGGCGCCCGCGTCCGCCCCTCCGGCGCCTCCCGCCAAGCGCCGCCGCAACCGGCCCATCGACCAGCCGCCCCGCTGGCAGATCTTCCTGCCGCTCGGCCTCTACCTGCTGTTCACCCTGATCCCTTTCTACTGGATGCTGCTGTTCGCGCTGCGCGAGCCGGGCTCCGACTCGCTCGTGCCCTGGCCCATGACCGGGCAGCACTTCGAAAAGGTGTGGAACGAGCGCGGGTTCGACACCTACTTCCTCAACAGCATGTACGTGGGCATCGCGTCCATGCTGATGACGATGCTGGTCGCGCTGTCCGGCGGCTACGCGCTGGCCCGCTTCAAGTTCCGCCTGCGGATGCCGTTCATGCTGGCGCTGCTGTGCTCGCAGTTCATCCCGGGCGCGCTCATGCTGGTGCCGCTGTTCGAGATCTTCCGCGAACTCCAGCTGCTGAACTCGCTGTGGAGCGTGATCATCGCCGAGACGGTGTTCCAGCTGCCGCTGTCGATGATCCTCATCGCGGGGTTCATCAGGAACGTGCCGCCCTCGCTCGAAGAGGCCGCGTGGGTGGACGGCTGCTCACGGCTGCGGGCCTTCCTCGCGATCGTGCTGCCGCTGCTGCGGCCCGGCCTGATCGCGGTCGGGTCCTTCGCCTTCGTGCACAGCTGGAACCACTTCCTGTTCGCGCTGATGTTCCTCAACGCGCAGGACAAGCAGACCATCCCGGTCGGCCTGAACACCCTGATCGGCTCCGACAGCGTGGACCTCGGCGCGCTCGCCGCGGGCGGTGTCGTGGCCGCGGTGCCGGTCGTCCTCGTCTTCGCCTTCATCCAGCGGTGGCTGATCACCGGCTTCAGCGCGGGGGCGGTGAAGGGATGACGGAGCCGTTGCCCATCGTGCTCGCCGGGGCGCGCGGCCACGGCCGCTGGCACCTGGCCAACATCCGCCGCCTCGCCGAGCGCGACGTGGTCCGGCTGGTCGGCGTGTGCGAGCTGACGCCGCTCGCACCGGCGGAACTCGACGGCCTCGGGCACCCCAGGCAGTCGGACGACCTGCCGGGGCTGCTGGCCGGCACCGGCGCCGAGGCGGCCGTGGTGTGCACCCCGATCCACACCCACGCCGACCTGGGCCGCGCCGCCGCGCGGGCGGGCGTCCACCTGCTGCTGGAGAAGCCGCCCACGCCGTCGCTCGCCGCGTTCCGGCGGCTGGCGGCCGACGTCGGCGGCGCGGGCGTCGCCTGCCAGGTCGGGTTCCAGTCGCTCGGCTCCGAGGCGATCGACCGCATCCGCGCCCTGGTCGCGGACGGTGCCATCGGCGCCGTCCGCGGCATCGGCGCCGCCGGCGCGTGGGTGCGCGAGGAGGCGTACTGGCGGCGCGCGCCGTGGGGCGGGCTGCGCACGCTCGACGGCCGCGACGTCGTCGACGGCGTGCTGACCAACCCGCTGGCGCACGCCGTGGCCACCGCGCTGCGCATCGAGGGCGCGGACCGCGCCGGGGACGTCGAGTCCGTCGACCTTGAGCTGTACCGGGTCAACGACATCGCCGCCGACGACACCTCCTGCGCGCGCATCCGCACCACCACGGGCCGTTCCATCGTCGCCGCGGTCACCCTGGCCGCCGAGCGTCCCGGCGACCCGTACGTCGTCGTGCACGGCGACCGCGGGCGCATCACCTTCTGGTACAAGGCCGACCGGGTCCGGGTCGAACGCGCCGGGCACGATCCTGAGACCACCGAGCACGGGCGGACCGACCTGCTCGCCAACCTCGTCGCCCACCTGCGCCACGGCGAACCGCTGCTCGTGCCCCTGGAGCGCACCGGCGCGTTCACCCGCGTCGTGGAGGCCGTGCGCACCGCGCCCGACCCGGTGGCGCTGCCCCCGGCCGCGTGGCGCAGCGAGCCGGGGGTGCAGGGGCCGCGCCGGGTCATCCCCGGCGTCGACGCGCTGACCGAGGCCGGCGCGCAGCGGCTCGCCCTCTACTCGGAGTTGGGCGCCCCCTGGGCGCGGCGCGCGGAGGCCGGCCGGTGACCGCGTGGCCGGGGGAGCACTACACCAACCCGGTGCTCGCCGCGGACTGGTCGGACCCGGACGCGATCCGGGTCGGGGACGACTTCTACCTGACGGCGTCGAGCTTCGGCCGCGTGCCGGGACTGCCGTTGCTGCACTCGCGTGACCTGGTCAACTGGCGCATCGTCGGCCACGCGCTCGACCGGCTCGATCCGGTGGGCGAGTTCGCCGTTCCGCGGCACGACAGCGGGGTGTGGGCGCCGTCGCTGCGGCACCACGCGGGCCGCTTCTGGATCTTCTGGGGCGACCCGGACCGCGGCATCTTCCGCGTCGAGGCGCCCGCCGTCACCGGCCCGTGGTCGCCGCCGCTGCTGCTCAAGGAGGGCAAGGGGCTCATCGACCCGTGCCCGCTGTGGGACGAGGACGGGCGGGCGTACCTGGTGCACGGCTGGGCCAAGTCCCGCTCCGGGGTCAAGAACCGGCTGACCGGCCACCGGATGAGCGAGGACGCCACCGCGCTCCTCGACGAGGGGCGGGTCATCGTGGACGGGGACGCGCTGCCCGGCTGGTTCACCCTTGAGGGGCCGAAGCTGTACCGGCACGGCGGCTGGTACTGGATCTTCGCCCCGGCGGGTTCCGTGGAGACCGGCTGGCAGGGCGCGTTCCGCTCCCGCGACTTCTTCGGCCCCTACGAGGAGCGCGTCGTGCTCGCGCAGGGGGACACCGACGTCAACGGCCCGCACCAGGGCGCCTGGGTGGACACCAGGGACGGCGGGCACTGGTTCCTGCACTTCCAGCGGCGCGGCGCGTTCGGCCGGGTGGTGCACCTCCAGCCCATGGAGTGGGGGCCCGACGGCTGGCCCGTGCTCGGCGACAACGGCCGGCCCGTCGCCTCCCACCCGGTGCCGGTCCCGGGCGGGCCGCGCGAGGCGCCGGCCACCGACGACGACTTCCCCGGCGGGCGGTTCGGCCCGCAGTGGACCTGGACGGCCAACCCCGCGCCTGGCCTGACCGCGCCGCCCGGCGGCGCGGAGGCGGGGGCGGACGGGCTGCGGCTGGTGTGCCGCCGCACGCCGCACGTGCACGACCTGCGGCGGCTGCCCTCCGTTCTCACGCAGCGGCTGCCCGTCGGCCCGGTCACCGTGTCCGTCGACCTGTCCCTGGACGCGGAGGAGCCGGGCGCGCGGGCCGGGCTCACCGTCCTGGGCGACGCGTTCTCCTGGATCGGGCTCGAACGGGCGGCCGACGGCGGTGTGCTGCTGGTGCACCGCTTCGCCGAGCAGGTCGCCGAGCGGGAACGGGACGCCGCCGTGCCCTACCGGGTCGAGGACGGCCGGGCGCGGCTGACCGTGCAGGTCACCGCGGACGGGCGGTGCGGATTCTCGGCGGCGGCGCCGCACGCGCGGGCCTCGGGCCCCGAGTTCGCGGCCGTCCCGTGGCGCTGGGTCGGCGCCCAGCTCGGCCTGTTCGCCGCGGCCCCCGCGGGGGAGGGGACCGCGGGCCCGCCGGGCGAGGACCGCGCGGGGCTCGCCACCTTCCGCCGCTTCCGCGTCACCTGAACACCCGGACGCCACTCCGGCGACGTTCCGGTTCGTCCCCCCGCACCACACGCAACTCATTCCTGCAAGGGAGCAGCCTGATGAGACGACACCTGCCGCGTGGCTTCGCCGCCGCCGTTTCCGTGCTCGCCCTCGCCGCGACCGCCACCGCCTGCGGCGACGACGGCACGGCGGAGGGCGGGGAGGGCGACGGCACCGGCACGATCACCTTCTGGGACAACAACGGCGGCGTCCGCACGGACGTGTGGAACGAGATCATCGCCGCCTTCGAGGAGGAGAACCCCGACATCGAGGTCGAGTACGTCGGTGTCCCGATCAACGAGGTGCAGTCCAAGTACGACGCCGCGATCCAGGGCGGCGAGGGCCTGCCGGACGTGGGCGGTGTCAGCACCTCCTACCTGGCCAACATCGTGGCGCAGGGCGCCCTCGACCCGGTCGCGGACCGGCTCGCGGAGAGCTCTTTGGACGGGCAGCTGATGCCGGCCATGCTGGAGAGCGTCGAGGCCACGGTCGGCGAGGAGGGCGAGCTGTACTCCGTGCCGACCTCGGCGAACCAGGGCGTGCTGTGGTACCGCACCGACCTCTTCGCCGAGGCCGGGCTCGAACCGCCCACCGACTGGGACAAGTTCTTCACCGCGGCGGAGGAGCTGACCGACCGCGGCGGCAACCGGTTCGGCTTCACGCTGCGCGGCGGCGAGGGCTCGGTGGCCCAGGCGCTCGACGCGATGTACGCGCAGTCGGGCATCGCCTCCTTCTGGGAGGGCGACCAGAGCACGGTGAACGCCCCGGCCAACGTCGAGGCCCTGGAACGGTACGTCGGGCTGTACAACGAGGTCACGCCGGAGGCCGACCTCAACAGCGACTTCACGAACATGGTCGCGACCTTCACCGGCGGAACGGTCGGGATGGTGCAGCACAACCTGGGCTCCTACCCCGACCACGTGGCCGCGTTCGGCGAGGACGGGGTCGCCGGGGTGCCGATGCCCGCGCCCGAGCCGGGCGGGGCGCACACGTTCGTGTCCAACCCGGTGGACGGGCTCGGCCTCTTCAGGGCCAGCGACAACAAGGAAGCGGCCTGGCGGTTCATCGAGTTCGCCGCGTCGCACGAGATGAACAGCCTGTGGAACGAGTCGGCCGGCCAGATACCCGCGAACACCGCGGCGCTTGAGGACGACTGGATCGCGCAGGCCCCGCCCACCGCGGCGGCGGTGGAGGCGCTGAGCGACGAGCGCACCACCATCGTGCAGCTGCCGTACTACCTGCCCGACTGGAACAACATCACCAAGGCGGACACCGAGCCCAACTTCCAGCGGCTGCTGCTCGGTGAGATGACCGCCCAGGAATTCGCCGACGACTTGGCCCAGCGCTTCAACGAGGCGGAGGCCGAGTGGCGGGAGCAGCGGCCCTGATCCCTCGCGGGCCGGCCGCGCGGCCGGCCCGCGCCCTTTCCTACGGCAGGAGAGCCGTGATGAACCGCACACACAGAAGACGCAGACACATCCGACTGACCGCTCTCACCGGCTGCGCCGCGCTCGCGTTCGGCCTCGCCGCCGTGCCGCAGGCGTCGGCCGCGCACGGGCGGGGCGGCGACCAGGCGCGCGCGGTGCTGCCGGCCGGCGACGGCTGGGGCTCGGCGGAGGGCTCGGTCACCGGGGGAGCGGCGGCCGGGCGCGGCGACGTCGTGACCGTCTCCACTCGCGAGGAGTTGGCCACCGCGCTCGCCGAGGGCGGCGACACCCCCAAGATCGTCCGCGTCGACGGCACGATCGACGCCAACACCGATGCCGCCGGGCGCCCGTTGACGTGCGAGGACTACGCCGTCGACGGCTACACGCTGGACGGCTACCTGGCGGCCTACGACCCCGAGGTGTGGGGCCGGGACGCCGAGCCGTCGGGGCCGCTTGAGGACGCCCGCGTCGCCTCGGCGGAGCGGCAGAAGGAACGCGTCGTCCTGAACGTCCCCTCGAACACCACGATCATCGGCACCGGGCGGGACGCGCGGCTGCTGGGCGCCACGCTGGACGTGCGCCGCGCGGAGAACGTCATCATCCGCAACCTGACGTTCGAGGACACCTTCGACTGCTTCCCGCAGTGGGACCCGACGGACGGCGATCTCGGCGCGTGGAACTCGGAGTACGACAGCCTCGTGCTGTACGGCTCCCGGCACGTGTGGGTGGACCACAACACGTTCACCGACGGCCGCAGGCCCGACGCGGAGCAGCCGGAATACTTCGGCCGGCTGTTCCAGCAGCACGACGGGCAGCTCGACATCGTGCGCGGCAGCGACCTGGTCACGGTCAGCTGGAACGTCTTCACCGAGCACGACAAGACGATCCTGCTGGGCAACAGCGACGGTGCCGCGGCGGACGACCGGGGCAAGCTGCGCACGACGTTCCACCACAACCTGTTCCACAACGTCAACGAGCGGGCGCCGCGCGTGCGGTACGGCCAGGTCGACGTCTACAACAACCACTTCCGGCAGGACGCGGGAGCCAGGTACGGGTACAGCTGGGGCATCGGCATCGAGTCGGCGCTGGTGGCCGAGTACAACGCGTTCACGCTGCCCAGGGGCGTCGCGCCGGCGCAGGTGCTGCACCGGTGGACGGCCGGTACGTCGGTGACCGAGCGGGGCAACTGGGTGAACCACAGGCCCGTGGACCTGCTGGGCGCCTACCAGCGGGCCAACCCCGACGCGCCGCTCGGTGACGACGCCGGCTGGCGGCCCGTGCTGCGCGACCGGGTGGACCACCCGCTGCTGGTGCCGCTGCTCGTGGACCGCTGGGCCGGGGCCGGCCGCCTGCGCTGACCCCCGCCCTCCGCTCCTCCCGCACCCCGGCCCTCCTCCCCTCACCCGATAGGGGGACAATCGGCCCTGGCCTGAAAGCAGTGGTCGGACGGAGAGGGAGGCACGCAGGTGCGGGAGGGCGGGAACAGCGCAGTGCGGGAGGGCGGGAAAGGCGCGGTGCGGGAGGATGTCGCCGCGGCGGGCAGGGTGTGGGCGGTGCACGAGCTGCTCGACGAGTCGGCGCGGCACGCGGCGCGCGGGGCGGTGCGGGGCACGGTGGAGCCGGGGTACGAGCCGCTGCGCGAGGCGTTCGCCGCCGTCGCGGGCGACGGCGCGCAGCTCGCCGTGCGGGTGGCCGGCCGCCAGGTCGCGGATCTGTGGACCGGCGAGGACGTCACGGCCGACAGCCTGACCGGCGTGTTCTCCTCGACCAAGGGGGCCGCGTTCCTGGTGCTCGCGCTGCTCGCCCAGGAGGGCTCGGTCCGTCTCGACCGCGAGGTCGCCGCCTACTGGCCGGAGTTCGCCGCCGAGGGCAAGGGCGCGGTCACCGTGCGGGACCTCGCCGGGCACCGGGCCGGCGCCATCGGCACCGCCGACGGGTTCACGCCGGCCGAGGTGGCGGACGACGCCGCGCTGGCCGCCCGGCTCGCGCCGCACCGGCCGTACTGGCGGCCGGGCGCGACGTTCGGCTACCACGCGCTGACGGTCGGGGCGCTGGTGGGCGAGGTCGTCCGCCGGGCCACCGGCGCGACCCTCAAGCAGGTCTACGACGAACGCGTCCGCCGTCCCTACGGCGTGGACGTCCACCTCGGCCTGCCGGAGGCGGAGGAGCCGCGGGTGCTGCCCGTGCTGCCGCCCGCGCCGGCGCCAGCGGACCTGGGCGCGGTGCCCGAGGCGCCCGACAGCATCGCGGGAATAGCGGGCAACCTGCACCACCGCGAGCCGACGGTGCTGGCCGCGCTGCCGAACGCGCGCGAGGTCCGCGCGGGCGGGCAGGCGTCGGTGGCCGGTGTCGGTTCCGCCCGCGGCCTCGCGCGGCTCTACGCCGCCGCCGTCACCGGTGTGGACGGCCGGCCGCCGCTGCTGAGCGCGGCGACGGCCGCGGAGTGCGCCCGCCCGTTCTCCGCCGGGCACGACCTGGTGCTGGGCGTGCCGCGGGCCTACGGGCTCGGCTTCATGACGGCCCGGCCGTTCCTCGGCGCCGACGCGTTCGGCCACGACGGGGCGGGCGGGTCGATGGCGTTCGCCGACCCCGCCCGCGCCCTCGCGTTCGGCTTCGTGCCCCGCCGGTTCCCCGGGCCCGGCGGCGCGGGCCCGGGGACGGAGCGTCTTGCCGCCCTGGCGCGGGACTGCGCGCGCCGGGCCGGCTGACGGTCAGCGGGGCCAGATCGGCGGGTCGTTGACGAACGCTCCGCCGATGTGCGCCTGGTCGGGGCGCGAGGTGTCCAGCTCGCCGTGCTCGGCGATCAGCCGGGCGGCGAAGACCTCGGAGTCGTCCTCGGGCTCGAAGCCCAGTGCCCGGGTGGGCGCGAGGTCCCACATCGTGCGGGTGTTGGCCGAGGAGCCGTAGACGACGGCGTGCCCGACGTTCTCGGCGCGCAGCGCGGCGTCGAACAGCCGGGCGCCGTCGGCGGGGCTGAGCCACACCGACAGCATCCGGACCGAGGTCGGCTCGGGGAAGCAGGAGCCGATGCGGATGGAGACCGTCTCGATGCCGAACTTGTCCCAGTACAGCTGCGCCAGGTCCTCGCCGAAGCACTTCGACAGGCCGTAGAAGGTGTCGGGCCGGCGCGGGGCGTCCACCGGGAGCGGCGGCGCGCCGGGCGCGGGCCAGGGAGTGTGGCCGACGACGTGGTTGCTCGACGCGAACACGACGCGGCGCACGCCCTCGGCCCGCGCGGCCTCGTACAGGTTGTAGGTGCCTTCGATATTGGCCCGGAGAATCTTGTCGAAGGTGGATTCCAGGGAGATCCCGGCGAGGTGGACAATCGCGTCGGTGCCCCGGACGGCGGCCCGCAGCGCGTCGTGGTCGGCCAGGTCCGCCGTGATCGCGGCGGGTTCCCCCGGCACCGGTACGACGTCGAGGAGCCTGAGGTCGTAGCCGTGCGGCGGCAGCAGCTCGCGCATCAGCGTGCCGACGCCCCCCGCGGCGCCGGTGAGGAGAACGGTGCGGCGTTCGGCGGACCGGTCCGCCGGCGCTTCAGGCATCGTGGAGTCTCCGTCCATGAATATATTCTTGAATACCATTCATATATGAAGACACGCTAGAGGGTGAGCGGGGAGGCGTCAACGACTCCTTGACCGCTCATTCCGGCCTCAACTAGCGTGTCTGTTCAGCTATATGGACGCCGATCATAATCGTGTACGGCCCAGGGAGTAGGGACACGATGACCGAACCCGCGCTCGCCCATCGCCTCGATGGTCTGCTGTTCTTTCCCGTGACCGCCTTCGCCCCCGACGGCTCGCTCGCCCTCGACACCTACCGCGCCCACGTGCGCGCGGGCGTCGACGCCGGGGCGGGCGCCGTGTTCGCCGCGTGCGGAACGGGGGAGTTCCACGCCCTCACGCGGGAGGACTTCCGCGCCTGCGTCACGGCGGCGGTCGAGGAGGTGGCCGGCGCGGTGCCCGTCGTGGCCGGCACCGGCTACGGCACCGCGACCGCCGTGGAGTTCGCGCGCGTCGCGGAGGAGTCGGGCGCCGACGGCCTGCTCGCCCTGCCGCCCTACCTGGTGCGGGCCGGCCAGCGCGGGCTGCTGCGGCACTACACGGAACTGGCCGCGGCCACGCGCCTGGACGTCATCGTCTACCAGCGGGACAACGCGGTGTTCACCCCGGAGACCGTCGTCGAGCTGGCCAGGACACCCGGCATCGTCGGCTTCAAGGACGGCCTCGGCGACCTCGACCTGCTCCAGCGCACCCTCTCGGCCGTGCGCACCGAACTGCCCGGCACGCCGTTCCGCTGGTTCAACGGGCTGCCCACCGCCGAGCTGACCGGCCTCGCCTACCGGGGCATCGGCGTCCGGCTGTACTCGTCCGCCGTCTTCTGCTTCGCCCCGGAGATCGCGCTCGCCTTCCACAGCGCGCTGGAGGAGGGCGACGAGGAGCGGGCGCGCCTCCTCCTCGACGGCTTCTACCGGCCCCTGGTCGAGCTGCGCAACCGCGGCAACGGCTACGCCGTCTCCCTGGTCAAGGCCGGCGTGCGGCTGCGCGGTCTCGACGTCGGCGAGGTCCGCCCGCCCCTGGCGGAACCCGAGCCGGCGCACGTCGCGGAGCTGGCCGCCCTCATCGAGCACGGCCTCGAACTGGTGGGCAAGTGATGCGCGCCGCGGCCTTCGTCTACCCCTGGGACATCGTCGGCGACCCGGCCGCCGCGGGCCGCCTCGCCGGACTCGGCGTGCGCCAGGCCACGCTCGCCGCCGCCTACCACAGCACGCGCGCGCTCACCCCCGACCACCCCGGGCACCGCGTCGTCACCGCGCGGCACTCCGCGATCTACTACCCGCCGGGCGAGGACCGGTGGGCGGGGCGCGCGCTGCGCCCCTACCGGCAGGACTGGGTGCCGGGCGCCGACCCCTTCGGCGAGGCAGCCGCCGCCCTCGCCGGGGCGGGGGTCGAGGTGCACTCCTGGGTGATCCTGGCCCACAACTCCCGGCTCGGCGAGGAGCACCCCGAGATCACCGTGCGCAACGCCTACGGCGACCGCTACCCGTGGGCGCCCTGCATCGCCCGCGAGGAGGTGCGCGCCTACGCCGCCGCCCTGGCCGCCGAGGCCGCCGTGCGCCCCGGCGCGGCCGGCACCGAGCTGGAGTCCTGCGGCTGGTACGGCCTGGCGCACCTGCACGCACACGACAAGATCGGCGGCGCGCCGCTCGGCCCGGTCGGCACCTACCTGATGTCGCTGTGCTTCTGCGAGGTCTGCCGCGCCGGCTACGCCGCCGAGGGCGCCGACCCCGAGGAACTGCGCGCGGCCGTCGTGCGCGCCCTCGACCCGGTGTTCTCGGGGCGGCCCGCCCCGGCGGCGGGCGACCGCGAGGCCGAGTGGACCGAGATCGCCGCGCTCCTGGGCGACCGCCTCGCCCCCGCCGTCGCGGCCTGGCGCGCCGGCGCGGCCACGGCCTTCCAGCGGGAGGCCGTCGCCGCGGTGCGCGCCGCGGCGCCGCCCGGTTTCCGCGTCCTGCTGCACGCCGACCCGGCGCCGCACCGCTGCGGCGCCAACGTCGGCGTCGACCCCGCCGGCGTCCTGGCGCACGCCGACGGCGTCGTGGTCCCCTGCACGGGGGACGCGGCGGAACGGGTCGCGGCGCTCGGCCCGTTCGCCGCGCACCGCGGGGCCGGAACGACCGTCGCGGCCAACCTCACCGTGGTCACCGGCATGGGCGGGCGGCCGGGGACCCTGGCGGCGGACGCGGAGCACGCCGCCTCGCTCGGCGCCGACGAGCTGCGGCTCTACCACGCAGGGCTGGCGACGCGCGCCGACCTCGACGCGGTCGCCGCGGCGCTCGGCAGGCTGGGCCGGGAGGGCGCAATCCCGTAACGGTGCGGCATCGTGTGACACCCCGGAAACCCGGGCGGGGCGCTGGTCAGGCAGAATGCCCCGGTCCCCGATGGAGTTCACCCTAGGATCCCGCCATGCCGTCACGCCCGCCGTCACGCACCACCGACCACGAACGCGGGCCCGCGCCCGGGCGCCTGGACGCGTTCTTCCAGATCTCCGCGCGTGGCTCCACGCTCGGCAGGGAAGTGCGCGGCGGCTTCGCCACGTTCTTCACCATGGCGTACATCCTGGTGCTCAACCCGGTGATCCTCAGCGGGGCCACGGACATCAACGGTGACCAGCTGTCCGTCGAGCAGCTGGTCACCGTCACCGCGCTCGTCGCCGCCGTGATGACGGTCCTGATGGGCGTCACCGCCAACCTGCCGCTCGCGCTCGCCGCGGGCCTGGGCATCAACGCGATGGTGGCCTACCAGATCGCGCCGAGGATGACCTGGCCCGAGGCCATGGGCCTGGTGGTGATCGAGGGCATCATCCTGTGCGTGCTGTCCGCCACAGGGCTGCGCGAGGCCGTCATGAACGCGATCCCCATGGGGCTCAAGCAGGCCATCGGCGTGGGCATCGGCCTGTTCATCGCGCTGATCGGCTTCGTGGACGCGGGCTTCACCTCGGGCCAGGAGATGTCCCCGCCGCTGGCGCTCGGCGGCACCGGCGAACTGAACGGCTGGCCCGTCCTGATCTTCTGCCTCGGCCTGCTGCTGACCCTCGCGCTGCTGGCGCGCCGGGTCAAGGGCGCCATCCTCATCAGCATCGTCACCATGACCGTGCTCGCCATCGTGGTGAACGCGATCGCCGACATCGGGGACGCCGAGTGGGGCCTGTCCGTGCCCAGCGTGCCGGACGACGTGATCGCGACGCCCGACTTCGGGCTGCTCGGTGAGTTCAGCCTGCTCGGCGCGTTCGGGGAGATCAGCTTCATCACCGTCGTCCTGCTGATCTTCACGCTGTTCCTCACCGACTTCTTCGACACCATGGGCACGGCCGTCGGCGTCACCAGCGAGGCGGGACTGCTGGACGAGAAGGGCCGCGTGCCGCGCCTGGGCCGGCTGCTGTTCGTCGACGGCCTGGCCGCCGTGGCCGGGGGCGCCGCGTCCGCGTCGTCCAACACCTCGTACGTCGAGTCGGCCGCGGGCGTCGGCGAGGGCGCGCGCACCGGGTTCGCCAACCTCGTCACCGGCGCGCTCTTCGCGCTCGCGCTGTTCTTCGCGCCGCTGGCCGCCGTCGTTCCCTCGCAGGCCGCGACCCCGGCCCTGGTCGCCGTCGGCTTCCTGATGATGACGCAGGTGGGCCGCATCGACTGGGCCGACCTCAACCTGGCCATCCCGGCGTTCGTGACGATCGCGATCATGCCGTTCACCTACTCCATCACCAACGGCATCGGCGCGGGCTTCGTGACGTTCGTGCTGCTCAAGGTCGTGCTCGGCCGCACCCGCGAGGTCACCTGGCTGCTGTGGCTGACCGCCGGGCTGTTCGTGGTGTACTTCGCGATCAACCCCATCGAGCAGCTGCTCGGCGTCTCATGACGCGCCTGATCCGCACCTCCGCGCGCGTCCTGCTGCTGGACGCGGCCGACCGGCTGCTGCTGTTCCACATGGCGGCGCACGGCACGTCGCCCGAGTGCTGGATGACCCCGGGCGGCGGCGTGCGCCGGCGCGAGACGCTGCGCGCGGCGGCGGAGCGCGAGCTGTGGGAGGAGACCGGGCTGCGCGTTCCCGAGGACGCCGCGTTCCCGTACGTGGCCATGACCGGCGGCCACGCCGACCTGTCCTGGGCCAGCGGCCGGTTCGAGGACCACTTCTTCCTGCTGCGCGTCCCGGAGCACGCCGTGGACACCAGCCGCATGGAGGACCGGGAGCGCGGCACGACGCTCGGGCACCGCTGGTGGCCGCCCGCGGAACTGGCCGCGACCACCGAGCGGATCATCCCGTTCGGCCTGCCTCCGCTGCTCGCCGCCGTGGCCGAGGGGCGCATACCGCCCGAGCCGGTCCCGCTTCCCTGGCACCACTGACCGGGGCCGGCGGCCGGCGTCAGCCCCGGTAGCAGTTGAGGTAGACCCTGCCGCCCGGCTCCACGCTCTCGCCGGCCGGCGGCTCGGTGTAGCGGACGGCGTCCTCCGGCAGGCAGCCCTGGGCGTCGTCCGGATAGCTGGACGGCATGGTGTCGAGCCCCAGGGCCTTGAGCGCCGCGTCGGCCTCGGCGAACGGCCGGCCGCTGACGTCGGGGATCCGCACCGGGCCGCCCTCGGCCGGCGGCTCCTCGCCCTCCTGCGGCCCCGTCGAGACGAGCAGGGTGACCATGCCGCCCACCGGGTGCTGCGTCCCGCCGGCGGGAGAGGTGCCCGTGACCTCGCCCGCCGGCGCCGCGCCGGGGGCGTCCTGCCGCCCGGTCTGGAACCCGGCGGCCACCAGGGCCGCCTCGGCCTCCTCGAACGGCAGGCCCGTGACGTCGGGCACGGGCGCGGTCTGCGGTTCCTCAGGCGGCGCCTCGGCGCGCACGGTCAGGGTGACGGTGCTGCCCGGTTCCACCTCCGCGTGCCGCCCGGGATCCTGGGCCAGCACCGTCCCGACGGGCACGTCCGTGTCCGTCGGCTGGGGCTCCTCGACGACGTCGAGACCCAGCGCCTCCAACTCCTCGCGGGCCCGGTCCACGGGGTCGCCGACGACGTCGGGGACCTCGACCGACTCGGAGCCCGAGGACATGATGAGGGTGACGAGACCGCCGGGGCCGATCTCCGTACCCGCGGCCGGGCTGGTCACGCAGACGGTGTCCTCGGCCGCCTCGCACGGCCTGCTGCCGCCCTCCGCGACCTCGAAATCGTCGGCCGCGGCCCGTTCCTCCGCCTCTTCGAGCGACAGCCCGGCCAGGTCGGGGACGGTCAGGTCCGCCGTGCCGCCGCCGCTGTCGTCGCCGTTCAGCAGGAACAGACCCGCGCCCACGGCCACGGCGAGCACCAGCGCGAGCACGCCGAGGACGACGGGCAGCCGGTTCCGCTTCGGCGCGGGGCGCCGCCGGCCGGCACGGTGGTGCGGCGCGGCTCCCGTCACCGGCGGGAGCGTCGCGGTCGCGGAGGCGGGCGCGGCCGGCAGCGCCGCGGTCGGCGGCTCCGGCGCGGCCCGGCCGGCCGCGGCCGGCGACCGCCCGCCGAGCACCGCCTCGATGTCGTCGCGCATCTCGGCCGCGCTCTGGTAGCGGTAGTGCCGGTCCTTCGCCAGCGCCTTGAGGACGATCGCGTCCACCTCGGCCGGGATGCCGGGCACCAGGCCGCTCGGCGGGCCGGGCTCCTCGGTGACGTGCTGGTAGGCCACGGCCACCGGCGAATCGCCGGTGAACGGCGGCCGTCCCGTCAGCAGCTCGTGGAGCAGGCAGCCGGTGGAGTACAGGTCGGAACGGGTGTCGACCTGCTCGCCCCTGGCCTGTTCCGGCGAGAGGTAGTGGGCGGTGCCGATGACCGAGTCGGTCTGCGTCATGGTCATCCCCGCGTCGCCCATCGCCCGGGCGATCCCGAAGTCCATCACCTTGACCCGGCCCGAGGCGGTGAGCATGACGTTGGCGGGCTTGATGTCGCGGTGCACGATCCCGTGCGCGTGGGCGTAGTCCAGCGCCTCCAGGACCCCCGCGCACATCTCAAGGCCCCACTCCGGCGGCCCCGGGCCGTCGGAGAGCAGTTCGCGCAGGGTGGAGCCCTGGGCGTACTCCATGACGATGAACGGCGTCGGGACGCCCTCGATCTCGTCCTCGCCGGTGTCGTAGACGGCGACGACGGCCGGGTGGTTCAGCGAGGCCGCGGACTGCGCCTCGCGGCGGAACCTGGCCTGGAAGACGGTGTCCCTGGCCAGGTCGCGCAGCAGCAGCTTGACCGCCACCTGGCGGGCAAGGCGCCGGTCGTGCGCCAGGTGGACCTCCGCCATCCCCCCGCGCCCCAGCACCCCCAGCAGTTCGTACCGGTCAGCCACCGAACCCGGTGCGCTCATCAACGTCTGTTCTCCCCGCACGCCGCCGACCAGGGGCGGGGCGGTCATCGCCGCACACCCCTCCGAGGCCAAACTACCGGAACGGGGCGGGGCAGTTGAGCGTGCCCTGCGGCAACGGCGGGCGGGCGCCGCGCCCACCCGCCGAGGAGGCGGTGACCCGTTCTGGGCACCGGCGGCGGGGGCCTGCGGAGGGGCGATCACCTTGAAATAACCTTGAATGGTGAACTATGCGAGCGGCAGCACCACGGCGGGCAGGCGGCCCCGGCAGCGCCGGGCCGGCCGGGGGGACCTGCGTGAGGACGCCCTGCTCGCCGCGGCCGAGGACCTGCTGCGGGAGACCCCGCCGGGGCGGATCACCGTCGAGTCCATCGCCGCCGCCGCCGGGCTCTCCCGTTCCTCCGTGTACTTCTACTTCGACGGCAAGAACGCGGTCGTCGCGGCCGTGGTGCACCGCGGCATCAGCCGCATGATCGCCGGGATCGAGGACGAGCTCGCGGCCGACCGCTCGGCGACCGCGGGTTCGGCCGCCGACCGGCTGATCGGCGTGGTCGTGGACAACTGGCGCGCCTACGGCTTCGTCTTCAGGGCCGGGGCCGCGCTGATCGACCGGGAGCCCGCCGTGCGGGAGGTGTTCGACGCGCTGTTCGACCGGACCGCGGACGTCCTCGCCGCGGCCGTCCGGCGGGACCGGACCCGCGGGGTGCCGGTGGCGGGGCCCGAGGACAGCGACTGGCAGCGCGCCCGCGCCCTCGCCTGCATGGCCGAGCGCAGCCTCTACCTGCTGTTCACGCGGGAGCACTCGGCGGAGGACGAGGCGGCGCTCGCCGACGCCCTGACCTTCCTCCTCCGCCGGGGGCTCGGCTACGCGTAGCGGGCGCCCGGCGCCGCGTCCGGACGCACCAGGCCGCGGGCCGAGCCGCGGCCGGGGCGTCCTGCCCCGGCGGGGGCAGGGCCTACAGGTGCCTGGTGGCCAGGGTCAGCCGGTCGCGGGCGTCGAACAAAGCCTCGCGGATCAGCTGTTCGTGCGCCGGCGTCAGCCGGGCCACGGGCACGGAGCAGCTGATCGCGTCCCTGGCGGGCGTGCGGTAGGGGATGGCGATGCCGAAGCAGCTCAGCCCCAGGGTGTTCTCCTCGCGGTCCGTGGCGTAGCCGCGTTCGCGGATCTGCGCCAGCTCGGCGATCAGCTGCTCGCGGTCGGTGAGGGTGTGCTCGGTCAGCCGGTCGAGGCGCTCGGGGAGCAGCGCGCGCACGCGTTCGTCGCTGTGGGTGGCGAGCAGCGCCTTGCCGAGCGAGGTGGAGTGCGCGGGCAGCCGGCGGCCGACGCGGGTGAAGGGGCGCAGGTAGTGCTCGGACTGCCGGGTCGAGAGGTAGACGACGTTGGTGCCTTCGAGGCGCGCGAGGTGGATGGTCTCGCTGGTGTCGTCCGAGAGCCGGTCGAGCGTGGGCCTGGCCGCCGCCACGACCTCGTCGCCGTCGATGTAGGAGGTGCCGACCAGCAGCGCCCTGACGCCGATGCCGTAGCGGGTGCCGGTGGCGTCGGTCTCGACCCAGCCCAGGTCCACCAGTGTGCGCAGCAGCATGTAGAGGCTGGACTTGGGGTACCCGACGGCCGTCTGGACATCGGCGAGGGAATGCATGCCGGGGCTGCCCGCGAAGAATTCGAGCAACTCCACCGTGCGGACCGCGGACTTGACCTGGGACCCGCCCGTCTCACCGGCTGGCATCGCCTTGCCCCCTTGTTCGAACCGCTATAGAGTCCCCAGCGATATTCACATACAGGGACGATGTTCAATATCTCGAACGCACTATAGCGAACGTCGCCCTGTGGCAGCAGACGTTCGGCAGGAGGAGCGATTCCGGTGGCAGAACCAGTGTGGAGTGTCGACCCCCGAACCGGAAACCAGCGCGAGCAGGTGGCGACCGAGGCCACGGCCGCGGATGTCGACGCCGCGGTCCGGGCGGGCGAGGCCGCGCGCGCCGCCCTGGCCGACCGGGAGGCCCGCATCGCGCTGCTGCGCGCCGCGGCCGACGAACTTGAGGCGGACGGCGAGCGGATCATCGCCGCCGCCGACGCCGAGACCGCGCTGGGCGAGACCAGGCTCACCGGCGAACTCGCCCGCACCACCGGTCAGTTGCGGGCCTTCGCCCGGGAGATCGAGGACGGCGCCTACCTGGGCGTCATCATCGACCACGCCGACACCTCCCTCACCCCGCCCCGCCCCGACCTGCGGCGCTACCGCATCCCGCTGGGCGTCGTGGCCGTCTACGCCGCCTCCAACTTCCCGCTCGCCTTCTCCGTGCCGGGCGGCGACACCGCCAGCGCCCTGGCCGCCGGCTGCCCCGTGGTCGTCAAGGCCCACCCCGACCACCCGGCCACCTCGGAGCTGGCCGGCGCCGCGCTGCGCCGCGGCGCGGCCAAGGCCGGCCTGCCCGAGGACGTCGTCTCGGTCGTGCACGGCTTCGACGCCGGCGTGGAACTGGTCAAGCACCCGCTGGTGGCGGCGGCCGGGTTCACCGGCTCCGTGCACGGCGGCCGTGCGCTGTTCGACGCGGCGGCGGCCCGGCCGGTGCCGATCCCGTTCCACGGTGAACTCGGCAGCCTCAACCCGGTGCTCGTGACCGAGGACGCGGCCCGCGAGCGCGGCGCCGAGATCGGCGCGGGCCTGGCCGGGTCCATGACGATGGGCACCGGGCAGTTCTGCACCAAGCCCGGCTTCGTGCTGGCGCCGGCCGGCGAGGCGGGCGACGCCCTCCTCGACGCGCTGACCGCGGGGGTCGCCGAGGCCGCGCCCGGCGTGCTGCTCGACGGCCGGATGCGGGACGCGTTCCTCGCGGGCGTGCGCGAGCGCGCCGCGCTCGACGGCGTGACGACGCCGGTGGCCGCGGGCGAGGGCGCGGCGGACGGCGCCGGCAGGACCGTCGCCGCCGGCGTCCTCGCCGTCGACGCCGGCCGCCTGGCCGCCGAGGGGCCGCACGACCTGCTGCTCGAAGAGTGCTTCGGCCCGGTCACCGTCCTCGCCCGCTACCGGGACGCCGACGAGGCCACCGCCGTCCTCGGTCGCCTGCCTGGCAACCTCACCGCCACGGTGCACCTGAGCGCCGCGGAGGGCGAGGGCGCCGGCGGCACGGGCGCGCGGCTGCTCGCCGAACTGACCCCGCTGGCCGGCCGCGTGCTGGTGAACGGCTGGCCCACCGGCGTCGCCGTCACCCCGGCCCAGCAGCACGGCGGTCCCTACCCCGCCACCACGTCCACCTCCACCTCCGTCGGCGCGACCGCCATCGAACGCTGGCTGCGTCCGGTGGCGTACCAGAACGCGCCTGCCGCGCTGCTGCCGCCCGAGCTGCGCGACGACAACCCGCTCGGCCTGCCGCGCCGGGTCGACGGGCGGCACGAGAGCTGACGTTCCGTGGCCGCCGCCAAGTGAACGGTTACGGTGAATCGCCCGTATGTGCGACGGTGGTCCTCTGTTCACTCGGGTGGCGGCTCGGCGCCACTGACGGCTCCTAATCTCACGGGAAACATCACATTCGTCACAGCAGCGAGTGAGGACCCGCGATGGAAGCGAAGCGCCCGGTGTTCCCCGAGTACGACCCGGACGACGTCAGCTCGAACACGTCAGGCAACCGGTCGTTCGGGGAGGTCGTCCAGCGGCGGATGTCCCGCCGCACCGCCCTGGTGGGCGGCACCGCGGCGGCGGCCGGCTTCCTCGCCGCGGCCGGCCTCGGCACCGGCACCGCGACGGCCGCCTCCGGGGGCCCGGGCGACGGCGGCTGGCAGGGCGGCGTCAGGCCGCGCCGCCTGCTCGGCTTCTCCCCGGTGCCCACCAGCACCGCGGACGAGTTCACCGTGCCCGAGGGGTACGAGACGCAGGTGCTCATCCCCTGGGGCACGCCGATCCGCCCCAGCGGGCCGCAGTGGCGCAAGGACGCCTCGAACTCCGCCGCCGAGCAGGCCGAGCAGATCGGCATGAACCACGACGGCATGCACTTCTTCCCGCTCGGCAACGGCCCCGCGGGCAGCCGCCGCGGCATGCTCGTGCTCAACCACGAGTACGTCGACCAGGAACTGCTGTTCCCCGACGGCCCGGAGGAGATGACGGCCGAGAAGGTGCAGAAGGCGCTCGCCGCGCACGGCGTCAGCGTCGTGGAGGTCGAGCAGCGCGGCGACGGCCAGTGGCACGTCGTGGAGTCGCCCCGCGCCCGCCGCATCACCGGCTCGACCCCCGTCACCTTCTCGGGTCCCGTGGGCCCCGACCACCCGGCGCTCGCCGCGGCGAACGAGCCGATGGGCACGCTGAACAACTGCTCAAGCGGCTACACCCCGTGGGGCACCTACCTCGCGTGCGAGGAGAACTGGAACAGCTACTTCGGCACCGAGGACCCGGACTGGGAGCCCACCCCGGCCCAGGCCCGCTACGGCGTCTCGGCCTCCGGCTTCGGCTACCGCTGGCACGAGGCCGACCCGCGCTTCGACCTCGCCGCCAACCCGGGCGAGATCAACCGCTTCGGCTGGATCGTCGAGATCGACCCGCGCGACCCCGACGCCAAGCCCGTCAAGCGCACCGCGCTCGGCCGGTTCAAGCACGAGGGCTGCACCGTCACCGAGTCCCGCGGGCACGTCGTGGCCTACAGCGGCGACGACCAGGACGGCGACTACATCTACAAGTTCGTCGGCAAGGGCAACTGGCGCGTGCACCGCGCGCTGGGCCGCAGCCCGCTCGACCACGGAACGCTCTACGTGGCCCGCTTCGACGACGACGGCTCCGGCACCTGGCTGCCCCTCGAACACGGCACGGGCCCCCTGACGTCGGCCAACGGCTTCGCCGACCAGGCCGACGTGCTGCTGCGCACCCGCGAGGCGGCCGACGCCGTGGGCGCCACCCGCATGGACCGGCCGGAGTGGATCGCGATCAACCCCAAGACCGGTGACGTCTACTGCACGCTCACCAACGGCAGCGGCTGGGACAACGCGGTCAACCCCCGCACCCCGAACCCGTACGGCCACATCATCAGCTGGACCGAGGAGGGCGGCCGGCACACCGCCACCTCCTTCTCCTGGGACATCTTCGTCCTGGCCGGCGACCCCGCCTACGACGAGCAGGTCGACCTGCGGCAGTCCGGCATCTTCGGCTCGCCCGACGGCCTCGCGTTCGACGCCGACGGCCGCATGTGGATCCAGACCGACGTGTCCAACTCCTCGCAGAACCTGCCGGAGCGCGGCTACGACAACATCGGCAACAACCAGATGCTCGCGGCCGACCCGCGCACGGGCGAGATCCGCCGCTTCCTGACCGGGCCGCGCGGCTCCGAGATCAGCGGCGTGGCCTTCACGCCCGACCAGCGGACCATGTTCGTCAACGTCCAGCACCCCGGCGAGTCCACCACCGCGTGGGGCGCGCCCTCGCCCGAGGACCCGCGCGCCGTGAGCAACTGGCCCGACTTCGACCCCGAAGGCCGGCCCAGGTCCGCCACCGTCGTCATCCGCCGCACCGACGGCGGGGTCATCGGCGCCTGACGCCCGCGGGCCCCACGCCGCCCGCCCGGGTCCGCGCCGGCGCGTTCAGCGCCGCGCGCGGCCCGGGCGGGCGGCGGCCGTTCACCCGTGCCAGTCCAGGCACACCACCATCGCGTCGTCCTCGGGGGACGGCCCGCCGCGGTAGCGCGCCAGCTCTTCGAGCACCGCGCGCGGCACCTGCCCCGGCGGCAGCAGCCCGGTGCTCGACAGCGCGCGGGCCAGCGCCTTCTCCTCGTACCGCTCACCCGCGGGCGAGGCGGCGTCGTACACGCCGTCGCTGAGGAAGAACAGCCGGTCGCCCGGCTCCACCCGGAACCGCTCGGGCCGGTACTCGGTGTCCTCGAACATGCCGAGCGGCAACTGCGCGTCGAACGGCGGCAGCTCCACCCTGCCGCGGCGCCGCAGCCACATCCGCGGCGAGCCGGCGTCGATCACCGTCACCAGCCCCGTGGCCAGTTCGAACCGCAGCAGCAGCGCCGACACGTACGCGACGCCCCGGTACTGCCCGTACACGGCCTGGTCGGCGAGGTACGCCTGCTCGGCGAGGCCGAGCCCGGCGCGCCGCGCGTTGCGCAGGGCGTTCACGGCCAGGTTGGTCAGCAGCGCGGCCTCTATCCCCTCGCCCATCCCGTTGATCACGGTCAGCGTCAGGTGCTCGGCCGAGGTGGACCAGTCGAAGACGTCGCCGCGGATCGCGTACGCGGGCTCCAGGTGCCCGCCCAGGTCGAACTCCGGGCGCGAGACGGACCGGCCCGGCAGCAGCTGCCACTGCATCTCGGCCGCCAGCGTGAGCCGTTCGGTGCGCCCGGCCCTGAGGTAGAGGTCGGTGTCCCGGTCGGCGACCGCGACGGCGTGCCCGAGCGCCTCGGCGATCTCGCCGAGTTCGGCGATCACGTCGGCCGCGAGCCGGTCGCGCGGCACGCGGACCGTCAGCACGCCCACCGCGTTCCCGCGCACGCTCACCGGCAGGTGGGCGGTCAGCAGCGCCGAGGGGTCCGCTGCCGCCGGCCCGTCGAGCGGCTCCACGAAGGGCCGCTGGGAGCCGAACGCCCGCCCGGCCGGGCCGGTCCGCGCGGACACCACGCCCGCGTCGCCCGAGGCGTCGCCCTCCACCGGGCGCAGGGCGTCCATCGCGTAGTCGACGAGCCTGAATTCCACCTCGTGCACGGCGTAGTGCCGTGTCAGGGCGGCCCGGAGGGCACCGGGCAACCCGTGGGGGGCCGCCGTGCGCAGAGCGCGGTACGCGGCCAGAAGTCTGTCCACCGTGTGGGATCCGCCTTCTTCAGAAGTGACGTTGCCCACCGGCCGCGACGACCGGCGGGCAAGGATGTGGTACCGGACATCCGGGATGACAAGCACGAGCGTGAGTGCCACAGTGAGACACGTGAATCGGCCTTCTCCGCACCGCTCTCCGGACGCAGCCACCCTGGCGGCGTCCGAAATGATCGAGTTGCTGGAGATTCTGTGGGAACGAGGACGGGATGCCGCGTCGCCCGCGCCCGTCTCCTCCTCCCAGCTGCGGGTGCTCTACATACTGGAGCGCGACGAGGGGATCAACCTCCGCAATCTCGGCCGCCTGCTCGGCGCCGCGCCGTCCTCCGTCAGCCGGCTCTGCGACCGGCTCCAGGCGGTGGGGTTCGTCGAGCGGACGACCAGCCCCACCAGCCGGCGCGAGGTGGAGCTGTGGCTCACCCCGAGCGGGCGCCGTTTCCTCGCCGAGCTGCGCGCGCGGCGCGAGGCCGCGCTGCGGTCCGCGATCTCCGCCATGTCGCCCCCGGCCCGCAAGGCCCTCACCGAGGGACTCTCCGGGTTCAGGGCCGCGGTGCGCAAGACCACCGACATCGGCGGGGAGCGGCCGGGCGACCAGTCCGCCAGATCCGCGTAGCGGGGGCTGCGGTCCCATGCGGACTCCTTGCTGGTCGGACGGCACATGAGGGGAGCAGGCACCGGTGTACGGGCAGGGCTTCCGGCCCTGGACGGATGAACGCTAACATTTGCCGGAGTGCAACTATGAGGCTCACGGTGATTGAGCTGACGATTGATGACGTCGGCGCGACCGGAGGCGTCGACGGCGAGAGGGTTTGTTGTGAGTGCCATCGAGTCAGCCGTGCGTGACCGGCTGATCCATACGCTGCGTGACCATCACGAGGAGATCGCCCAGAACTGGGTGCGCCTCCAGATCGACCAGGAGGTCATGGTCAGCGGGATCGGCGAGGACGAACTGCGCCGTGAAGCCGGCCAGTTGCTCTCGGCGCTGCTGGCGGGCCTGGAGAGCGACATGGCCGCGGGGCGCCTCGCGGCGGAGCACACCGAGGTGCGGGACACCATCACCGAGCTGTCGCTGCGCCGGGCCCGCGCGGGCGCCACCCCCACCGCGACCTCGCTCGCCGTGCTGTCGCTGAAGGAGGTCATGCTGGAGATCCTCCAGCGCTCCACGCAGAACGCGCGGGAGCTGTTCGAGGCGGCGGTCGTGATCAACCGGCTGCTCGACACGGCGGGCGTGCTGTCGTTCGACACCTACGTCGCCAGCCGCGAGGAGATCATCAGCCGGCAGAGCAGGCAGCTGATGGAACTGTCCACTCCCGTCGTCCGGCTGTGGCGCCACGTGCTCGCGGTGCCGTTGATCGGGACCCTGGACACCGACCGCACGCAGGTCGTCATGGAGAGCCTGTTGCAGGCCATCCAGGCCGACGAGGCCCAGGTCGCCATCATCGACATCACGGGCGTCGCCACCGTGGACACCTCCGTGGCGCAGCACCTGATGCAGACCGTGGCCGCCGTGCGCCTGATGGGCGCCGACTGCGTCATCAGCGGCATCCGGCCGCCCATCGCCCAGACCATCGCCCAGCTCGGTCTCGACCTGTCGGCCATCACCACCAAGGCGACCCTCGCGGACGCGCTGGCCGAAGCCATCAAGATCACGGGCCAGGCCCGCATTCCCACGGGTGAGACGGTCGGCCGGTGACCGGAAGGCACTCGGCCGGTGTGCCGATCCTGCGCCTCGGTGACGTCCTCGTCACCGGTCTGCTCGACGAACTCGACGACCGGTCCGCCATGGGCTTCGTCGACGAGCTGACCGAGCGCATCGCCCGCGAGGCCGCGACCGGTGTCCTCATCGACATCTCCCGCCTCGAAGTCATCGACTCGTTCGTCGCCCGCACCCTCAGCGAGCTGACCACCACCGCCCGGCTGCTCGGCGCCCGGGTGATCGTCGCGGGCATGCGGCCACCGGTCGCCATCACACTCGTCGAGCTGGGGCTGAAGCTGCACGGTGTCGAGACCGCCCTGAACGCGGAGGCGGGCATGGCCGCACTCGGTTGGTACCGCACCAACCGGCTGGGGGAGGCAACCCGTGGCGATGACGCCTCCTGACCATCGGGCCACGCCGGACCTGGGCACCGGCCCCCGCGCCGCCGCGGCCGTGCACCGCGTGGAGTTCCCCGTGCGCACCGAGGAGGACCTGCTCGAAGCCAGGCACGCCGTCCGGGCCGCCACCCAGGAGATGGGGTTCGGACTGGTCGACCAGACCCGCGTGGTGACCGCGGCCAGCGAACTGGTCCGCAACGCCTACATCCACGGCGGCGGCGGCACGCTCGTCGTCGAACGGCTGCGCCGCCCCAAGGGCAGCGGCCTGCGGCTCACCGTCAGCGACAGCGGCCCCGGCATCCCCGACGTGGAGGCCGCGCTGACCGACGGCTTCAGCACCGGCGCCGGACTCGGGCACGGACTCGGCGGCGCGCGGCGGCTGATGCACGAGTTCGCCATAGAATGCCCGCCCGGCGGCGGGACCACTGTGTCCGTCACCCGCTGGACGGCCGGATAACGCCGTGCCCCCCCGTGCCACGCGACCGCGGATCACCCGGCAGGTCCGCATCGACCACCGCAGCGCCGTGCACCTGGCCGTCCGCGCCGCCCGGGAGGCGGCCGAGGAGGCCGGGCTGCCCGGCGCCCTCCCGGAGAAGGCCGCCGTGCTCGCCAGCGAGCTGGCCACCAACCTCCACAAGCACGCCGTCGACGGCGTGCTCTACCTCCAGCCGCTGCCGCTCGACCACGGCGTCGAAGTCGTGGCCGCGGACCGCGGTCCCGGCATCGGGAGCGTGGACGCCGCCCTCACCGACGGGTTCACCACCAGCGGCACCCTGGGCACGGGACTCGGCGCGATCCGCCGCATCGCCACGGACCTGTCCATCCGCACCGGCCCCACCGGCACCCTCGTCGCCGCCCGGCTCACGATGCCGGGCACCGCGCCCGTCGCCGCCGGTGCCGTGGGCACGGTGTGCCTGCCGGCCGGCCCGCAGGAGCAGGGCGCGCGCCACGAGGACCTGGCGTGCGGCGACGCCGCCGCGGTCGTGGAGACCGAGGCGGGCCGCACCGCCGTGCTCATCGACGGCCTCGGCCACGGACCGGCGGCGGCCGAGGCGGCCGGCAGCGCGATGACGGCCTTCCTCGCGGCCCCGGGCGCGCCGTTGTCCCCGCTGATGACCGCGCTCCACGATGCGCTGCGCCGCACCCGCGGCGCGGCCGTCGCGCTGCTGCGGAACGCGGGCGGCACCATGGAGTTCTGCGCGACCGGCAACGTCAGGCTGGTGCTCGCCGACGGGCAGCGGGCCCGCGGCGGCCCGCAGGGACCGCCCGGTATCGTCGGCTACAACCTGCCGCGGCCGGTGGTGCACCGGCTGCCCGCCACCGCGGCCGGCGTGTGGGTCCTGCACACCGACGGCATCGACGCCGCCTGGAGTCGGGACCCGGCCCCGTTCCTGCTCCGCCTGCCCCCGTCCCTGCTCGCCCCCGCCCTCGCCCACCGGCACCGCCACGACCGCGACGACGCGGCGGCCATCGCCCTCGCCCCGTAACGCCATGACGACGACCGAAAGCAGCCGCTTCACCAGCGCGGCGCAACTGCTCGGCGCGGTGCGCCTGACGGCCCGCGCCTACCGCCTGCCCGTCGACCTGCGGGCCCGCCTCGCGGTCTCGGTGGCCGCCGTGGCCGCGGCGGAGTTCGCCGCGGACCGGGCCGTCCGCCTGGAGACCGAGGTGCGCGCGGACAGCGCGGGCCGGGCCGGCGCGCTGCGGCTCACCTGCCGCCCCGACGAGGTGGGCAGCCGCCAGCTCCCCGCCGAACTGCCGCTGCCCGCGCAGGTGCTGACCGACGGTTCCGTGCTGTGGGACCTGCCGCTGCCCGCCGGGCCGCCCGCGCCCGCGGGCCCGGACGGCGCGGACGAGGACGCCGCCGAGCACGCCGCCCGCGAGGAGGAGCTGCGCCACGCACTCGAACGCGCCGAGACCCTGGCCGCCGAGCACCGCCGCCTCAAGGACGAACTGGCCGAGACCAACAGCGGCGTTCTCGCGCTCTACGTGCAACTGGAGGAACGGGACGAGCGGCTGCGCCGCGCGCACGGCAAGACGCTGCGCGAGCTTGAGGACGCGCTGCGCCCGCCGCCCATCGTCGTGGACGGGCTCGAACTCGCCGTCCACTACGCCCCGGCAGGCACCGACGCGCCCACAGGCGGCGACCTCTACGACTGGTTCCGCCTGCCCGACGGTTCGGTGCACATCACGGTCGTCGACGCGCTCGGCCACGGCGTGCGCAGCACCCGCAGCGCCCTCAACGTCACCCACGCCGTGCGCACCCTCGCCCTTGAGGGGCACGGCATCGAGTCGATCATCGCCCGCACCGACGAGATCCTGCTGCCGTTCGACCGCGACCTGATGGCCACGGTGCAGCTCGCGCGGCTCGACCCGGCGACCGGCGAGCTGCTGCTCGCCAACGGCAGCCACCCGCCTGCGCTGCTGATCGGCGCCGACGGCAACCACAGGTACCTGGAGGTCAAGGGCCGAGGCATCGGCTTCCCGCTGCCGGGCAGCGACGCGGTGCTGCGCACCGGGTTCGCGCCGGGCGACCTGCTCGTGCTGTACACCGACGGGCTGACCGAGAGCCGCAAGGACCCGCTGGAGGGCGAGGCCCGGCTGATCCGCGCCGCGGCCCGCCACGCCGGGCGGCCGATAGGCGAGGTGCCCTCGGCCATCGCGGAGGACATGCACACCGTGATCCTGCACCCGGACGACACGCTCGCCCTCGCCGTCAGGGCCCTGTCCTGGCCGGCCGCCGCCGGTCCTGTCCCGCCCGCGCAGCTCGGCCCGGTGCCGCGGAGCGGCGCGTGAGGCGCCCCGACGCGCCGCGGCGGCGGGAAGCGGTCGCCGTTCCCGAGGACTTCGCCCGCCTGACCGCCGCGCGGGAGGGCGAACGCGGACTGGCCTGGCTCGCCGGGCTGCCCGCGCTGGCCGGCCGGCTGCTGCGGCGCTGGGACTGCGAGGTCGCGGGGCCGGTGGCGCACGGCGAGGTCGGCATCGTGGTGCCGGTGCGCCGCGCGGACGGTGCTCCCGCGGCGCTGAAGGTGTCCTTCACCCACCCGGGCAACGTGCACGAACCGGACGCGTTCGCCGTCTGGGAGGGCCGGGGCGCGGTCCTGCTCCTCGAACGGGACGACGCGGCGTTCGCGATGCTGCTCGAACACGCCGGGCCCGGCACGCTGGCCGATCTCCCCGACACGGAGGAGGCCGTCGCGGAGGCGGGCCGCCTGCTGCGCCGGCTCGCCGTGCCCGCCCCGCCTGGGCTGCCGCGGCTCGCGGACCTCGCGGACCGGTGGGAGGAGGAACTGCGCGCGAACGACGAGGCGCTGGGCCGCCCCATGTCGCGGCGCGCCACCGGGGCGGCGCTGGCCGCCGTGGCGGAACTCGCCGGTGACCAGCCCGCGGTGATGGTCCACGGCGACCTGCACTTCCGCAACGTGCTGCGCGGGGCGCGCGAGCCGTGGCTCGCCATCGACCCCAAGGGCCTGGTGGGCGACCCGGCGTACGACACGTTCTCGCTGGTCAGGGCGAGTCTGCTCGACGTGGTCGGCTCGGGTGACCTGGCGGGCCACGCGCGGCGGCGGGTCGCGGTGTTCGCGGAGGCCGCCGGCCTCGACGCCGAACGCGCTCTGCGGTGGACCCAGTTGCTGACCGTGCGGTCGGCCCACTGGCACCGGGCGCACGACCGGGACCCGGGGTTGGCGCGGCTGACCGAGCAGCTGGCGGAACAGCTCCTCTGAGTCCGGCCGCGCCCCGGCCGCCCCCCCCCGGGCCCGGGGGCGTCAGTGCGTGACGCGCTCGAACGGGGTCGGGGTCGCGCCGGTCCAGCGGTACAGGTGCACCTCGCCCTCCTGGCCGCCGGGCACGGGACCGCCCTCGGCCGCGTAGTAGTAGCCGTTCCCGAGCGCGGCGAGCCCGTAGTCGCCGTGGAAGTCCCAGCCGCGGATGCCGGTGGCCGGGTCGTGGAGGCCGTCGTCGACGAGGCTCAGCAGCCGGCCGTGCTCGCGCTCGGGCTGGCCGGCGATCTCGCCGCGCTGCGGGCGGGCCGAGCCGTCCACGATGAAGAACGAGTAGTTCGGGAAGCCGGGCTTCACCCCGTTGTAGACCGCGAGCATCCAGTCGCCCGTGTACGCGTCGTACTCCAGGTTCTGCACGCCGAACCTGGTGTTCCCCGTGTACACGAAGTACTTGCCGGCCGTGCGGCGCGGCCCGCTGCGGTGCGGCTCGCTCTGCGTCAGCGGGCGCTCGTAGCGGTGCCAGGTGCGCACGTCGTATTCCAGGATCACCTGGTGGTCGTTGTCGGCGCGTTCGGTGTTGGAGTACACGCCGTAGGCGACCATCAGCCGCTGCGGCCCGCCCGTGCGCCCGAAGGACGGGCCGAAGGAGACTCCGTCGATGCCGCTGCACCCGTAGCGGTGGTCCGCGGTGTCGGCCGTGTCGCCGTCGAACACGCCGTCGCCGTCCATGTCGGCGGTGAAGTCCTCGACGACCTCGTCGAGGTGGACGGCCGTCATGACGCCGTCGGTCTCGGCGTCGAGGCCGATCCGGTCGACGGCGGCCCCGTCGAAGACGGCTATGTAGAACGCCTCTTCCGCCTTGTACTCCAGCGATCCGTACACGCGGCCGTCCCGCGGGTTGAGGTCGATGTCCCCGAGGTGCCCGGTCAGGCCCTCGACCGTGCCGAGGACGTTGCCCTCCAGGTCGGTCTTCACCAGCATCTGCGTGAAGGACCAGTAGACCCAGCCGTGTTCGTGGTCGACGGTGACGCCCTGGACGTGGCTGGTCGGCCAGGTTCCGCCGTGGATGCTGAGGGGCAGGTCGCGCGGGTGGCCGGGCCGGCGGCCCGGGTCCCGGTGGGGCACGTCCTGCGGGGTGGCGCCCTGTGGCGAGACGTTGTGCGGAAGCGCGTCCGCGGCGGGCATGGTCGGAACGGGCATGGTCCCGGCGGGAGTCTGGGCGGGGGCGGTCTGAGGGGGCATGCTCTGAGGGGGCACGGCGAACGCGGGGGTCGCGGCGGCGACCGCGGCGGCTGCGAGGGCTGCGGCGAGGGTCGGCCTGGCCTTGCGCACGATGTTCTCCCTGGCTCGGTGGGGGAAAGCAAACGGACCCTAGGGAACGGGAGTTTCCGGCCCGCCCGGCCCGGGAGTCGCGCGGACGACGTCCGTGTGAACAGCCGTGGGGGAGTGGGCCACCCTCGGCATTCCCGCGCACCACGGGTGCCGAAGCATCCCGTGCGCCCCACCGTCCTGTGCGCTCGCGCGCGGTGGCGGACGCGCCGCGGTCAGGCGGACTCCCTGCGGACCAGTTCGGTGGGCAGGATCACCGCCGAGGCGTCCTCGCCCGCCATCCGGGCGAGCAGGACGCGGACCATCTCGGAGCTGATGCGGTCCCACGGCTGCCTGACCGTGGTCAGGCCGGGCCGGGAGGCCACCGCCGCCGTCGAGTCGTCGAAGCCGCCGACGGCCACGTCGTGCGGCACGCGGCGGCCGGCGCGTTCCAGCGCGGCGAGCGCGCCCCGCGCCATCAGGTCCGAGGCGACGAACAGCGCGTCGAGGTCCGGGCGGCGCGCGAGCAGCCGGGCCGTGGCCGCCGCGCCGCCGTCGTGGCTGTAGTCGCCGGTCTCCACCAGGTCGTCGTCCGCGGGCAGGCCGGCCTCGTCGAGCACCTCGCGGTAGCCGGCCAGCCGTTCCACGCCGCCCGGGGTGTCGAGCGGCCCGGTCACCGTCGCCACGCGCCGCCGGCCCGTGGCCAGCAGGTGGCGGACCATCTGCCGGGCGCCGCCCCGGTCGTCGGCCGCCACGTGCGCCAGGCCCGTGGCGCGCCCCACGGGCCGGCCGCACACGACCACAGGCAGGCCGGCCCGCACGAGCGTCTCGGCCATCGGGTCCCCGGTGCGCGAGGAGACGAGCAGCACGCCGTCGACGTGGCCCGCCGAGACGTAGCGGGTGATGCGCCGCTGCTCCGCGCCGCTGCCGGCGATCATCAGCAGCAGCGGGATGTCGTGCGCGGCCAGCGCCTGCGTGCAGCCGCGCAGCAGCACGCCCAGGTTCGGGTCCTCGAAGAACCTCTCCTGCGGCTCGGTCAGCAGGAACGCCGCGGAGCCGGAACGGCCGGTGATGAGGCTGCGGGCGTGCCGGTTGACGACGTAGCCGGTCCTGCGGATCGCCGCGTTCACGGCCTCGGCCGCGGCCGGGCTGACGTGGTGCCCGCCGTTGAGCACCCGGGAGACGGTGCCGCGGGAGACGCCCGCCTCCCGCGCCACGTCGTGGATCGTCGGCCGCCTGCGCCGGGTCGTGTTGTTCGTCGGGCTCACGGGCACGACTGTACGGCGCCGCTGCGAGAGCCGGGGCGAGGGCTGGGATCGTGCACAGGAAGGGCCCGATCCAACCCTTGTCAATGGTCGGTGCTGTGCGGTTATGTTGCCTGTGCACGTTCACAGGAAAGGCAGCTCGACAGATGCGCATGGACCGACTCGCGTTCGGCGGGGACTACAACCCCGAGCAGTGGCCCGAGGAGCTGTGGCCGGAGGATGTCGCGCTGATGCGCGAAGCCGGGGTGACCCTCGTCAGCATCGGGATCTTCTCCTGGGCCCGGCTCGAACCCCGCGAGGGCGTGTACGACTTCGGCTGGCTCGACCGGATCATCGACCTGCTGCACGAGGGCGGCATCCGGATCGACCTCGCCACCCCCACGGTCGTCCCCCCGGCGTGGTTCTACCGCGCGCACCCCGAGGCGCTGCCGGTCACGCGGGAGGGCGTGCGCCTGGAGTTCGGCTCGCGCGGGGCGATCTGCCACAGCTCGCCCGCCTACCGCGAGGCCGCCGCGCGCATCACCCGCGCGCTCGGCGAGCGGTACGGCGACCACCCGGCGCTCGCGCTGTGGCACGTGCACAACGAGTACGGAGTGCCCGTCCTTGAGTGCTACTGCGACGTCTCCGCCGCCCACTTCAGGCGCTGGCTCGCCGAGCGGTACGGCACCCTCGACGCGCTCAACGCGGCCTGGGGCACGGCCTTCTGGGGCCAGGCGTACGGCGAGTGGGACGAGGTGCAGCCGCCCAGGCTCACCCCCACCACGGCCAACCCCGCGCAGCGCCTGGACTTCGCGCGCTTCGCCTCCGACAGCGCGCTGGAGAACTTCCGCGCCGAGCGCGACCTGCTGCACGAACTGTCCCCCGGCGTGCCGGTCACCACCAACTTCATGGTCTCGCCCACCCAGTGCGACACCATTGACTACTGGAAGTGGGGCCGCGAGGTCGACATCGTCACCAACGACCACTACCTGGTGGCCGAGGACGACAGGAACCACATCAACCTCTCGTTCGCCGCCGACCTCACCCGTTCCGTCGGCGCCGGCCGCCCCTGGCTCCTGCTCGAACACTCCACCAGCGCCGTCAACTGGCAGCCGCGCGGCATCGCCAAGCGGCCGGGCGAGATGGCGCGCAACAGCCTCGCGCACGTCGCCCGCGGCTCGCAGGGCGCGATGTTCTTCCAGTGGCGCGCCTCACGCGCCGGCGCGGAGAAATTCCACTCGGCGATGGTGCCGCACGCGGGCACCGACAGCCGTGTGTGGCGCGAGGTCGTCGAACTCGGCGGGCACATCGACGCGTTGGCGGACATCATGGACACCCGCACGGTGGCCGACGCGGCCGTCGTGTGGGACTGGGAGTCCTGGTGGGCGCACAAGCTGGAGTGGCGGCCGAGCGACGACCTGGGCACCAGGGAACGCGCGGAGGCGTGGTACGCCGCGCTGTTCGACCAGCACCTGACCGTCGACTTCGCGCACCCCGAGTCCGGTGACCTCGCCGGCCGGCCGCTGGTCGTCGTCCCGGCCCTCTACCTCGCCACCCGGGCCGCGGGCGAGAACCTGCGCCGCTACGTCGAGGGCGGCGGCACGCTGGTGGTGTCCTGCTTCTCGGGCATCGTCGACGAGCACGACGCCGTGCACCCGGGACCGCACCCCGGCGCGCTGCGCGACGTCCTCGGCCTGGTCGTCGAGGAGTTCCAGCCGCTGCGCGCGGGCGAGACGGTGCGGCTGGCAGGCCCTGAGGGCGCCACCGCGACCGCCGACGTCTGGGCGGAGACCGTCCGCACCACGGGCGCGGAAACGGTGTGGACCTACGCCGACGGACCCGCGGCCGGCGGGCCCGCGATCACCCGCCACCGGCTCGGTGACGGCACCGCCTGGTACGTCTCGGCCCGCGTGGGCCAGGAGGGGCTGCGCCAGGTCCTGGCCGCGGCGGGGAAGGACGCCGGTCTCGACCCGCGCGACGACCTGCCCCGCGACGTCGAGGTGGTCAGGCGCGCGGGCCCCGGCGGCGACTTCCTGTTCGCGATCAACCACACGGCCGAGGACCACGAGGTGGCCCTGCCCGCCTCCGGCACCGAACTGCTCACCGGCACCCGCGCCGACGGCCCGCTCGCCGTGCCCGCGGGTGCCACCCGGGTGGTGCGCCTGGACCGGTGACGCCCCGCGGGTGAAGTCCTGTCACTCATGGAAGGGACCCATGATGCACAGACGCACACTGCTCCGCGCCACAACGGCCGCCCTGGCCGGCCGCCGTCCTCGCCTCCCTGCCGGGCGGCGCCGCGCACGCCGCGGCGCCGCCCGTGCGGGGGGTCGACCTCTCCTCCGTCCCGAAGGCGGAGGACCTGGGCGCCGTCTTCCGGTACGCCGACGGCACCGTCGGCGACCCGGTCCGCATCCTGCGGGACGGCGGCGCCAACTGGGTCAGGCTCAAGGTGTGGGTCGACTCGCCCGACGGCTACCACGGCACGGCGCAGGTCCTGACCATGGCCCGGCGGGCGCATGCCCTCGGCATGCGCCTGCTGGTCGACTTCCACTACTCGGACAGCTGGGCCGACCCGGGGCAGCAGCGCAAGCCCGCCGCGTGGACGGGACTGCGCGGCAGCGCGCTCGAACAGGCCCTCTACGACCACACGTCCGATGTCCTCGGCGCGCTGCGCGCCCAGGGCACCCCGGCCGCGATGGCGCAGACCGGCAACGAGATCAACCACGGGCTGCTGTGGCCCGAGGGCTCGACCGACGACTGGAACGCCCTGGCCGGCCTGCTGCGCGCGGGCTCCCGTGCCGTCGCGGACGCCTCGCCCGGCACCGAGGTCGCCCTGCACCTCGCGGAGGGCGGCGACAACGGGGGCACCGTGTGGTGGTTCGACCAGGCGGTGGCGCGCGGCGTGCCGTTCGACGTGATCGCGCTGTCGTTCTACGTGTACTGGCACGGCACGCTCGACGACCTGGGCGCCAACCTGGCGGACGCGGCCGCCCGTTACGGCAAGGACGTCGTCCTGGCCGAGACGGCGTACCCGTTCACGCTGCGCGACGCGGACGGCCACCCCAACCTCATCGGGGACACCGGCCAGTTGCCCCCCGCGTTCCCCCCGACGCCGCAGGGCCAGGCGGCCTGGCTCGACGCCGTCTCCGGCGTGGTCGGCGCCGTGCCCGGCGGGCGCGGACGCGGGCTGTTCTACTGGGAGCCGGCGTGGATCGCGACCCGCGGCAACGGCTGGGACCCCGCCGACCCGGCCTCGGGCAACGCCTGGGAGAACCAGGCGCTGTTCGACTTCACCGGCCGCGCGCTGCCCGCGGCCCGCTGGCGCTGATCTTCCGCTCCGGTGCCTGGCGGGGGATACTGCCCGCATGGCCGTGGAACAGGTGTCGCAGGACGAGCCGCACCGCCGCGTGGTGCGCGTCGGCGAACTCGAAAGCCGCGTCGTGTGGAGCCGGGAGAACCGCCACCTGTTCGTCTGACGCCCGGCCGCCGCCTGGCCGTTCGGCCGCGGAGGGTCACGCGGGCAGGGGCCCGGCCAGGCTCTCCACCTGCCCGACCACGTCCGCCACGGGCGCGGTGGCGTCGATCTCGGCGCTCGCGGTGGCTCGCAGCAGCGGTTCGACGGTGGCCAGATGACGCAGCACGGCGGCCCGTTCCTCCGGCCGCTTGCCGTAGGGGTTGCCGGTGCGCCGCTCGATCCTGGCGAGCAGCACGTCGGCCGGCGCGCTGAGCAGCACGACCTGGTCGAGCAGCGGATAGAAGCCGCCCTGGTTGCTCTTGCAGCCGGCGAGGAAGAGGTGGCCACCGGTGTGGCCGGTCAGCAGGGCGGTGATCTCCCGCTCGCGCCAGATCCGGTCGGGGGAGCCGTCCGGCAGGGTCACCCAACGGCTCCAGGCGTCGCTGTCGGTGTCCACCGTCCTGTGCCCCCGCGCGCAGCAGGCGCAGCGCCGTCGACTTGCCGGTGCCCGACATGCCGGTGAGCAGGACCTTGGCCACGGGCCGAGAGCCTACGCGAACGCGGCGGGCGCCGGTCCCCCTCGCGGGGAACCGGCGCCCGCCGGCCGGTGAAACCGGCTCAGCTCACCGGCGTGAAGTCCCTGGCCCCGATGAACTCGGGACGGCGGACCGGTGCCGCGAAGGGCTCGACCGCGGCGTTCTCCACGCTGTTGAACACGATGAACACGTTGCTGCGCGGGTAGGGCGTGATGTTGTCGCCCGAGCCGTGCATGCAGTTGCAGTCGAACCACGTGGCCGAGCCGGCCCGGCCGGTGAACAGCTTGATCCCGTGCCGGTCCGCGAACCCGGTCAGCGCCTCGTCCGACGGCGTGCCCGCGTCCTGCATCTGGAGCGACTTCTTGTAGTTGTCCTTCGGCGTCTCACCGGCGCAGCCGAGGAACGACAGGTGCGAGCCCGGCATGATCATCAAGCCGCCGTTGGTGTCGAAGTTCTCCGTCAGCGCGATCGACACGGACACCGTCCGCATGCGGGGCAGCCCGTCCTCGGCGTGCCACGTCTCGAAGTCCGAGTGCCAGTAGAACCCGCTGGCGCCGAACCCCGGCTTGACGTTGATCCGGCTCTGGTGCACATACACCTCGGAGCCCAGGATCTGCCGCGCCCGGTCGAGCAGCCGCGGGTCGCGCACCAGCCCGGCGAACTTCTCGCTGATCTTGTGCACCTCGAACACCGACCTGATCTCCTGCGACGAGGGCTCGACGATCGAGCGCTCGTCCGCGCGGATGTCCGGGTCGGTGACCAGCCGGTCCAGTTCGGCGCGGTAGGCCAGCACCTCCTCCGGCGTGATCAGCTGGTCGACGGCGGCGAAGCCGTCCCGTTCGAAGCCGGCCAGCTCGTCCGTGCTGAACGGCCCCGGCGCCCCGGGTTCTGACCACACCACCGGGTCCTGGCGTGGCGTGGTGACCTCGGTCGCCCCGCGGGTCGGGTACAGGTCGGCGGTGCGTTCGGGTGCGGTGGTCATGTGGGTGTTCCTTCCTCTCCTTACGCCTCGGTGAGCAGCGGGTAGACACCGTTCTCGTCATGGTCCTCACGGCCGGTGACCGGCGGGTTGAAGACGCACATGACGCGGAAGTCGCTCTTCGGACGAATGGTGTGCTTCTCGTGCCCGTCGAGCAGATACATCGTTCCCGGCGAGATCCAGTGCTTCTCGCCGGTCTCCTCATTGGTCAGTTCGGCCTCGCCCTCGACACAGAAGACGGCCTCGATGTGGTTCGCATACCACATGGTGGTCTCGGTACCCGCGTAGAGCACGGTCTCGTGCAGCGAGAATCCGACGCCCTCCTTGGCCAGGACGATGCGCTTGCTGCGCCACGTGCCGGAGGCGGACTGCACGTCCCGGTCGGTTCCCTCGATGTCGCTGAGCGATCGGACGATCACGGCGGTGTACTTCCCTTCCCGTTCCCAGTGGTTGCTTCAGTCGGTCTCGCGGACGGCACGGGCCAGCACCCGCAGGCCCTCGTCCAGCTCCTCGGGCGTGGTCGTCAGCGCCGGCAGCAGCTTGACGACCTCGCTCTGCGGGCCCGACGTCTCCAGCAGCAGGCCGAGTTCGAACGCGCGGCGGCACACGGCGGTGGCGCGCTCGGTGTCCTCGAACGTCAGGCCCCACACCATGCCGCGGCCGCGGTAGGAGGCGCCGGAGTGCTCAGCGGCGATCGCGCGCAGCGCGGACTCCACCTGCTCGCCGCGGCCGAGGGTCTGCTTCTCCATCTGCCCGTCGTTCCAGTACGTCTCCAGCGCGGCGGCGGCGGTGACGAAGGCCGGGTTGTTGCCGCGGAACGTGCCGTTGTGCTCGCCGGGGCCCCAGATGTCGAGCTCGGGCTTGAACAGCGTGAGGGCCATCGGCAGCCCGTAGCCGCTGATCGACTTCGACACCGTGACGATGTCGGGCACGATGCCCGCCTCCTCGAACGAGAAGAACGGCCCGGTGCGCCCGCAGCCCATCTGGATGTCGTCGACGATCAGCAGCATGTCGTGCCGCCGGCACAGGTCGGCCAGGCCGCGCAGCCACTCGGGCCGCGCCACGTTGATGCCGCCCTCGCCCTGCACCGTCTCCACGATCGTCGCCGCGGGCTTGTTCAGCCCCGAACCGGTGTCCTCAAGCAGCCGCTCGAACCAGATGAAGTCCGGGGTGCGGCCGTCGAGGTAGTCGTCGAACGGCATCGGGGTGCCGTGCACCAGCGGGATGCCGGCGCCGGCGCGCTTGAACGCGTTGCCCGTCACGGCGAGCGAGCCGAGCGACATACCGTGGAACGCGTTGGTGAAGGAGATGATCGACTCGCGGCCCTTGACCTTGCGGGCCAGCTTCAGCGCGGACTCCACCGCGTTGGTGCCGGTCGGGCCGGGGAACATCACCTTGTAGTCGAGGTCGCGCGGGCGCAGGATCACGTTCTGGAACGATTCGAGGAACGCCCGTTTCGCGGTGGTGGACATGTCCAGGCCGTGGGTGATGCCGTCGCGCTCCAGGTAGTCGAGCAGGGCGCGTTTGAGCACCGGGTTGTTGTGGCCGTAGTTGAGCGAGCCGGCGCCGGCGAAGAAGTCCAGGTAGGTGTGGCCGTCCTCGTCGTACAGGTAGCTGCCCTGCGCGCGGTCGAAGATGGTGGGCCAGGCGCGGCAGTAGCTGCGGACCTCGGACTCCAGGGTGGTGAACACGCTCAGGTCGGGCTGGGTGATGGTCACAACGGTCTCCTGATCTCAGGGGGTGATCACGTGGAGGGGTCGGAAGTGGTCGCGGTCGGGTCGGAGTCAGCGGGCGGTCGCCGCCGGTTCGGCTATGGGGCCGATCCGGTACAGCACCTCCGGCTGGTGCCCCCGTTCCGGGAACACCCCCGCGTCGAACAGCACCTCGCGCTCCACGGCGGCGTCGTGCCGCGCGGCGAAGGAGGCGAAGAGGCGGTTGGACGCGGTGTTGTCCGGTGTGACGGTGGTTTCGATCATGTTCACCCCCAGCTCCCGGCCCGTCCGGCGGGCCAGGGCGTCAAGCATCGCGGCGGCGAGGCCGCGTCCGCGCTGCCCGCCGTCGACGGCGACCTGCCACACCAGCAGGGTGCTCGGCGCCTGCGGGCGGGTGTACCCGGTGATGAAGCCGACCGGGACGCCGGCCGCGTCCCTGGCCACGATCGAGGTGCGCGCGTAGTCGCGGCACCACAGGAGGTAGCTGTACGACGAGTTCAGGTCCAGGACCCTGGAGTCCCGGGCGAGGCGCCACAGGTCCGCTCCGTCGTCCAGGCGCGGGGTGTCGAGTGTGAGGCCATCGGTTCCTGCGGTGAATTCACTGTCCATGAAATCCGGTCGGGCACGTGCATGGTCTGCTTGTGCGGGGGTCATGCAGATTCAATTTACCCAGCGATTCTTGAAATTGCACCGCCGACTGGTCTTAACAGGTCGGGCCCGATGTGTTATCGCGCGCGCGGGGGACCGCAGCTTACTTCGGAGCAAAAAGTTACGTTCTGTCCGTTAGTTACCGGGCAAATCGGTCATCCGTGTGGGCTTGGTCACATGTCTGTAACGAAGAAGTGAGGGTGCTGACCCGTTCCGGTGACCGGCCACGATCGTGTATCGGCCCCGTTTAGAAGTCGATAAAGCGGGCAGAAGAGGCCCGTTGGCTCCGTCTGAATTACCTGGGGAATCGCAGTTTGAATTCCGTTGTAAAACGCCGGGAGCTGCGCCGGGAATTATCGCGCGGCAGCCGGGGGACCGCCACCCGCGGACCCGGTGCCCCGAACCCCTCGCGCCCGTTCCCGGGCGCGGGGCGGCGCGCGGGCCCCGCGGCGGCCGCTCCATCGAAGTCGTCCATCGGAGTCGTCCATCGGAGTCGTCCACCGGGGCCGCCCCGCCCACGAGTTCGGGCACCGGCCCTCGGCGCGGGCGGCGGCCCGGCCGTAGGCTGCGGCGCATGAACGCAGGCCCGCCCTCCGCGCCCGTCCTCCACATCCGGGGCCGCGTGCTCGCGGCCGAGGGACCGGACGGCGGACCCGACCTGGTGATCCGGGACGAACTCTGGGTCGTCGGCGGCCGGATCACCTACGACCGGCCGCCCGCCGCGCGGGACGTCGTCCGCCTCACCGGCTGGGTGCTGCCCGGGCTCGTCGACGCCCACTGCCACGTGGGCCTCGACGCGCACGGGGCCGTCGGCCGCGCCGCCGCGGAGGCGCAGGCCCTCGCGGACCGCGACGCGGGCGCCCTGCTGCTGCGCGACGCCGGGTCGCCCTCCGACACCCGCTGGACGGACGCGCGCGCCGACCTGCCCCCGATCATCCGCGCCGGCCGGCACATCGCCCGCACCCGGCGCTACATCCGCGAGTACGCGCACGAGATCGAGCCCGACCGGCTCGCCGCTGTGGTCAGGCAGGAGGCCAGGCGCGGCGACGGCTGGGTCAAGCTCGTCGGGGACTGGATCGACCGCGAACGCGGCGACCTCGCGCCCTGCTGGCCGGCCGACGCGCTCGTGGCCGCCGTCGCCGCCGCGCACGAGGAGGGCGCGCGGGTCACCGCGCACTGCTTCGCCGAGGACTCGCTCGCGGACCTCGTGGCCGCGGGCATCGACTGCGTGGAGCACGCGACCGGACTCACCGAGGACACCATCCCCCTGTTCGCCGCGCACGGCGTGGCCATCGTTCCCACCCTGGTCAACATCGCGACCTTCCCCGGCCTCGCCGAGAGCGGGGAGGCCAAGTACCCGCGCTGGTCGGCCCACATGCGCCGGCTGCACGCGCGCAGGTACGACACCGTGCGCGCCGCCCACGACGCGGGCATCGCCGTCTTCACCGGAACGGACGCCGGGGGCTCGCTCCCGCACGGCCTCATCGCGCGGGAGGTCGCGGAGCTGTGCCGGGCCGGACTGCCCGTCCACGACGCGCTGGCCGCGGCGACCTGGCGGGCCAGGGAATGGCTCGGCCGCCCGGGCCTGACCGAGGGCGCGCCCGCCGACCTCGTCGTCTACGCCGACGACCCGCGGCGCGACCTCGCCGTACTCGCCGAGCCGCGACGCGTCGTGCTGCGGGGGCGCGTCGTCGCCTGAGTTACCCCGTTCGGGTGAACGGGTGACGTAACCAGGACGGCCGGCGCGAGCGGACCGAAGGATGGCGGGCGTCCCAGCAACACCCATCCCGATGGAGTCCCCTGTCGTGAACAGAACCGCCCGCCGCGGCGCCACCGCGCTGCTCGCCGCCACCGTCCTGACGACCCCGGCCACGGCCCGTGCCGACGAGGCCGGGGACCGGAGCGCGGGGACGGCGAGCGCCGCAGTCCTGCGAGCCGGCCTGAACGTCTCCCTCCTCGACGGCGGCGTCAGGCTCCCGCTCACGGCGTCGCTCAACGAGGTCAGCGCGCCCGACGGGGGCGGCAGCGCCGACGACACCCTGCTGACCGCGACCCTGGAGGGCGTCGAGGACGGGCAGCCGTTCGACCTGCTGCGCGCCGATGCCGCCTCCGCCTCCGCGACGACCGGCGCGGACGGCGCGTTCGCCGAGACGAGCCTCGCCGGAGCCCGCGTCCACCTCCCGGGCCTGCCGCTGCTCTCCCTGATCGAAGTGGACGCGGTCTCCGCGCGCGCCTCGTGCCCGGTGGGCGGGCAGGCGTCGGCCGAGACCGTGATGCCCGCCACGGCCACCGTGCTCGGCCGCACCGCCGAGCTGAGCACCGAGGGCACCACCGAGGTGTCGGTGCCGGGCGTCGGCGACGTCACCCTCGCGCTCGCCCAGCGCGAGTCGGGCGACGGCACCGCGAGCGCGAGCGCGCTCGACCTGAACGTGGCGGTCGACCCGCTCGACCTGGGCGTCGCCGAGGTCACCGGCACCGTCACGCTCGCCGAGGCCGCCTGCACCGCGCCCGCCCCGCCCGGGCGGGGCCCGCAGACCGTCACGGAGGACCAGCCGGTCGAGCGGCCCGATGAGGACGTCGACCTGGCGGAGACGGGCGGCGGCTCGTCCACGCCCTACATGGTCGGCGGAGCGGCCGGCCTGCTCGCCGCCGGCGCGGCCACCGTGCTGATCGCCCGCCGCCGCAGGGCCGCCGCGCAGGGCTGACCGGCCCGGCGCGGCGCCGCGGGAACGCGGGCCGGGCGCCGCGCCTCGCGCGCGCCCGGCCCGTTCCCCTGTCGCCGCGTGCCCCGCCTGCCGGACAATCACCCGTGGCCGGCGGCGCCGACGACGGGCGGTGCGGCCGATGACGAGCGGTACAGGGGAGACGGGTGGACGCGGCGATGAGCGGACAAGGGCAGGGCGAGACGTCCGGCGGGTGGCCGGACGCGTGGCAGGAGGCGTGGCACGACCTGGTCGCGCACGCGCGGCGGACGGTGGCGGACGGCCTCGTCGTCGGCACCTCGGGCAACGTGTCCGTCCGCGTGGGGGACGCCGTGCTCGTCACCCCCTCGGGGGTCCCCTACGAACGGCTGCGCGCCCGCGACCTGCTCGCGGTCGACCTCACGGGCCGGCGCGTCGCCGGTGAGCTGGCCCCCACCAGCGAACTGCCGCTGCACCTGGCGGTCTACCGCGGCACGGACGCGCGGGCCGTGGTGCACACCCACGCGGTGCACGCCACCGCGGTGTCCACCCTCGTGGACGAACTGCCCGCCGTCCACTACATGACCGCGGTCCTGGGCGGCCCGGTCCGGGTCGCGCCGTACGCCACGTTCGGCAGCGACGAGCTGGCGCGGCACGCGCTCACCGCGCTGCGCGGGCGCAGCGGCTGCCTGCTGCGCAACCACGGGACCCTCGTGCACGGCGCCGACCTGCGCGAGGCGTACGACAACACCGCGCAGCTTGAGTGGATGTGCCGCGTCTGGCTGGCCGCGGCCTCCGTGCCGGGGCGCACGCCGACGCTCGTTCCCGAGGACGAACTGGCCCGCGTGCGGGAACGGTTCCGCGGTTACGGCCAGCGCTGACCGGAGGGCCGCGGTCCGCGCGGTGGCGCCGCCGCCGCGCCTGGCGCATCCTGGAAGGCATGCGTCGGCACACCAAGGCGGCCGTGGCCGCCACCACGCTGCTGGGCGCCGGGGCGGCCGTGGCCACGGTCGCCGCCGGGCGGTGGGCCTTCGGCGCCACGCTCGGCCCCGCCCGCCCGGCCCGCCCCGCCGGGTTCGCCGAGAGCCGGTTCGCCGTGCACGGCACCGCGGCCGGCCAGGTCACGCTCACCCGCTCCCTGGAAACGCTGCGGCCCGGCACCTACGGGCTGACCGCCGGGCCCTGCCACGCCGTCGTCGGCCCGGTCCTCGACGTGCCGAGCGGGCCCGACAGCGTCGTGCGGCGGCTCGAACGCGTCGACCGCGGCGCGCTCGTGCCCGGCGCCCCGGCCGCCCTCACCCCGCAACTGCACCTCGGGACCCCCGAGTCCGCGCTCGGCATCCCGTACTCCGACGTGACCGTCCCGGGGGAGCGCGGCCCGCTCCCCACCTGGTTCGTGCCCGGCGCGCGCGACACGTGGGTGATCGCGCTGCACGGGCTCGGCGCCACGCGCGAACATCCGCTCAACCTGCTGCCGTTCCTGCACGAGCAGCGGTTCCCCGTCCTCATCCCGGGCCACCGCGGCGACGCGGGCTCCCCGCGTCCACGCGAGGGCGTGCACCGGCTCGGCGCCGCCGAGTGGCACGACGCCGACGCGGCCCTGCGGTTCGCGGCCCGGCGCGGCGCCAAGCGCGTCGTGCTCTACGGCTGGTCGACCGGCGGCGCGATGGCCCTGCGCACCGCGACCCGCTCCGCCCTGCGCGGCCTGCTGGTCGGCCTCGTCCTCGACTCGCCGGTGCTCGACCCGGCCGCGACGCTCCACGCGCTCGCCGTGCGCCGCGGCGTCCCCGGCCGGCTGGTGCCGCTCGCGCTCGGCGCCGCACGCGGCGGGTTCGGCCTCGACCTCGACGACCGCCCGCCCGGGCAGCCGCTGGGCGCGGGGGGCGCGCCGGTCCCGGTGCTGATCCTGCACGGGCCCGCCGACACGATCGCGCCGTGGCGCGCCTCCCGCGAGCTGGCCGCCCGGCACCCGGAGAGCATCGTGCTGCACACCGTTCCCGACGCCGAGCACGCCGCGATGTGGAACGCCGCGCCCGAGGCGTACGAGGAGCGGCTGCGGCGCTTCCTGACCCCGCTCATGTGAGCCCGCGACGCAGGGGGTTTGGGCTTTCGCGGCCCGAGCGGTGAAACTGCTCACGTGACGTCCCGAACTCCGCGTGAGCCCCGGTTGCGACTTGTCCCCCAGACCCCACCGCAGCGCGCCACGGTACCCAGGCGCACGCAGGCCGGCAGACGCACGCCCCCGCCGCCCAAGGGACTCGCCCCGCAGGAGGAGCTGGCCCGCCGGGCGCGCGCGCAGCTCGCCGACGCCGTACGGCTCGCCCGCTGGGCGCAGCGCACCGGCACCTCACCCGACACCGCGGCCGAGCGGGCCGCGGGCGATCTCGGGTTGACCGTGCGGCAGACGCACGACCACTGGGGCCGCGCCCGCCTGGCCGGCCTGATCGAGCAGGGCCGCGACGGCACCGGCTCGGTGCGCGCCGGCTGGCGGCTGCGCGCCTGGGACCACGACGACACCGCGGCGCTGCGCGGCTGGGTCGCCCTGCTCGACGCGTGGTCCCTGGCCCGCCCGGCGCCGCCGGACGCGGACCCGGGCACGGTGGCCGACGTGGTGGCCGCCGTGCCGCAGCTCCTCTCGGTGATGTACCTCTCCGACGGCCCGGTGACCGGCGCCGGGCTGATCGACCTGACGCGGCGGCGCATTCTTGAGCTGCGCGCCGACCGCGGCCCCGGCGGCGCGATAGCGGACGACGAGCCGGACGCGCGGGACGCGCGGAGCCAGGAGGACGAGCGGAACGACGGGGAGCGGAGGGACGAGGAGGACGTGGCCGAGCTGGTCCGCATCCTCGGCTGGGCCCTGGACACCCTCGCCTCGGTGGGCGCGCTCACCCTGCACGCCCGCGGCCACCATCCCGAACGCGCCCGCCTCACGGAGCTGGGCGGCTGGGCGATGTGGACCAAGCTCGAACACATCTGCATCGCGGCCCAGAGCCCCGCGGGCAACATCGAGCAGTCCGCCGTCGCCATGCTGCGCGGCTGCGCCGGCCTCACCCCGGGGCCCGCCCGTGCCGAGTACCGCGCCTGGCTCGCCGTGCGGCCCGCGGGCCCCGCCGTGACCGAGCTGCTCGACGCCGCGCGGGGCGAGGACGCCCTCATCCGGGGGCTGGCGTTCGAGGCGCTGCGCGCGGTCGGTGCCCCCGCGCTGCCCGCGGTGCGCGAGGCGGCCGACGAGCCGGGTCTTCGCCCCTACGCGCTGCTGTGGCTCGCCGAGCACGAGGAGGGCGACCCGCGCGACCAGGCCGACTCGCCGCACGGCGTGCTCTCCCGGGCCGAGGCCACCTGGCTGTGGGTGGACACCGCCTCGGCCGCGCAGGAGCACGGCGCGGAACGGCTGCTGCTCGACCACCTCGACGCGGCCCCGCAGCCCGACGTCGTCCAGCTGGTGGACGAGATCCGGGACTGCGGCCATCCGCGCACCGTGCAGGTCCTGCTCGCGCTCGCCGCCGCCCACCCCGACCCCGCGGTGGCCAAGCGGGTGCGCCGGGCGGCGTTCCAGGTGCACACGGGAGGGGTCTGAGCCGGCCCGCCGGCCGGGAAATCCGCTTGCGCACGTCGCTAGACTGGTCCCCATGGACTTTCTGCTCCTCGTGCCTTAGCGGACGTACGCCACTCCCAGCCGAGCCGCCACGTCCCGTCCCGCCGTTCAGGAGTCCGTCCATGATCACCGCTTCCGGCATCGAGCTGCGCGCCGGCGCCCGCGTCCTCATCGAGTCCGCCTCGTTCCGCATCGCCAGGGGCGACCGCATCGGCCTCGTCGGCCGCAACGGGGCGGGCAAGACCACCCTGACCAAGTGCCTGGCCGGCGACGGCGTGCCCGCCGCGGGCACCATCACGCGGGGCGGCGAGGTCGGCTACCTGCCGCAGGACCCGCGCACCGGCGACCTCGACGTGCTGGCCCGCGACCGGGTGCTGTCGGCCCGCGGCCTTGACACGGTGCTGCGCGGCATGCGCGAGAACGAGCAGCGCATGGCCACGGGCCAGGGCGCCACCCGGGTCAAGGCGATGAAGAAGTACGAGCGCCTGGAGACCGAGTTCCTCACCAAGGGCGGCTACGCGGCCGAGGCGGAGGCGGCCACCATCGCCGCGAGCCTCGGCCTGCCGGACCGGGTGCTCGCCCAGCCGCTGCACACTCTGTCGGGCGGGCAGCGGCGCCGCGTCGAGCTGGCCCGCATCCTGTTCTCCGACGCCGACACGCTGCTGCTCGACGAGCCGACCAACCACCTCGACGCCGACTCCGTCATCTGGCTGCGCGACTTCCTGCGCACCTACCGCGGCGGTCTTGTCGTGATCTCCCACGACATCGACCTCATCGAGACGGTCGTCAACAAGGTCTTCTACCTGGACGCCAACCGCGCGGCCATCGACGTCTACAACATGGGCTGGAAGCAGTACCAGGTGCAGCGCGAGGCCGACGAGAAGCGGCGCAGGCGCGAACGGGCGAACGCGGAGAAGAAGGCCGCCGCCCTCAACGCCCAGGCCGACAAGATGCGGGCGAAGGCCACCAAGGCCGTCGCCGCGCAGAACATGGCCCGCCGCGCCGAGCGGCTGCTCGCGGGACTTGAGGCGGAGCGGCAGCAGGACAAGGTGGCCAAGCTGCGGTTCCCCGACCCCGCGCCCTGCGGCAAGACACCGCTGACGGCCGAGGGGCTGTCGAAGTCCTACGGGTCGCTCGAAATCTTCGCCGACGTCTCCCTGGCCATCGACCGCGGCTCGCGTGTGGTCATCCTGGGGCTCAACGGCGCGGGCAAGACGACGCTGCTCCGCCTGCTGTCCGGCATCGAGCCCCCCGACACCGGCGTGGTCACGCCGGGGCACGGGCTCAAGCTCGGCTACTACGCGCAGGAGCACGAGACGCTCGACCCCGACCGCACGGTCCTGGAGAACATGCGCACCGCGGCCCCCGACCTGGACATGGTCGACGTGCGCAAGACGCTCGGGTCGTTCCTGTTCTCCGGCGACGACGTCGACAAGCCCGCCGGGGTGCTCTCGGGCGGGGAGAAGACGCGGCTCGCGCTGGCGACCCTGGTGGTCTCCTCGGCGAACGTGCTGCTGCTCGACGAGCCGACGAACAACCTGGACCCGGCCAGCCGGGAGGAGATCCTCGGGGCCCTGCGGAGCTTCGCCGGCGCCGTCGTCCTCGTGACCCACGACGAGGGCGCCGTGGACGCGCTCCAGCCGGAGCGGATCATCCTGCTGCCCGACGGGGTCGAGGACCTGTGGAGCGCCGACTACGCGGACCTGGTCGCGCTCGCCTGACGGCACGCGCCCGGCGTTTGTGATCGCGCGCGGTGGATCATTCGGCCGACGCTTGATCATTCATCTGAGTGAGTCAGGACGTAGCCCGGCGTGTCGGCGCGCCGGGGCGGCCCGTTCCGCCCACCACCGCTCTGACCTGCCCTTTTCCCATGCTGCTCGGTGCCGGTCGCCGTCGGCCGTCCGCGGCGGACGGCCGACGGCGGTCCGTTTGTCGTACGGAACCGGACGAATGGGTGGCCAGGAAGCCGGATAGGGGTGATCATGAGAGCCAAGAGCGCACTTCCCACGAGGAGGCACGGGTGGCCGAGACTCTGAAGAAGGGCAGCCGGGTGACCGGCCCCGCGCGCGAGAAGCTCGCGGCGGACCTGAAGCGTAAGTACGAATCGGGCGCGAGCATCCGCGCCCTGGCCGAGGAGACCGGCAGGTCCTACGGCTTCGTGCACCGGATGCTCAGCGAGGCCGACGTCACGTTGCGCGGCCGAGGCGGTGCCACGCGCGGCAAGAAGGCCGCCCCGACGCCCTGATCCCGGCGGGGCCGCGGACGGGTTACCCTGCGGACGACAAGCTACCGTTGGGTAATACCAGTCGCACGGAGGTCCGCGATGAGCCTGCTCGACCGGGACGGGATACGGGTGTCGGTGGGTGACGCCGTGGCCACGGTCACGCTGACCCGCGGGGAGAAGCGCAACGCGCAGACCCCGGCGATGTGGCGGGCCCTGGCCGAGGCCGGCCGGATCCTGCCGGGCGACGTCCGGGTGGTGATCCTGCGCGGCGAGGGCGCCTCGTTCTCCGCCGGGCTCGACCGGCGGGCGTTCACCCCCGAGGGGATCGACGACGACCTGTCGTTCGCCGACCTCGCCCGCCGCCCCGACGCGGAGGTGGACGCGGTGATCGCCGGGTTCCAGGAGGCGTTCACCTGGTGGCGCCGCAACGACCTGGTGAGCGTCGCCGCCGTGCAGGGCCACGCCATCGGGGCCGGTTTCCAGCTGGCGCTCGCCTGCGACCTGCGCGTGTGCGCGCAGGACGCGCAGTTCGCGATGCGCGAGACCTCGCTCGGGCTCGTGCCCGACCTCGGAGGCACCCACCCCCTGGTGTCGCTCGTCGGGTACGCCCGCGCCCTGGAGATCTGCGGCACCGGCCGCGCGGTGCGCGCCGACGAGGCGGAACGCATCGGCCTCGCCAACCTCGTCGTGCCCCCGGCCGACCTCGACGCCGCCGCGAACGACCTGGCCGCGGCCCTGCTCGCCGCGCCCAGGGACGCCCTGACCGAGACCAAGGCGCTGCTGCGCGCGGCCACGACCCACGGATACGACGAGCAGCGCGGCGCGGAACGGGCCGCCCAGGCCCGCCGGCTGCGCGACCTCGCCGGCCTCGGCGAGTAGCCCGCGGCCTCAGCGGCCGGCCGGAACGGTGTCCGTCACCACGACGGCGGCACCTCCGGCGCGGCCCGCCGCGGCCGAGGCGGCGCGCGCCACCGCGCGCGCGACGTCCAGCGCCCGGTGCGCCTCGTCGACCGCGACCTGCACGCGCACAGGACGCCGCCCGTCGGCCGGGATCTCCACCGCCCGCAGCCGGCCGCCGGGCACGTCGGTCAGGCCGCGCACGCCCGGCACCGCGAGCACCGCGGCGGCCACCGGGGCCGCCGCGTTCTCGGCGTCCGCTGCGGTCTCGGCGTCCTCGGTGCCCTCTGCGTGCTCGGTGACCGCCGCCGACGGGACCGAGGCGGCCGGCGGCCGGCCGCGCGTGCGCAGGGCCGCCAGCTCCCGCGCCGTCAGGACATCGCGGACCGTCAGATCCACGTCCGTCACCGCGAGCCCGAGCCGCTCGGCCGCGGCCCCGGCCAGCGCGGCCCGGACGGCGGCCGTCGTGCGCGGCAGCGGCAGGGCCGCGTCGGCCACGACAACGGCCTCCACGCGCAACGGGCCGGGCGGCAGCGCGCTCGGCGGGGCGCCCGCGGCGAGCGCGGCCACCGCGTCCCCCGCGGGAGCCACCCGCAGATCCTCGACCACCACCCCGGGCACGCGCTCCGCCGCGCCGCGCAGGACCGGTGCCGCGGCGCGCTCCGCGAGCCAGGCGCCGTCCGCCGGGCCGCCGAGCGGCAGCAGCCGGCCCAGGCTCAACTGCCGCCGCACCGCGTGCGCCAGCTGGTCCGAACCCATGTCCGCCCGCCTTTCCCCACGACTCGTTCGTACTCAATTCGCGATGGCTGGGTACAGCATGTCGTATGCACGGTCGGGGCGGGGGCGCGTACGGGCCGCGCGGCCCACTCGATCGGGGCGCGTGGCCGGGGCGAGCGCCCCGCAGCGCACATAAGGTGGCACTGAACCGGCGGAACTGACCGTCGTTCGGAAAGGGGCAAGGGCGAAGTGACCGACACCAGTACGGAAGCGAGCAGCGGTACCACCGCGATCGACGTACAGGGCAAGCAGCTCGGCACGCGTCGCGGAACGGGCGACCCGGCGACGCGCGGCCGGACCACGATCGCGGACGGCGTCGTCGCCAAGATCGCGGGCATGGCGGCGCGCGACGTGGTCGGCGTGCACGCCATGGGCAGCGGGCTCTCCCGCACGTTCGGGGCCGTCAGGGACCGGGTCCCCGGCGCGAGCAAGTCGGCGACCCGCGGCGTCAAGGCGGAGGTGGGCGAGGTCCAGACGGCCCTCGATCTCGAAATCGTCGTCGAGTACGGCGTTTCCATCGCCGATGTCTCCCGTACGGTACGGGAGAACGTGATCGCGTCCGTCGAGCGGATGACGGGCCTCGAAGTGGTCGAGGTCAACATCAACGTGGGCGATGTGAACCTCCCGGACGACGAAGAGGAAGACGACGAACGGCCGCCGCTCCAGTAGCGCGACCGGAGCAAGGGCCAGGAGTTGTACATGAGCATGGCTGTGGTCGGCATGATCGCCGGCATGGCACTGGGTTTCGCCGCGTACTTCGGCGGCTTCGGTGCCTTCCTGTTGGTCGCGGCGCTCGGCACGATCGGCTTCGTCGTCGGCAGGTTCGTCGACGGCGACCTCGAACCGGGCGACTTCTTCCGCGCCAGGGACCGCGACGACGACCGGCGGCGGTGACCGTGGAACCGGTGCTGTCCCCGGCCGACCGCGGGGCGACGAGGATCTCCGACCGCGTCGTCGCGAAGCTGGCCGCGCAGGCGGCCCGGGAGGCGTTGCGCGGCGGCGCCTCGCCCCCCGGGCTGCCGCGCCCCGGCGCCCCGCACGCGACCGCCGTGGTGCGCCGCCCGCCCGCCGGCGACGGCACCGGCGGCCTGGCCAGCGTCGAGGTCGCCGTGGAACTCGGCTACCCGTCCGACATCGGGGCGCAGTGCGGCGCGGTCCGCAGGGCGGTCGCGGCCCGCGTGCGCGAGCTGGCGGGCATGGACACCACGGAGGTGACCGTCGCGGTGGAACGCCTGCGCTCCGCCCACTTCACCGGTGACGCCTCGGGGAGGGTGCGGTGAGCGACCCGCGGCGCGAGGCGGCGCGGGGGGACGCGGCCCGCACGCTGGAGAAGACCGCTCCACTGGAGCGGACCGGCCCCCCGGCCGCACCCGGCCGGGGCGCGGGCGGGCCCGCCGCCCGCCGGTTCTGGTCGGAGCGCCGCGGACCCGCCGCGCTGGTCGCCGCCGTGCTGACGGGGGCGAGCGGCCTGCTGCTCTACGACATCGTGTCGGTGCGCGCGGACCGGCCCGCGGCCTCCTGGCGGCGCACCTTGGCCGACGGCCTCGCCACCCGCCACCTGGACGACGCCTGGGTCGTGCTCGGCGCCTCGGCCGCCGTGCTGACCGGCGTCTGGCTGATCGCGCTCGCCCTCACCCCGGGCCTGCGCGGCCTGCTGCCCATGCGCCGGGACGACGAGCTGATGCGCCCCGGCATCGAACGGGGCGCCGTCGCGCTGGTCCTGCGGAACCGGGCCATGGAGGTGTCGGGCGTGCGCTCGGTCCGGGTGGACGTCGGCAGGCGCCGCATCCGGGCGCTCGCCGAGGCCCACTTCCGCGAGATCGACACCGTCAGGGCGGACCTGGAGGCCGTGCTGTCCCACGGCGTCGCGGAACTCGGGCTCGCGCGTGAGCCCGCCCTGACCGTGCACGTCCGCCGGCCCCCCAAGCCCTGAGGTTGGTGAACGCCATGCTCCGGACCGTCAACCGGGTCCTGCTCGTCCTGACCGGCCTGTGCCTGATCGGCGGCGGCGCCGCCGCCCTGGCCGCCGCCCTCGACCTGCCCCGCCGGTGGGGCTTCTCGCCGCCCTCCGGCTGGTCCTGGCGCGCCCCGCACGACGTGCTGCTCACCCACGCCGACCGTACGCAGTGGCGCGAGGAGGGCTGGTGGTGGCCGGTGGTCATCGGCGGGCTCGCGCTGCTCGTCCTGCTGTCGCTGTGGTGGCTGCTCGCGCAGCTGAGGCGCCGCAGGACGACCGAGATCGCGATCGACAGCGGGGACGGCGCGGGAGCCGTGCTGCGCGGGCACGCCCTGGAGAACGTGGTGGCCGCCGAGGCCGAGGCGCTGCCGGGCGTCGACCGCGCCCGGGTCAGCCTGACCGGCCGCCGCGGCAGCCCCCGGCTCTCGGTCGGCCTGCTGCTCACCCCGCAGGCCGGGCCCGACGCGATCGTCGAGCGGCTGCGCACCGAGACCGTCGAGCATGCCCGCGCGTCGGCGGGACTCGACGCGCTCCCGGCCGAGGCCAGGCTCCGGGCGGCCCAGCACGGGGAGGAACGCGTCAACTGACGCCCCGGGGCCCGGGGCCCGCTCGCCCGGAACGAGACGCGTCGGCCCGGAGCACGGCGACAAACCGGCGCCGACCCGGAACCCCGCGCCTTCGTCCTGGCCTCCGGCCGGGCAGGACCCAGCGGGCCCCGGGAGAAGTCACCGGGCGTCGCTGACCGGGTCCGTCAGTTCCAGCACGGCCCGGGCGACCCGCTCGGGCAGTTCGGCGACCATGTGGTGACTGGCCGGCAGTTCGAGCACGCGCAGGTGCGGCCGATCGGCGACGAGGGGCAGCAGGTCGCGGCGGATTCCGGCGCGCAGCGCCGGCATGAGATCGCCGACGCGGCCCGGCAGGCCGGGAAGGTTCTCGGTGGCCAGGACGAACAGGGCGGGGCAACGGATGTCGGCCACCGCCTCGACGCTGTCCTGGAAGTACGGGTCGTACCTGATCTGCCTGGCCAGCGCGGCGTCCGGCCGCGCGTACACGCCCTCGGCGGTGGTGCGCAGCGCCCGTTCGGGAAGCATCGCGGCCTGGGCCTCGGGCAGCGGCCGGGCCATCATCTCGGCCTGGGCGTCGAAGAGCGCCTTCAGCTCGGCCAGCAGCCCGGTCAGCTCGCCCGGCTCGATGCCCGCGTAGTGCCGTGGCGCGGTCTCGGCCGAACGCAGGCCGTCGAGGTTGACGATGCCGGGGCCGTCCGGGTGGCGCAGTGCCCAACGCACCGCGACCATGCCGCCGAGGGAGTGGCCGACCAGCACGGGAGCGTCCAGGCCGACGTGGTCGATGACCGCCCGCACGTCGTCGAGGACCGCCTCCCACTCCCACGGCCCGTCGCCGGACAGCCCGTGACCGCGCAGGTCCATGGAGACCACCCGGTGTGCGCCGGTCAGCCGCGGCGCGACGGCGTCCCAGTGCAGGAGGGTGCCGCCCAGGCCGTGGAGCAGCAGCACGGGAGAGCCGCTGCCGCCGTGGTCGCGGACGGCCAGACGCACCGGACGATCATCGATGATCACTTCTTGGGGTGGCACGGGATGCTCTCCTGGGGGCGGTTGAGTCGGTCGCGGATGGAGGATGTCGTGACGCCGCCGCCGGAGTCCCTGGCAAGCTTGCCGCGTTTGACCAGGTCGTGAACGCCTTGCCGGGTGATTCCGAGTATCGCCCCCGCCGTGGAGTACGACACGGCCGCCGCCGATGGGTGGCCGGTGGCGCGCGCCACGGCCCGTCCCAGTGCGGTGCGCCACCACGAGGCGGGCGGGTCGAAGGGCGCGTCGCCAGGGAAAAGCGCGCCGATGAGGCGAGCCGCGGTCGCGGTGGCCCGCTTCCGGTCGGCGCCGAGCAGCTGGGCGGCCCAGACCTCGGCTTCGACGCGCAGCCGTGCCCTGACGGGTTCGAGAAGCGCGTCGGAGGCCAGCAGGATCTCCAGCGGGTCGAGAATCCGTGTCTCCAGCACCCTGACCAAATCGGCCACCAGTTCGGCGTGATCTTCCGTGGTCGTCACTTGACGAAAGATAGCAAGTACTTGCTATCGGGTGTCAAGTAGTGGTGTGCGGGGCGGTGCACGGAGGCATGGGCCGACGACGTCCGGCGTTGTCGCCCGGGAGCGGAGCCGCGACCACTCCCGGCGCATGCCCGTCTCCCCGCGCGTCCGGCCTGACGAGCCGGCGGGACGCGCGGGCGGCGGGGGACCGCGAAAGCGCCCGCCGGGCGGCGACGCCCGGCGGGCACGGAGGGCTCAGGAAGGGCGCAGGGCGACGAGGGGGCTTCAGGAGGCGCCGGCCGCCGCGGCGGGTTCCCGCGCGGGCCCGCCCGCGCCGTCCCCGCCGCCCGCCGCCGCCTTCGCGTCGGCCCGCCGCTGGTCCTGGACCTCGCGCCGCAGCAGCAGCACCCAGCCCACCGGGACCCCCGCGGCGAACAGCCACCACTGCACCGCGTACGCGAAGTGCGCCCCGATGCCCGTGTGGTCGGGTTCCGGCAGCGGCGCCGGCTGCGCCTCGCCGTCGGCGGGCTCGGGGTCGGTCGCGGTCAGCTCCAGATAGCCGCCCAGCACGGGAACGCCCATGGCGTCCGCCCGCTCTTGGCTGCTGATCATCATGACCATGCCGTCGGGCAGGCCGGACCGCTCCCTGATGCCGGTGCTGCCCGTCGACTCGTCGGCCATCAGCCGGCCGGTCACCGTGACCTCGCCACCGGGCGGCGCGGCGACCTCGGGCACGCGGGTCACCTCGCGGCCCGCCGCGACCCAGCCGCGGTTGACCATGACCGCCGAGCCGTCCGCCCGCACCAGCGGCGTCAGCACGTAGTAGCCCATGGCGCCGTCGTCGTTCTCGCGGTGCCGCACCACGACCTCGTGGCCCGGGTCGTACACGCCCGTCGCCGTCACCGGCCGGTACCGGTCGTCCGGATCCACGGCCCCGCCCGCCGACGAGAGGTCGGTCATGGGCACCGCGGGCGCCGCGAGGCTCGCGGCTATCAGGTCGTTGCGCTCGACACGCTGCTCGTGCCGGTTGAGCTGCCAGAACCCGAGCCACGTGAAGGCGGGCACCATCAGCAGCGCGACGAGGGTGAGGATCACCCACTGCCGGGACAGCAGAAAGCGGTACACAGCACTCGACGGTACCCGAACGGGGTCAGCCGCCCGGCGCCGGGTCCACGTCCCGCAGCAGGTGCGTGAAGGCCGCCTCGTCCAGGATCGGCGTCCCGTAGGCCCGCGCGTTCACCACCTTGGACGTGGTGGCGTCCGGGTCGTTGGTGACGAGCAGGCTGGTCAGCCGGGAGACGGCGGAGGCCACGTGCAGGCCCGCCTCGAACGCCCGGTCCTCCAGCAGCTCGCGCTCGATGGAGGTGTCCCCGGAGAACGCCACCCGCATGCCCTGCACCAGCCGGCCGCCCGCCTCGTACCGGCCGGGGTTGGGCCACGGGCAGGTCCTGCGCGGCCCGCCGCGGCGGCCGGTCCGCCAGGAGCGCCCGGACCCCGCCGGGGTCCGCCCGCCCTGGTCCGTCCACGCGGTCAGCGGCCGGCAGACGTGCAGCGGCAGGGGCAGGCCCCGCCCGGCCGCGTGGTGCAGGCTCGGCCGGAACGCCTCCGCCAGGACCCGGGCGTCGTCGAGCGCGTGGTGCGCCCGCCGCTGCTCCACGCCGTAATAGGCGGCCAGCGTCTCCAGCTTGTGGTTGCCGAGCGGCAGCGCCAGCGCCTTGGACAGCAGGATCGTGCACAACCGCTGCTCGACGGGAGGCGTGCGTCCGGCCCTCGCGTACTCGCGGGCGATCATGTTCCAGTCGAACACCGCGTTGTGGGCGACGAGCACGCGCCCCGCGAGCCGTTCGGCGAACTCCCCGGCGACATCGGCGAACAGGGGCGCCCCGGCCAGCATGTCCGCCGTGATCCCGTGCAGCCAGCTCGGTCCCGGGTCGCGCTGCGGATCGACCAGCGTGTACCAGTGGTCCTCCACCTCGCCCCTGGCCGTGAGCCGGTAGACGGCCGCCGACACGATCCGGTCCGCGCGCCCGAGACCCGTGGTCTCGACGTCCACCACGGCGTACCCGTCGGGATACTCCGCGGGCCACGGCCCGTCGGCGGGCCGCGGGGCGGGAACCCGGGCGGGGGAGAGGTCCGCTGCTGCCTGGTGGTCTTCGAGCATGGTCACTGAGGATACGGGCCGGTACCGACAGGGGCCCCGGGGGCGCGGGGAGTTGAGGCCGCGTCGGACGTGCGCGGGCGCGGGCCGTACGTATGTCCCTGGCGTGACGTACGCTGCGAAGCATGCTGCTCGACACCTACGGGCGAATCGCGACGGACCTCCGGGTCTCGCTGACCGACCGGTGCAACCTGCGCTGCACGTACTGCATGCCGGAGGAGGGCCTGTCCTGGCTCGCCAAGCCGGAGTTGCTGACCGACGACGAGATCGTCCGGCTGGTGGACATCGCCGTCACACGGCTGGGCGTGACCGAGGTCAGGTTCACCGGCGGGGAACCGCTGCTGCGCCCCGGCCTGGTCTCCATCGTCGAGCGCTGCGCCGGCCTGCGCCCCCGGCCCAGGCTGTCCCTGACGACGAACGGCATCGGCCTCGAACGCATGGCCGTCGCCCTCCGCGCCGCCGGCCTCGACCGGGTGAACGTGTCGCTCGACACCACCGACCCCGAGGTGTTCGCGCGCATCACCCGGCGCCGGCGGCACGGCGACGTGCTGCGCGGCCTGGCCGCCGCCAAGGCCGCGGGACTCGACCCGGTGAAGGTCAACTCGGTGCTGATGCCGGGGCTCAACGAAACGGAGGCGCCCGACCTGCTGGCCTGGGCGGTCGAGCACGGCTACGAACTGCGTTTCATCGAGCAGATGCCGCTGGACGCCCAACACGGCTGGCGCCGTTCCGACATGGTCACGGCAGGCGACATCCTGGAGTCGCTGCGCACCCGTTTCACCCTCACGCCCGAGGAGGAGCGCGGCTCCGCGCCGGCGGAACGCTGGCTGGTGGACGGCGGCCCGCACCGGGTCGGCGTCATCGCCTCCGTCACCCGGCCCTTCTGCCGGACCTGCGACCGCACCCGGCTGACCGCCGACGGGCAGGTGCGCACGTGCCTGTTCGCGCGGGAGGAGTCGGACCTGCGCGGCGCCCTGCGCTCCGGAGCGGACGACGCGGAGCTGGCGGAGCGGTGGCGGACCGCGATGTGGGGGAAGAAGGCCGGATCAGGTCTGGACGACCCCTCGTTCGTCCAGCCGCAGCGCCCGATGTCAGCGATCGGCGGCTGACCGCTCCCACTCGGCGAGCGCCACCACGTCCTTGAGGAAGCCCCGGAGGTCGAGGAAGCGCGACAGGTGCTCCCGGTGCTCGTCGCAGGCGACCCACGTCTTGCGGCGTTCGGGAGTGTGCAGCTTCGGGTTGTTCCAGGCGAGGACCCAGACGGCGGGAGCGCGGCAGCCCTTGGCCGAGCAGATCACCACGTCGGACGCGGATGCGGTCGGCACGGAATCCATCCAACACCCTCAACATTCGCACCGCGGACACACAGAAGGCGACGCCGGGCAGCCACGGGGGGAGCCGCCCGGCGTCGGTGTCGCTCCGACGGGGGATACGGAGCGCCCTAGAAGTATGACATGCATTGCCCCGAAGAGCGCAGGGGATCGGTTCAATTGAGGGGGGAATCCGGCGACCGCGCGGCTCCGGAGGGCTCAGCTCCGGTTGTGCAGGTCTCCGCCTCCCGGCGGCGGCAGCGCGGGCCGCGGCTCGCCGCCGACGAAGGCCGACGGCAGCGACGGCACGTTCTCGCGGCCCGCGTTCGCGATCACGACCGCGATGTACGGCAGCAGCGTGCCCAGGACCAGCGCCACGACCGCGAACGGCCGGTTCACGTTCCACAGCGTGATCGTGAGGACCACCGCGAGGGTCCGCACCAGCATCGAGATGATGTAGCGCCGCTGCCGGTCCCGGACGTCCTCCTCCAGGCCCCTGCGGGCCTGGGTGATCCGGAAGACCGTCGTGTCGGTCTTGCGCTGTCGCCTTCGCATCGTCTCACCACCCGCGACCAGGGTAGCCCCGGCGCGGCCCGTGCGGCGGGCCGGCCGGGACGTCCGGGGTCTCCCTACACGCCGGGGCTGACCGAACTCATGTGGAACTCGGGCACGCGCAGCGCCGGCATCGCCGTGCGGGGGAAGTACTCGCCCCACTCGCGGGAACGGCAGCGCCGCCGGGCGCCCGCCTCGGAGGCCCGGCCGAGCGCGTCGAGCGGGGACTCGTTGAAGCGGAAGTTGTTCACCGCGCCGGTCACCTCGCCGTTCTCCACGAGATACACGCCGTCCCTGGTCAGACCCGTCAGCAGCAGCGTCATCGGGTCCACCTCGCGGATGTACCACAGGGACGTCACCAGCAGTCCGCGCCGGGTGCGGGCGACGAGGTCCTCGATGCCGCCGGTGCCGCCCGCGTCCAGCAGCAGGTTGTCGCCGAACGGCGCGTGCGGCAGCCCGGTCAGCTCCGCGGTGTGGCGGGTGGTCGGCAGCCGGCGCAGCACGCCGTCGGCGATCCAGTCGGTGCGGGCGTGCGGCAGGCCGTTGTCGAACACCGACACGGCCGGGGTCAGCGAGTCGGTCGAGGCCCGCGCGAGGACGAACGGGCAGCCGGCGACACCCGGCGCGGCCGGGTCGCTCCACAGGGTCAGCGGCAGGCCCGCGAGCCGCTCGCCGGCCCGGGTGCCGCCGTCGCGGCCACTGAACACCGTGCGCCCCTGGTGTGCCCGGCCCGCGTCGGACGCCCAGTGCAGGTAGACCACCAGGTCCGCGACGGAGCCGGGCGGGAGCAGCGTCTCGTAGCGGCCCGGCGGCAGGTCGACGCGCCGCTCCGCCCAGCCGAGCCTGGTGGCGAGGCCGGCGTCCAGGGCGGCCGGGTCCACGTCGGAGAAGTCGTCGGTCGGCACGGTCACGTAGGCGGACCTGGTGCGGTCGGGCGACTTGGCGTTCAGCTCGACGTGCCCGGCCGGCTGGTCGTGCCGCAGCCGCAGCCCGGTGGAGGTGCCCAGGTAGGAGGACACCATCCGGTGGCTCGCGAAGCCGAACAGCTCGCGGCCCCGGGCGCGGGCCCGGGCGAACGTCGCGCCGAGCGCGGGCGCGAAGGAGGCGAACACCGCGGATGAGGTCTCGGCCGGCGGCGCCGTGAAGTGCGGGTCCGGGGCGCGGTGGCCGGCCAGGGGGCGGGCGTCCTCGGCGGGCGGCGACTGGCGCGCCGCCTCCTCGGCGGCGAGGACCAGGGGGGCGAGGTCATCGGCCGTGGCGCCGCCGCGGGAGACCACGCCGGACGCCGTTCCCCGGCCGCCGTCGACGGTCGCGACGACCGTGATCCTGCGCCCGCGGGTCTCGCCGTTGGTGGTGAGCGTGTTGCCTGCCCAGCGCAGGTTGGCCGTGGACTCCTCGTCGGCGATGACGACGGTGGCGTCGGCCCGGGACAGTTCGAGGGCGCGTTCGACGGTCTCGTGCGGCGCGCCGGTGCTGCGGGGGGTCATCGGCCGGACTCCTGGGTGGTGTTGAGGATGTCGACGCCGCGGAACACGGCGGAGGGGCAGCCGTGCGAGACGGCGGCGAGCTGGCCGGGCTGGGCCTTGCCGCACATGAACGAGCCGCCGAGCAGGTAGGTCCCAGGACCGCCGAGGGCCTCAAGAGACCCCCAGAAGTCCGTCGTCGTCGCCTGGTAGGCGACGTCGCGCACCTGCCCGGCCAGGCGCCCGTGCTCGATGCGGAAGAAGCGCTGCCCGGTGAACTGGAAGTTGTGGCGCTGCATGTCGATGGACCACGAGCCGCTGCCCACCACGTAGATGCCGCGCTCCACCCCGGCGATGAGCCCGTCGGTGCCCGGGCCCTCCGGGTCGGGCCGCAGGGAGACGTTGGCCATGCGCTGGAGCGGCACGTGCGCGGGGGAGTCGGCGAACGCGCAGCCGTTGGAGCGCTCGAAGCCCGTCATGCACGCGGTGCGCCGGTCCATCTGGTAGCCGACGAGGACGCCGTCACGTACCAGGTCCCAGGACTGGGTGCGCACGCCCTCGTCGTCCCAGCCGGTGGTGGCCAGGCCGCCTTCCGCGGTCCTGTCCGCGGTGACGTTCATGAGCGCGGACCCGTACGCCAGTGAGCCGAGCCGGTCGAACGTGGCGAACGACGTGCCCGCGTACGCCGCCTCGTGGCCCAGGGCGCGGTCGAGTTCGGTGGCGTGGCCGATCGACTCGTGGATCGTGAGGTACAGGTTCGTGGGGTCGATGACCAGGTCGTACCGGCCCGGCTCGACCGGGGGCGCGGCCATTTTCCCGGCCAGCAGCTCGGGCATGCGGGCCAGTTCGCCGTCCCAGTCCCAGCCCGTGCCCGTCAGGTACTCGAAGCCGCGCGCCGCGGGCGGCGCCAGGGTGCGCATCGAGTCGAAGCGCCCGCTCGCGCCGTCCACGGCGACGGCGGTCAGCTCGGGCAGCAGGCGCACGCGCTGCTGGGTGGTGACCGTGCCCGCGGTGTCGGCGTAGAACTTGTTCTCCTGCACCGCCCACAGCCGGGCGTCGACGTGGCTGATGCCGGGCGCGGCCAGGAGCCGCCGGCTCCACTCCGCGAGCCGTCCGGTCTTCTCCGCGTCCGGGACGTCGAACGGGTTGGTCTCGTAGGCCGAGATCCACGTCTGCTCGCCGTGGGACGGCTCGGGCGCCAGCTCGACGCGTTCGCCGGAGCCGGCCGCCGCGGCGATCCCGGCGGAGAGCCTGGCCATCGCCACGGCCCGGGCCGCGACGCGGGCCGCGGCGTCCGGGGTCAGGTCGACGCCGGCGGCGAACCCCCAGCTGCCGCCGTGCACGACGCGGACGGCGTACCCGAGGTCGGTCGCGTCGGCCGTGCCGGCCAATCTCGCGTCCCTGAGCAGCCAGTTGGCGTTCCGGACGCGTTCGAGGCGGAAGTCGGCGTGGTCGGCGCCGAGGGACCTGGCGCGGGCGAGCGCGGCGTCCGCGAGCTGCCGCAGGGGGAGTGCGAGGAAGGTCTCGTCGATGGTTCTCGGCACGGTGTCTCCTGATCCGTAGCCAGGTGCCGCGGGCCGGCGGCGGGAAAGCCCTGGCACGATCATGCCCGCGGGCCGTGCCGGGGCGGCCCCCGGCCCCGGCCGCCCGCGCGGTCCCGGCGCGGTGGCGGGAAGGGGGGTCCCTGTAGGGATTCGACAGGGGCCGGGCGGTCCCCCTGTCACGCCCCGCTTCCTGCGGCGGGCGGGGGGAGGGCTAGCGTTTGTGCGGAGCAACACGAACCGAAGGAGGGTGGTCCCTTGAGCCGCTCGGTACTCGTCACCGGAGGGAACCGCGGAATCGGCCTGGCCATCGCCCGGTCCCTGGCCGACGCAGGCGACAAGGTCGCCATCACCTACCGCTCCGGGGAGCCCCCGAAAGAGCTGATCGAACGCGGCTGCCTGGCCGTGAAGTGTGACATTACCGATCAGGAACAGGTGGAGCAGGCATACAAAGAGGTCGAGGATGTTCACGGCCGGGTCGAGGTCGTGGTGGCCAACGCGGCGATCAACCGCGATCAGCTCCTCCTGAGGATGTCAGAGGACGACTTCACCTCCGTCCTTGAGACGAACCTGACGGGCACCTTCCGGGTGGTCAAGCGCGCCTCGCGCGGCATGCTGCGCGCCCGCAGCGGCCGGATCGTGCTCATCTCGTCCGTGGTCGGGCTCAGCGGCTCCGCGGGACAGGCCAACTACGCCGCGGCCAAGGCGGGTCTCGTCGGCTTCGCGCGTTCCGTCGCCCGTGAACTGGCCTCGCGCAACATCACCTGCAACGTCGTCGCGCCCGGGTTCGTCGACACCGACATGACCAGGGCGCTCGGCGAGGAGCGGCGCGAGGAGATCGTCGGGCAGGTTCCGCTGGGCCGTTACGCCCGGCCCGAGGAAGTCGCCGCCGTGGTGCGCTTCCTGGCGTCGGAGGACGCCGCGTACATCACCGGAGCCGTCATTCCCGTTGACGGCGGATTGGGCATGGGCCACTGAACATGAGCGGACTTCTGGCGGGCAAGCGCGTCCTGGTGACCGGGGTGCTGACCGAGTCCTCCATCGCCTTCCACACCGCACGGCTGGCCCAGGAGGAGGGCGCCGAGGTGGTGCTCACCGGCTTCGGCCGGCTGAGCCTGGTCGAGCGCATCGCCAAGCGGCTGCCCAAGCCGGCACCGGTGATCGAGCTGGACGTGCAGAACCAGGAGCACCTGGACGGCCTCGCCGCCCGCGTCTCCGAGCACCTGGGCGAGGGCGTCGGCCTCGACGGCGCGGTGCACTCGATCGGGTTCGCGCCGCAGGACGCGCTGGGGGGCAACTTCCTGAACACCGGCTGGGATTCGGTCGCCACCGCGGTCGAGGTCTCGGCCTACTCGCTCAAGTCGCTCACGATGGCGCTGCTCCCGCTGCTCTCGCAGCGCGGCGGCTCCGTCGTCGGCATGGACTTCGACGCGCGGGTCGCGTGGCCCAAGTACGACTGGATGGGCGTGTCCAAGGCGGCCCTTGAGGCCACCTCGCGCTACCTCGCCCGTGACCTGGGCGGGCGCGACATCCGGGTGAACCTGGTGGCCGCCGGCCCGGTCAAGTCGATGGCGGCCAAGTCCATCCCCGGCTTCGAGGAGCTGGCGGACGTCTGGAACCACCGGGCGCCGATCGGCTGGGACCTGACCGACCCGGAGCCGCCGGCCCGGGGCGTGGTGGCCCTGCTCTCCGACTGGTTCCCGAAGACGACGGGCGAGATCGTCCACGTCGACGGCGGCGTGCACATGATGGGCGCCTGAGACCCGACCGCGCGGCGGCGCCCGGGGGAGTGCCCCCGGCCGCCGCCCGGCACCCCGGGCGGGCGGCGCGCTCCGCACGCCCCCCGGGGCCCGGCGAGGCTCAGCCGCCGGCCCGCACCGCGAACCGGCGGCAGATCAGCGCGTAGGAGCCGGCCTCTGCGGCGGCCCCCTCCGCGTCCTGCTCCTCGATCGCGGCGACCAGCCTGCCGTGGTCCACGTGGTCGTCCGGCCGCAGTTCGTCGCCGACCTCACCACGCAGGAACGTGCGCACCACCGTGCCCAGGTCCGCGTACAGCGCGGTCAGCACCTCGTTGTGCGAGGCCTTGACGACCGCCATGTGGAACGTGGCGTCCGCCTCGACGAACTGCTCCACCGCGCCCGCGGCCCAGGCCGCCTCGCGCCGTCCGAGCAGCGTCCGCAACTGACTCAGCTCCCGCGCGGTGCGGTGCCGCGCGGCCAGCCGGGCCGCCGCGGCCTCCAGCGTGCTGCGCACTTCGGCCACGTCCTGCGGGTCGGCGTCCGCGAACCTCCGGTGCATCACGCCGGCCAGCTCGCTGGTGGCCACCACGTAGGTGCCCGAGCCCTGGCGGATGTCGAGCAGCCCGTTGTGGGCGAGGGCGCGGATGGCCTCGCGCACGGTGTTCCTGGCCACGCCCAGTTGCTCGACCAGCTCGGGTTCCGTGGGAATGCGCGAGCCGACCGGCCAGTCGCCCGAGGTGATCTGGCGGCGCAGCCGGGTGATCACCTGGTCGGCCAGGGCGGAACGGCGAGGCACGGTCAGTGACATATCTCTCCCGAGCTGTCCGGATCCCTCGGCGAGGGCATTCATCCCATGATTCTATGATATTGTTTCATGGGGTTGACGAAGAACGACGGTACTCCCGGCACGCTCCAGCGGCGCCTACCGGCGCCGCCCCGCGCCCACCGCGCCGCCCCCTGGGTGATCGCACTCGGCCTCGTCCTCACCGCGTTCAACCTCCGCCCCGCCATCTCGGGTCTCGGCCCCGTCCTCGCAGAGGTGCGCCTCGACCTCGGCATGGACGGAACGGTCGCCGGGCTCCTGACCTCGGTGCCGCCGCTGTGCTTCGCGGTCTTCGGCGTCGCCGCGCCGCGCCTGTCCCGCCGCTTCGGCCCCGTCCCCGTGGTGCTGGGCGGACTCCTCGCGATCGTCCTGGGCCTGGGCCTGCGCGCGCTCGTCGGCTCCACCGCGCCCTTCCTCGCCACCACGGCGCTCGCCCTCGCGGGGATAGCCGTCGGGAACGTCCTGATGCCGGTGCTCGTGCTGCGCTACTTCCCCGACCGGGTCGGCTCCCTGACCGGCCTCTACTCCATGGCCTTCGCCCTCGGCGCCGCGGGCGCCGCGGGACTCACCATCCCCCTCACCCGCGCCCTCGGCGACAGCTGGCGCGCCGGGCTCGCCGTCTGGGCCTGCACCGCCGTCCTCGCCCTGCTGCCCTGGCTCGCCGTCCTGCGGCCCGCCCGCCGCCGGGCGGCCGTCGCGGACCCGCCCCCAGGCGACAGCGCACCGCCGAGAGCCGCGCCCGTCGCGCGCGCCGGCGCGGGCCAGGAACGGCCCCGGTCCCCGCGCATGGCCCGTTCCCGCACCGCCTGGGCGCTCGCCTGCTTCTTCGGCCTCCAGGCCACGGCCGCCTACATCACCCTGGGCTGGGCCCCGCAGATCTTCCGCGACGCCGGGGTCCCCGCCGGCACCGCCGGGGTCCTCCTGGCCGTGATCATGGGCATCGGCGCGCCCCTCGGCTTCGTGCTGCCCCGCATCGCCACCCGGCTGCGGCACCAGGGCCCGCTGGTCCTCGTCCTCGGCGGGTGCGGTCTGGCCGGCTACGCGGGGCTCTGGCTGGCCCCCGCCGGCGGCGCCTGGGCCTGGGCGGTGCTCCTCGGCGTCGCCAACTGCGCCTTCCCCGTCGCCCTCACCATGATCGGGATGCGGGCCAGGACCGGCACGGGCGTCGCGCGCCTCTCCGCGTTCGCGCAGAGCACCGGCTACCTCATCTGCGTCCCAGGGCCCCTGCTCGTCGGCACGCTGAACGACGCCACGGGCGGCTGGGACGCGCCCCTCGCGTTCATGGCGGCCCTGCTCGTCGCGCAGTGCGCCGTCGGCTGGTTCGCCGGGCGGGACCGGTGCGTCGAGGACGGCGACTGAGTGGGAAACTGTCCCCATGCCAGCGCTCGACCCCAACCCCGCAGGCGGGCAGCGGAAGCTGCTCCTCATCCTGGGCGCCATGCTCGGGATCAGCGTCGTCATCGCCGTCATCGCCGTCGTGGCCTCCCCGTGAACGGGGCCGCGGCCGGGCCGGGCCCGGCCGCGGTGCCGCGTTCCGCCACCGGGGGTGGGGCCAGCCCCACCCTCCCCTAGGGGGCCAGGTTCAGGGGGGTGTGGGTGGGTCACCGGATGGGCCGCGCGCCCGCGCCCGCATACGTTCGTCCCATACCCCGCACCCGACGGCTGGAGACGAGGCCATGGCACCGAGACCGCACCACCCCGGCGTGAACCTCCGCCTCCGCTGGTGGGCACTCGCCCTGCCCGCCGCGGCCTTCGCCGCCCTGCTGACGCTGCTCGTCTCGGCGGGCGACGCAGGCGCCGCGGCGTCCGGTGAACGGCAGCCGGTGCCCCGCGTCATCGAGCGCATCCACGCGACGCTGACTCCCTGACCGCACCGCCCCCCACCAGGCAGGTTCCGGCGCACGGGATTGCCAACCACCCGCGCTCCCCGGCCCCTTTCGTGCGAAGCTGGGGCACATGAGCGTCGATGTTCCCCGCAGGATCGTTCTTCTCCGACACGCCAAGGCCGACTGGCCGCAGGTGTCCGACCACGACCGGCCCCTCGCCGAACGCGGCCGGAAGGACGCACCCGTCGCCGGACGCTGGCTCGCCGGCGCGGGTGTCCACCCCGAACTGACCCTCTGCTCCACGGCCGTCCGCGCGCGCGAGACATGGAAACTGTGCGCGGCCGAGCTGCCGAAGCGCCCCAGGACCGTGTACGACGAGCGGATCTACGAGGCGTCGCTCGGCGAGCTGATCGCTCTCATCAACGGCACCGACGACGCCGTCACGGATCTCATGCTCGTCGGGCACAATCCCACGATCCACGCCCTCGCCGACGCGCTGGCCGGCGAGGCGGAGGGGGACGCGCACGCCCGGATGAACCGCGGCGGCTTCCCCACCTCCTCGATCGCCGTCCTCTCGCTGACCGGCGACTGGAAGTCCGCCGAGCACGGCGCGGCACGCCTCGTCGCGTTCTGGAGCCCGCACGACTGACCCGACCGGGCGGCGCCGCGGACCGGCGGCTCCCCGCCGCCCGGCCGCCCCGGCCGTTCGCCGGGCACGGCACCCGCGCCGCCGGGGCCCGTGGCCCGGCGCTCAGCCCTGGGCGTCGGCCGCCTCGACCTCTTCGCGCGTGATGCCGAGCAGGTACAGCACGGTGTCGAGGAACGGCACGGACACGGCGGTGTGCGCCGCCTCCCTGACCATCGGCTTGGCGTTGAACGCGACACCGAGACCGGCCGCGTTCAGCATGTCGAGGTCGTTCGCCCCGTCCCCGATCGCCACCGTCCGCGACAGCGGCACGCCCGCGCTGGCCGCGAAGCCCCGCAGCAGCCGCGCCTTGGCCGGCCGGTCCACGATCGGCCCGGTCACGCGGCCGGTCAGCCTGCCGTCCACGATCTCCAGCGTGTTGGCGGCGGCGAAGTCGAGCCCGAGGTGGTCCCGCAGCGCGTCGGTGACCTGGGTGAAGCCGCCGGAGACGACGCCGACGCGGCAGCCGAGACGTTTCAGCGTCCTGATCAGGGTCCGCGCCCCGGGGGTCAGCCTGACCTCCGCGCGCACCTTGTCCACCACCGACGCGTCGAGCCCGGCGAGCAGCGCGACCCGCGCGTGCAGCGACTCCTCGAAGTCCAGCTCCCCGCGCATCGCCGCCGCCGTCACGGCGGCGACCTGCTCCTCGCACCCCGCGTGCGCCGCGAAGAGCTCGATCACCTCGTCCTGGATCAGGGTGGAGTCCACGTCCATGACCACCAGGCGCGGCGCGCGCCGCTGGAGCCCCGAGGCCACCACCGCCACGTCGACCGACCGGGCCGCCGCCTCGGTGGCCAGCTCGGTGCGCAGCGGCTCGGTGGGGACGCCGGAGACGTCGAACTCGACGGCCGTCACGGGATACTTGGCGAGCCGGTTGATCCGGTCGATGTTGCCGCCCGCCGCCGTTATCCGGGCGGCGATCGCCGCCGTGGCCTCGGCCGTCAGGGGGCTGCCGAGCACGGTGACGTGGGAGCGGCCCACCCCGCGCGCCGGGTTGTCGCCCGTCCCCGAGATGATCTCGGCCTGGAGCCCCACCGTCTCGGCCCACGTGTGCACGGTGGCGCGCAGCTCGCCCTCGGAACCCGTCGCCTTGGCCGGCGACGTCACCAGGGCGCACAGCGTGATCCGCCCGCGGGTGACCACCTGTTCGAGGTCGACGAGGTCCACCCCGAAGCCCGCGAGGGTCCGCAGCAGCCCGGCGGTCAGACCGGGCCGGTCCCTGCCGAAGATCTTCACCAGCAGCGTGGGGGCGGCGTCAGGGCCTGCCGCCCCGGCCTCATGTACACGGGTCATGGTGCTTCCACGGTATCGGGTCCGCGCGGCGGCCCCATGACCCGTCCGGTCCCCGGACACGGCACGGAGATGAACGTCACGGGCCCACTGACGCTCTGTACCAGCTCGGTGACATCCGGGGGGCGGGTTCCCGTCGCGGGCCCGAGCCTGGAATAGTTCCCCGCACGACGGTCAACCATTCCCTAGATCTCCGGCGGAGATCTATTCGGGGGACAACTTTGTGGGGCTTGGAGTGCCGGAACTCGTACTCGAATTGAACGGACAGACCTGGACGTTGGATCCCACCCGGTCCTATCGGCTCGGCCGGGACCCGCAGGGGGACCTCGTGCTCCAGGACTCGCGTGTCTCCTGGCGGCACGCCACCGTCCGGTGGGACGGCCAGGGCTGGCTCATGGAGGACCACGGCAGCACGAACGGCACGTACCTCCAGGGGCAGCGCGTGCAGCACGCCGTTCTCGGCCCGGGGACGACCGTCCACCTCGGCAACCCCACGGACGGCCCCCGGCTGAGCTTCTCCGGTGCCGCGCGGGTCCCCCACCAGCAGCAGCACAGCCCCTCGTTCGACGCGTTCGACGCCCGGGCCACCATCATGGCCGGGCAGCCGCCCGCCATGGCACCCCAGCAGCCCGCCGCGCACCAGCCGCCCCACCAGCCGCCGCCGCGGCACCGGCAGGCCGGTGGGAACACGGGCGGCGACCGCGGCGCCACCAGCCTCCACCAACTCGCCATCGGCCAGGTGACCCGGATCGGCCGTGCGCTGGAGAACGAGCTGGTCGTCTCCGACCTCCAGGTCTCGCGCTTCCACGCCGAGTTCCTCGCGCACCCCGACGGCCGCTTCGAGATCCACGACCTCGGCAGCCACAACGGCACCTACGTCAACGGCCAGCAGCTGCCGAAGAACGGCCGCCGCGACCTCGGGCACAGCGACACCGTCGGTATCGGCCACTCCACGTTCCGGCTCGTCGGCAACCAGCTCCAGGAATACATCGACACCGGCGAGGTCTCCTTCTCCGCCCGCCACCTGACGGTGCAGGTCAACAACGGCCGGACCACCATCCTGAACGACGTCTCCTTCGGCGTTCCCGAGAAATCCCTCGTCGGCGTCATCGGACCGTCGGGCTCGGGGAAATCCACGCTGCTGCGGGCCCTGACCGGCTACCGGCCGGCCACCTACGGCGAAGTCCTGTACGACCACAGGAACCTGTACACCCACTTCGCGGAGCTGCGCCACCGCATCGGGCTCGTCCCCCAGGACGACATCCTGCACACGGCGCTCCAGGTGCGCCAGGCCCTGCGGCTGGCCGCCAAACTGCGCTTCCCCGGCGACGTCGCCGACGCCGAGCGCGACGCCCGCGTCGAGGAGGTCCTGGCCGAGCTGAAGCTCAGCCACCACGCGGACAAGCGCATATCCTCCCTGTCCGGCGGCCAGCGCAAGCGCGTGTCCGTCGCGCTCGAACTCCTCACCAAGCCGTCCCTGATCTTCCTCGACGAGCCCACATCGGGGCTCGACCCGGGGATGGACCGCGACGTCATGCAGCTGCTGCGCGGCCTGGCGGACGACGGGCGCACCGTCCTGGTCGTCACCCACTCCGTCGCCGAGCTCGGGCTGTGCGACCGCGTCCTGGTCATGGCCCCGGGCGGCGGCGTCGCCTACTTCGGCCCGCCGGACGAGGCACTGAACTTCTTCGGCTACGAGACCTGGGCCGACGTCTTCTCCGCCTTCGAGAACTACCGCGACTACGACTGGATGGGCCGGTGGCGCGGCTCGCAGCACTACCAGATGTACGCGGCCGACCTCGACGCGGTGCAGCCGCAGGCGACCGCCTTCCAGCCGATGGCCGTCCAGCAGAAGGCGCAGAGCTGGGGCTCCCAGGTGCTCACCCTCATGCGCCGCTACGCCGCGGTCATCATGGCCGACAAGGGCTTCCTCGGCCTCACCCTCGCCCTGCCCATCGTCCTCGGGATCGTGAGCACGTTCGTCCCGGCCGAGGACGGCCTCGGCTACGGCACGGCGGAGAACGGCGGGCGCAACGGCGACGCCAGCATCATCCTCCTCATCCTCGTCGTCGGCATGTGCTTCACCGGCGCGGCCAACGCCGTCAGGGAACTCATCAAGGAACGCGTCATCTACGAGCGCGAACGCGCCGTGGGACTCTCCCGGTCCGCCTACCTGATGTCAAAGGTCTTCGTCCTCGGCACCGTCACCGTCATCCAGGGCGCCATCCTCAGCCTGATCGGCTTCCTGCCCCGGGAGATGCCCGAGGAGGGCGTGCTGTTCACGAGCGCGCCCGCCCTGGAGATGACGCTGGTGCTCATGGTGCTCGGCTGCACCTCCATGATGATCGGCCTGGTCATCTCCGCTCTCGTGCGCACCTCCGAGATGACCATGCCGCTCCTGGTCATGATCTCCGTGGTGCAACTCGTCTTCACCGGCTCCCTCTTCCAGGTGCACGGCAGCCTCGGCGTCGAGCAGCTGGCCTGGCTCATGCCCTCCCGCTGGGCCCTCGCCGGCACCGGTACCACCGTGGACCTCAACGTCCTGACCGCCTCGCCCACCGCGGAACCCGACCCCGACCCCATCTGGAAACCCGAGGCCGGCTACTGGCTGCTCGACGTGTCGATGCTGATCGTCATCGGCGTCGTCTGCGGCTACCTGGTCATGAAGTTCCTCAGGCGGCACGAGCCCGAGGTCATGCGCAAGTAGCCCCTGCGGACCACCCGGCGGGCGCCCGGCAGCGGGCGCCCGCCGCCGCGTCCCCGGGCGCGCCCCACCGGCCCGGCCCGCGCCTCCGCCCCAGGTCGTAGTCCCACGGCCGCACCCGTCACCCACCGCGGGCCGATCCGGCCCCCGCCCCCCGCGGGCTACGGTCTTCCCATGGGCCCCAGAACCGGACTGGCCGCAGTGAGTGCCGCCCTGCTCGCCATGAACCGCACCCTCGCGGTGCGCGACGTCCTCCAGACCATCGTGGCCTCCGCACGTGACCTCCTCGGCGCCCGCTACGCGGCCCTCGGCATCCCGGACGGCAACGGCGGCTTCGCGCAGTTCTTCGTGGCGGGCATCAGCGACCGGCAGTGGAAGGCCATCGGCCCCCTGCCGCGCCAGCACGGCATCCTCGCCGCCATGCTCCAGGACGGGACCCCGGTCCGGCTCGCGGACGTCCGCCTCGACGCCCGCTTCGAAGGCTGGCCGGCCGCCCACCCCGAGATGTCCGACTTCCTCGGCATGCCCATCGCGGACGGCGAGGACATCCTCGGCGCCCTCTTCCTCGCCAACAAGCGCTGCCCTCCCGGCCGCCGCACACCGGGAGTGTGCGCCTTCACCGCCGAGGACGAGGAACTGCTCCGCCTCCTCGCCGAGCACGCCGCCATCGCCCTCACCAACGCGCGGCTCTACGAACGCAGCCGCGAGCTGACCATCGCCGACGAGCGCGCCAGGCTCGCCCACGAACTGCACGACGCCGTGTCCCAGAAACTGTTCTCCCTTCGTCTCACCGCGCAGGCCGCGGCCACCCTCGTCGACCGCGACCCCGCACGCGCCCGCAGCGAACTGCGGCAGGTCGCCGCCCTCGCCGCGGAGGCCGCGGACGAACTGCGCGCGGCCGTCGTCGAACTCCGCCCCGCGGCCCTCGACGAGGACGGACTCGTGGCCACCCTGCGCGCCCAGGTCCAGGTGCTCGACCGGGCCCACCCCGCGCGCGTCACGTTCGACTGCCGCGACACCCGCGCCCTCCCCGCCGCGCACGAGGAGGCTCTGCTGCGCGTGTCCCAGGAGGCACTGCACAACGCGCTGCGGCACGCGGCTCCCCGGCACGTCGAAGTCGTCCTGCTCCGGCGCGGGCTGCACACCGTCCTGCGCATCGCCGACGACGGCTCCGGTTTCGACCCGTCGGCCGTGCGCGCCGCGGGCCGGCACCTCGGCCTGGTCTCCATGCGGGACCGGGCCGCCGCCGTCGGCGGCACCCTCACCGTGGAATCGGCGCCTGGAAGAGGCACCGTCATCGAGATGGAGGTCCCCGGTGGCTGACGCCATCAGAGTCATGCTCGTGGACGACCACCAGGTCGTCCGCCGCGGCCTGCGCACGTTCCTCGAAGTGCAGGACGACATCGAGGTCGTCGGAGAGGCGGCCGACGGCACCGAAGGGGTCGCCCTGGCCGAGGACCTGCGGCCCGACGTCATCCTCATGGACGTGAAGATGCCGGGCACCGACGGCGTCGAGGCGCTGCGGCGTCTTGCGGACCTCGGCAACCCCGCCCGGGTGCTGATCGTGACCAGCTTCACCGAGCGCCGCACCGTCGTGCCCGCGCTGCGGGCGGGCGCCGCGGGCTACGTGCACAAGGACATCGACCCCGACGCGCTGGCCGGCGCGATCCGCTCCGTGCACGCCGGCCACGTGCTGCTCCAGTCCGAGGTGGCCGACGCCCTCCTCGCGCAGGACGAGTCCGGAGGCGCCGGGGGCCGGGCCGGCTCCCTGACCGACCGGGAGCGCGAAGTGCTCGCCCTGATCGCGCGGGGGCGCTCCAACCGCGAGATCGCCCGCGCCCTGGTGCTCTCCGAGAAAACCGTGAAGACCCATGTGTCGAACATCCTTATGAAGCTGGACCTGGCGGACCGCACCCAGGCCGCGCTGTGGGCGGTGCGGCACGGAATCTCCGACTGACCCCGTTACCCCACTCGACCGCCGGACACCAAACGCGGGTTGCCTTCCCGGCCCACATTCATACCGTCGGGTGGATGTAACCCGATCGGCGTAACCCCCCGGGCGGCCGACCGTTGTCCAGGGCACGCCGCGGCGAACGACCGCGGCACCGTGCAAGGAAGGTCTGGCAAGTGAAGAACCTGAAGAAGGCCGCCGCTGTCACTCTGATGGCCGGCGGGATCGCCGCCGCCGGTGCGGGCGCGGCCTCCGCCCACTCCGGCGCCGTGGGCACCGCCCTCAACTCGCCGGGCGTCGCCTCCGGCAACGTCGTCGAGGTGCCGGTGAACCTCCCGGTGACCGTCAACGGCAACTCCGTGAACGTCATCGGTGTCCTCAACCCGGTGTTCGGCAACGCCTCCTTCGTCGGCTGAGACGGCACAGGCCACCGCCGTCCCCACGGGACACTGGGCCGAACGTGCGTAACGGGCAGCACGCCCGTGCCGCGCGTTCGGCCCGCGCGTTGTGCAGCGTGCGCCCTCGTCACCGGCGGGCGTGGCACAGCAACGTCCAGGAGGACCAATCATGAACACTGCCAAGCGGGCCGCCCTCGTCCTGGTCACCGCGGGTACCGTGGCCGGCACGGCCGCCGGCACCGCCGCCGCAGCCGCCGACGCGGGCGCCCAGGCCGTGGCCTCGCCCGGGGTCGCCTCGGGCAACATCGTGCAGATCCCCGTGAACCTTCCGGTCACGGTCGTCGGCAACTCGGTGAACGTCGTCGGCCTCCTCAACCCCACCTGGGGCAACGTCGGCGTCGTCGGCTGAACGAACGGCCACCGGCCGGGGAAGCGACGCGCTGCCGGACGTCAGGGCTCGCCCCGCCCGCGCGCGTCAGCGCCCCTCAGGCGCCCCCGGACCGCCGCCCTCCCGGCCGCGGCCGGGGGCACCTCCGCGTCACCGGCCCGACCCGCGGGTACGGCCCCGCCCGCCCTCAGTCCCGCTGCCGCTCCAGCTCCTCGGCGTACGCGTTGTAGGCGGCCACCCTGGCCCGCCGCGCGGCCCGCTCCACCGTGCGCAGCACCCGGTCCCGCTCCCCGATCTGCGCGGCGCTGACCGCGGCCCCGTGCGCGAGCCGTTCGTCCTCCGCGCTCTCGTCCGCGATCTCCACCAGGGCACCGACCCGCTGCGCGAACTCCAGCACGCGCACCGCTCGCGGCGGGTAGCCCGGCGCGAGCAGCCGCCGCCCCTGCTCCATCCTGACGCGGTACGCCTCAAGGCGCGCCAGCGCCATCGGCCCCGCACCGGCCACGTCCAGCCGCGTCAGCGCCTCCGTCGCCTGCCGCAGCACCTCGGCCAGCTCCCGCTCGGCCTCCCCGAGCGAGGGCACGTCGGCCGGCGGCGCCGCCCGCACCGGCAGGCACCGCCACAGCACCTCGGTCACCACGTCGCCCGCCGGCCCCGCCCGGTGGACCTCGGGAACCAGCCCGAGCCCCGGCCCGGGGCCGATCACCGCTTCCCCCGCCTCGATCGCCGCGGCGTTGAACTCCGCGGGGCCGCTGAGCCCCAGCGGATGCCCGGGCGCGGGCAGCGCGACACGCAGCCCCGCCACGCCGAGCGCCCGCAGCCGGCCGAACGCGAGCGTCAACCCGACCGCCCCGTCCTCATCCGGCAAACCGATGACGCGGTGCACGGTGTCGCCGCCCACGGCGCGCGTCGCGGCCTCGTCCGGTGAGACAAGTCCGGCGAACAGCGCATTGCCCCACGCAGCGAGGCGGCCCGCACGAGGTTCGTCCAGCATGCCCTCTACCTTAGGGAAGCGGACCCAACGAGCCTCCCGCCGCTCCGGGTCCGGCAGCGGTGGCGTAAGTTTTGTCCGACGGCGACTGCAAGGGGAGAGACCGCGCGCATGAGCGATGTACTGGAGCTGGTGGACGTATCCGTGGTCCGCGAAGGCCGGTCGCTGGTGGACAAGGTCTCCTGGTCCGTCGCCGAGGGCGAGCGCTGGATCATCCTGGGGCCCAACGGCGCGGGCAAGACCACCCTGCTCAACCTCGCGTCCAGCTACCTCTTCCCCACCTCGGGCACCGTCGGCATCCTCGGCGAGAAGCTGGGCGCCGTCGACGTGTTCGACCTGCGCCCCCGCATCGGCATGGCGAGCAGCGCGCTCGCCGGCAAGCTCTCGGCCCGCCAGACGGTGCTCCAGACCGTGCTGACGGCCGCCTACGGCATGACCGCGGGCTGGCAGGAGGAGTACGACGAGGTCGACGAGCGGCGCGCCCGCGCGTTCCTGGACCGGCTGGGCATGAACGCCTACCTCGACCGCAAGTTCGGCACCCTCTCCGAGGGCGAGCGCAAGCGCACCCAGATCGCCCGCGCGCTGATGACCGACCCGGAGCTGCTGCTGCTCGACGAGCCCGCCGCCGGCCTCGACCTCGGAGGCCGCGAGGACCTGGTGCGCCGCCTCGGCCGCCTCGCCCGGGACGCGTACGCGCCCGCGATGGTGATGGTGACGCACCACGTCGAGGAGATCCCGCCCGGTTTCACGCACGTCCTCCTCATCCGGCAGGGCAAGGTGCTCGCGGCCGGCCCGATCGGCACCGTGCTCACCTCGGCCGAGCTCTCGCACTGCTTCGGCCTGCCCCTCGTCGTCGAGCGCCAGGGCGACCGCTGGACCGCCCAGGGGCTGCCGCTCGGCTGACACCGCGGGCTCGCGGGCCTGTTCCGTGGCGTGCCCGCGGATCTACCATGAGTCGGTGGACTTCTGGGTGTGGTGGCTCGTCGCCGCCGGAGGATTCTCGATCGCTCTCGTTCTGACCGCCATGCCGGAGCTCGGCATGCTGGCCGCCGGGGCCGTCGCGGGCGCCCTCGCGGCCGGCGTCACGGACTCCGTCGCCGTGCAGGTCGTGGTGTTCGCCGTCGTCTCCACCGCGCTGATCGCCGTCGTCCGGCCCATCGCGCGCCGCTCGCGCGTGCAGCCGCCCGCGCTCAGATCGGGTCCCGACGCGCTCATGGGCAAGTCGGCGGTCGTGCTCGAACGCGTCGACGCGCGCAACGGGCGCATCAAGCTCGCCGGGGAGGTCTGGTCGGCGCGGGCGCTCGGGGAGGGCGACTCCTACGAGCCGGGCAGCCAGGTCAGCGTTGTCGAGATCGACGGGGCCACCGCCGTCGTGATGTGATGGCCCGGTCGCCACATCGACAATTCAATTGTCCGAACTCGTCTAGTCGCAGGGGGAGTACACGATGGACGCCATCATCATCGTGCTGATCATCCTGGTGGTGCTGGTCGTCATCGCTCTCGTCCAGACCATCCAGGTGATCCAGCAGGCGAGCGCCGCCATCGTCGAGCGCTTCGGGCGCTACACCAGGACGCTGAACGCCGGCCTCAACATCGTCGTCCCGTTCATCGACCGCATCCGCAACCGCATCGACCTCCGCGAGCAGGTCGTGCCCTTCCCGCCCCAGCCGGTGATCACCCAGGACAACCTCGTGGTGAACATCGACACCGTCATCTACTACCAGGTGACCGACGCCCGGGCGGCCACCTACGAGGTCTCCAACTACATCCAGGCCATCGAGCAGCTGACGGTCACCACACTGCGGAACATCATCGGCGGCATGGACCTGGAACGGACCCTGACCTCGCGCGAGGAGATCAACGCCGCCCTGCGCGGCGTCCTCGACGAGGCCACGGGCAAGTGGGGCATCCGCGTCAACCGCGTCGAGCTGAAGGCCATCGAGCCGCCCACCTCCATCCAGGACTCGATGGAGAAGCAGATGCGCGCCGACCGCGACAAGCGCGCCGCGATCCTCCAGGCCGAGGGTGTCCGCCAGTCGGAGATCCTCCAGGCCGAGGGCGCCAAGCAGTCCGAGATCCTCCGCGCCGAGGGTGACGCGAAGGCCGCCGCGCTGCGCGCCGAGGGCGAGGCCCAGGCGATCCGCACGGTCTTCGAGGCCATCCACGCCGGCGACGCCGACCAGAAGCTGCTCTCCTACCAGTACGTCCAGATGCTGCCGAAGATCGCGGAAGGCGACTCCAACAAGCTCTGGATCGTGCCCAGCGAGATCGGCGAGGCGCTCAAGGGGCTGGGCGGCAACCTCAGCCGCTTCACCGCGCCCAACGGCGGCGGCACCCCGGGCGGACCGTCCGCGGGCGACGCCCTCGACAAGCCGGCCCGCCGCGAGCAGCCGCGCATCGAGTAGGGCGCACGCGTCAGCGAAACGCCGGTGCCCGCCCCGCGATCCGCGGGGCGGGCACCGTTGCGTTCCGGGCGGGGCCCGGCCGTTGTCACGCGGACGCCGCGGCCCCCGGCAGCGGCAGCCAGTCGGGCAGCTGGTCCCCGCCGGTGGCCCCGACCGCGAGCAGCAGCGCGTCCGCGGGCGTGGGCTCGAACGGCTGGGCCAGCAGGCGCATGCCCGCCTGGGCCGGCGTCCTGGCGGCCTTCCTGTGATTGTCCTCGGCGCACGCCGCGACCGTGTTCAGCCACGTGTCCCCGCCGCCCTGCGACTTGGGCACCACGTGATCGATCGTCGTGGCCCTGCGCCCGCAGTACGCGCACCGGTGCCGGTCGCGCACGAGCACGCCGCGCCGCGACCACGGCGCCCGTTGTCGGAACGGCACCTTGACGAACCGCCGCAGCCTGATCACCTGCGGTACCGGGAGGTCGACAGCCGCCGCACGCACGCGCAGCCCGGGGTGGGACTGCTCCACGATGGCCTTGTGCTGGATCACCAGGACCACGGCACGCCGCAGGGACACCGTCGACAAGGGTTCGTAGCTCGCGTTCAGCACGAGGGTCTGCCGCATCCCGCCCACCTCCCGTTGTGCCCCGCCCCGCGGCGGGCTGGCTCCACTGTGCCGGGGGCCTGCCGGGCGGACAATGCAATTTCCCGGCGCGGTGGGGGAAGAGGAGGCGAACGGGAGGTGACGGCGGGACCTGCGACAACGGGCGGCGCGAGCCCGCGTCGCGCGTGCGTCAGCCCTCGGCCGGGACCTCGTACTCGCCGATCACCTGGCCCCGGCCGATCGCGTGGAACCGCAGCATGAAACCGACCTGGGCCGGAGTGGCGTTCCCGTCCGGGCCCAACTGCTCGGCGTCCACGGCGTACACGGTGAAGACGTACCGGTGCGGACCGTCCCCGGGCGGCGGCGCCGCGCCGCCGAAGTCGCGCGTGCCGTAGTCGTTGCGCACGTGCACGGCCCCGGCCGGCAGGCCCGGCTTCTCGCCGCTGCCCGCGCCGGCCGGGAGCTCCGAGACGTCGGACGGGATGTTGAAGACCACCCAGTGCCAGAACCCGCTTCCGGTCGGCGCGTCCGGGTCGTAGCAGGTGACCGCGTAGCTCTTGGTGCCCTCGGGGGCGCCGGACCAGCGCAGGTGCGGCGAGGTGTTGCCCGCCGCGAACACCTGCTCGTCCTTCAGCCGCCCGCCGTCCGGCACGTCGTCGCTGACGACCGTGACGGGGGCCACCGGCGGGTGGAAGTCATGGGGGAGCGGACGCCGCCGCGGCTCGGACATGACGAGACCTCCTGCTGTTCCGGGTTCTCCTCCCGTCTGCCGGGAGGAGCGCTTGCCGGCGCTAGCCTAGTGAGACGGGAGAGAACATGGTCAGCGACGAAGGCCCACCGCAGGACACGGTCGCCGGTGTCCTCGACGGCTCGCGCCCGCCCGGCGTCCACCGCTGGTCCGCGGACGCCTCGGCGGTCGACGGCGCCCGCCGCGCGGCGCGCCGCGCCGGCTGGCACGTGGCGGTCCTGCCGGCGGGGGAAGCGGTGGACAAGCGTTCGTTCCTCGCTCTCTGCGCGGACGCCCTCGACCTGCCGGACTGGTTCGGCCGCAACTGGGACGCGCTGCACGACTGCCTGACCGACCTCTCGTGGTGGGGCACCCCGCGCGGGTACCTGCTCATCGCCCGCGGCTGGAGCGTGCTGGAGCGGACGGCACCCGACGTCGCGGCGACCGCGGGACTTATCGTCGAGGAGAGCGTGGTCCACTGGCGGTCCCGCCCGACCCCGATGTCCGTGCTGCTCGAAGGATGACCGTCCCCAGGGGGAGGAATGACAACCGATCCGAACGAACCGCTGCCCCGGGGCTTCTTCGACCGGCCCGTCCTGGACGTCGCCCCCGATCTGCTCGGTCGCACGCTGGTCCGCGTCCTGCCCGAGGGGGAGATCGTCCTGCGCCTGACCGAGGTCGAGGCGTACGCCGGGGAAGTGGATCCCGGCTCGCACGCCTACCGGGGGCGCACCCGGCGCAACGCGACGATGTACGGCCCGCCGGGCCACTCCTACGTCTACTTCACCTACGGCATGTGGCACTGCGTCAACCTGGTCTGCGGACCGGCCGGGCACGCGAGCGGGGTGCTCCTGCGGGCCGCGGAGGTCGTCTCCGGCGTGGAACTCGCGAGGCGCCGCCGGCCCAGGTCCCGCGGCGACGCGGAGCTGGCGCGGGGTCCTGCCCGCCTCGCGACCGCGCTCGACGTGGACCTGGGCATGGACGGCACGGACGTGTGCGGCGGCGCGGCGGGAGCCGCGCTGCGCGTCCTGCGGGGAACGCCGGTGCCGCGCGGGCGGATCAGCAGCGGTCCGCGCACGGGGGTCGGGGGCGAGGGGGCCACGCAGCCGTGGCGGTTCTGGATCACCGACGACCCCACGGTGAGTCCGTACCGGGCCCACAAGCCCCGGCGGCGGGCGGCGCGACTTGACGCGTCACAGGACGGGTCGTAATGTTGGTCGAGTCGCCCAAGACGGAGGCCGGTACACCAGCTGCCACAGGCAGGCTGGGACGGCTCCAGGGCGGACCACGACAAGCACTGACTTCCCCCGCAGGGGCGTTTTCGGTTCCCCGAAAACAATCCGACGGGCACGGATTAGGAAATAGCCAGGAAGTCGGCTAACGTAGTGGACACAGCGAAGGGAAGCGCCCGGAGGGTCCTGAGAGGGATTCGAAGGAAGCGTCCGTTCCTTGAGAACTCAACAGCGCACCAAAAGTCAACGCCAGTTTTTTTGAGGCAAGACAAGCAGTTCATG